>NZ_VIVB01000004.1:0-139229 GCF_007828605.1 Pantoea sp. SJZ147
CTTCAGCGACAACGGCAAATACCTGGTGACGTCGGCGCACTACGACTTTGAAGAGAACAGCTACGCCAGCGGCGACGTGGGTGCCACGCGGCACAACATCGACTTCACGGTGCTGCCGGCAGCGGTGACGTACCGTGCGAAGCCGGACACGCCGTGGCCGAAGACGCACGGCCCGCAGACGGCGAAGGTGGTGGGGCCGAAAGGCGAGAGCATCTGGACGGACAAATACGGCCGGGTGAAGGTAAAGTTCCACTGGGACCGTCTGGCGAAAGGGGACGACACGAGTTCGTGCTGGGTGCGGGTGTCAAGCGCCTGGGCAGGCCAGGGCTTCGGCGGGGTACAGATCCCGCGCGTCAACGATGAGGTTGTAGTGGACTTCATCAACGGCGATCCGGACCGTCCGTTGATCATTGGCCGTGTTTACAACGAAGCCAGTATGCCGCCATGGGCACTACCGGCTGCCGCCACACAAATGGGCTTTTTGAGTCGCTCGAAAGACGGCACTGCGGATACCGCGAACGCATTACGCTTTGAGGATAAGGCGGGCGAGGAGCATTTGTGGATCCAGGCGCAGAAGAACATGGATACGCATGTTAAAAATGATTCCAGCCATTCCGTTGCCAACAATCACAGTCACTATGCAGGCGGTAACGAACTCTATCGCGTTGAAACCAACCGTGTACACGGTGTAAAAGGGGGCGAAGAGCGGCTGACCGGTAAAGGAAAACTTGATGCGGTGGTGGATACCTATGTCGTTGGGTCGGGGACTAAACTTCGGCTTGAATGCGGTGAGAGCGCTATCGAACTTAACGCGAATGGCCAGATTAATATTGTTGGTAAGGGGTTCAATATTTTCGTGCAGGGCGATGGTCATATCACCACCTCTGGCGGTAAACTGAACCTGAACACGGATGGCGCGAAACCGGGCACAAGCGCTCCGGGTTCAGGTCATAAACAGAACATCAGTCAGGCCGTTGAGAATCTATTCCCACCGAAGCAGAAAGGACAGGCCGCGCCTGCTGCGCCCAAGGCAGCGGCGGCACCGGCGAAAGGGGCCGCTGCGCCGTTAAAACAAAGCGCTAATTCTGGTGATACGAAGAAGCTCGATGATAGTGTTGTCCGGTCAATAATGAAGTCAGAAGGAGCAGGTGGTGAACAGGGCGGTGTTCCGGAAATGTACGGTTTCAGAAAAGGATTTGGGCCTGCATATAAAGATATCGCTGCCGCCAGGAAGAAGTATGGACAGGGGAGTGATGAAGAATTTGAGGTGGTGTCAAAATATATGAACCAGACAGCTCAAAAAGCCGGAGCGCTTAATTTTAGTGACCCAGGGAAACAAGCCGCTGTTATGTCATTAGCGCATATGAGAGGAGTGGGGGGAGCTCAGGCTATACTCAATTCGATGAGTGGTGATGACATCGTCAAGTCTTCACAACTGACTGAAAAATCAATTGACTATGTTGAAAAAATGGGTTCTTCTGAATTCCAAAATGACCTTGTCAGCGCCAGGTTGAATTATGACAAGTCAATATATGGTTCAACTACTACGGTGAAAAATGGTGTTTCTTATAACTGGTGGGAACATTATTCTACCGGCTTGACCAAGCGCTATAGTAATGAAGCTGCTGAGTTTTTAAAGTTTTCAGGTGAATAAAATGAATTTATTTATTAAGTTAATTTTTTTGGTTGTTTTTACAAGTGGCTCAGTAAGTGTTGCAACTGCATCGGATACCCAGTCGACTTATTCTCAGTATAATAGTCTGAGCAATGTTTCAACTATTTTTAATGACCAGAATGTCGTTTCCAGTTTAAAATCTGTTCTAGGTAGTGAGTACAATAACTTTATCCAGAATTTTGATGTTTTTGGCGAACCTCACAAAACAGCGAGTGGTGGTATATTTGTCGAGGGCTGGTTAAAGGATCTTTATCTTGAGCAGGCATCAGCATTTGTTATACAGCCAGACGGTAAAGTCTACGCTGCATGGATGCTGCCTGAAGATAATGAAATACGTTATGTAAGTAATGATCGTCAAAATAATAAAATGCAGGAAGATATTGCACTTTGGGCAAAACGTTTTGATAAAGAACAGTCAGCTACTCCCGCTAAAAGTCCAAAAGAAACACAAAGCAATAGCGAGAAAGTTTTCGAGACGCAGAAGTTTAAAATTAAGATAACGTCGCTCTGTGCTGCTGGTTCGGAGTGTAATGACGTCAGTTATGAGGGTGTAAGGAAATCAGATGGGGCGGTTGTCAGATTAAAAGGAAAAGCCATGAAAAGTGATTGTGGTGAAGCTTCCTGCCCGGTTCTGAGCTATAAATTTCGCAATCATGATGCAACCTATATTATTAACAATGTTATTAGTAATCTTACGGTTGTTGTTAATAGCAAAATAGTACTATCAGAAAACGGAAAGTGGGAGAACATTTCCGAGTAATGAAATTCGTGTGTGATAGTGCTTTATGTTTTCGCACTGTCACACACGATGTTTGCACGTCTTATTGAATGGGGTTTTTTAAATGGCATGCCTTAACAATAAAGTTAATTTTCTCCTGGGTATGCTGCTGGCAGTTATTGTTTCTTTTTATGCTCATGGTGTAATAGCTGATGGTTCCAGTACTGAACTAAAAACTTCTGACTTTCGTGTGATAATTAATCATCATTTTTTAGCTTTGGGTGACGTTTGGAGCGGTGAAATTCAGAAGCAGGCGGGCGACCAGATCAGTGAAAATTTTGTTGGCGATGTGCCTGCTGGAGACATGAGCTATAAGTACTACCAGCATCAATTTGACGGTTTTGAAATCTATACTGCGAATCTATTCTGGCAACAAGAAAAGCGCGACATTGACAGCTACCTTATTGCGCAGATAAGTATTAACACTCCCGCGATTGAAACAGCCAGGGGCATCAAGATCGGCGACACGCAGAATGCGCTGGTCAGCAAGTATGGTCAAGGTACAACGGCTGACAGTGATAATCAACATTGGCTATATTATGATGCTAATAATAAGCGCATCTCTTTTCAGCTTGAACATGAAAAAATCAGTCATGTTATGATGACCCTTAACACTGATAACTAAAAAATGTGTGATGCTTCATACAGAAATAAATCAGGCGGCTAAGGTGCTTTTTTTTGGTAGCGGGCTATTAAGTTCGCTACCAATTTTTTATTCTTTTCTTGATCAAGATATTGGAGATGCTATGATAATATCGAAAATGTCACCCCAAAAAAATAGTGTGCAATGTCTTTATATTAACTGCAACAAAATAAATCGTCAGCACAATATTAGAGCAATAGTGTTACTGTTAAGTGTTTTGATAAGTGGAGTAGCTGATGCCAGGGTACAAGCAATAGATATATGGGATTTTATCTCGCAGATGAATCCTTTAGTAAAAAATCTCTCTGTAGATGATGTTAATAGTGCGCCGCTAGCGTTCAAATTAATAAATCAGAATGAATATATCAATTTTTATCAGGTTCGAGAAAAAGTAAAGCTTGAAGATGCATCGACGATAACCGATATTGAATTGCGTCTGAGTAAAACGTCGGGAGGTATGGCACCTTTTCTGCGTTTCTCACTTAATGGAAAGTGCTTCACGCTCAGTGATGTCAAGAAGCACTATCATGATGCGAAGTTATCAAATTACCCGCGTGGCGATTCTGAAAACGAGACAACTGGCTATACGAGTTTTTCTGATATGGATAAACATGAGATCACCTTTTCATTTAATCAGAAAACACCCATTTGCCTTAGTAACGTTACTATTACTACCATTCAATGAACTAATATGATTTTTTAAGAGGGAAAGTAATTGTCAAAGATAAGCCGTATTGACAAGTAAACCCTCCATTGAAGGCCTCTTATGTAATAATTAACTAAATGGCAATATATTTTTTCGTCTTAAAGTTATTTAATAATTAATTTACTTTATTGAGATGCTTTAATCAAGTTCTTGTCCATTTTATCCATCTTCATCCATTTTAGCTTTGGTTGATTTTGATCGAAAAATTCTTTGGTGTAAATTAATTGTATTAATGAGTGAGTGTTGTTAAAGCTTAGGGTAAGTATGATTAAGATATTAATGATTGCTGTTTTGGTACTGCCATGTAATGTTTTAGCAAATGATTTTTGTGCGGACCTTGATAAGCTTGCAAGTGCTAAAGGCGTAATTTTAAATAACAATGATAATGTTTTCAAAGTGAGCGGCGTTGGGCGGTTGCAGTTTTATTCTGCACCAAATAAAAAATGCGCGCTTAAAGGCGTTTTTATCATTCCGGGGCACAGATTATACGCCTATGTTGAATACAAAAGTTTCTATAGTGTTATGTATCTCTCGCGTGATGGCGATCAAATTACAGGTTGGGTAGAAAAAGGAAGGTTGACTGAGACGCATGAAGGTATTTCACCTGATTAAGTTGTGCACGCTTCATCCAGATTAACTTACTAAGTTCTGTCGATAAGAATTGTACTTCAATGATTTTATAGTAATGTCGTTTAAGTGGCTTCCTTGATTTAACATGCGAAAAATCTATAAACTAATATGAAAAAATACTGTTTAAGTTTTCTCTTGTTTTATCATTATATTCATGCAGTCTGAATACTTCAGATCTTTTTTCGGGTGAATGGGCCGGCGACCAGAAAAAGAATGATGGTACATTGTATTCAACCTTAAGCCTAAAAATTGAACAACGTGGCAGTCGGTTGATTGGAACTTACTGCTATGTTACCCGAAGCGGTAAGAAAATAGATTGCTCTGTGGACGGAGATAAAAATCTCAATGGCACTGTAAAAGGGACTCAGGCTACAGTTTTTTTAACTCCGGTTTTGGTTAGGGTAGAGGGGAAGCAAATCTGATTCGCAAGGGTAATACGCTTTCTTGGGTTTAAATAAAAATCCTGTCGAAGGTGATGTTGATTACCCTCAGAGATACGCATTGGTTAAAGAAAACAGAGATTTCTCAAAATCTTAAATTAAGGTTTTCTCAACATCGGACTTCACTGTTCTTCTGTTAAACCGCTGCGGTGATTTTTTTAACGTTTGCGATAGAGTTAAATACATTGGCTTCAGAAATAAAGATGGAAAACAAATCACTCTTTAAGGTAAAACTATAAACGCTGAACAGACAAAAAAAGTCGAAGGTATGATTTTTACAAATGCGGATGTTAGGTATGTCATAAGGTTCAATCCGTTATCGCTGACAGTAATAAAAACGGGAACGGTACTCGTAGATCAGCAGGGGAAGTGGGAATGATGCTGCAAGAAGAGATAAGTCCTGATGCAAGTCGAAACGTAAAAAATTTGAATGAAAAGAATAAGCCCCACTTTGAAAAGGGCTGCTCTGCTGTGGCAATTCGTTGAAGATCACGATGATAACCTGATGCCAACGCCGATTTCATTTGGTATTCTCCTCCCTTTACCCTGATAAAAAACCTCAATGAGCGTAAATCGTTTTCCAGGCCGCGCTTTTTCAGCATTAATACTGTTGTTATTAACATGTATTGCCAATGCAGAATCCAGCACGGAAACGTTAACACCTGCACTTAATCCAGGTGATTTTTCCATCTTACTCAACGATTTCGCCTTTACGCCTGGCGACGCATGGAGCAATCAAAGCTTTATTCGTGCTGGCAAAGCCTTGAGTTCGGTGGTCGTTGGAGAAACGGTTATCGATAAACAACGTTTTAACTATTTCCATCACAGCTATGAAGGTTTCGATTTGTATAGCGCGACAGCGATTGGGAATGCCAGTCACACGATTCTGGCGAAAATTTCCCTGAACAGTGCTGGGGTGCCAACGGCGCGTAACATCGCTGTCGGCGATAGTGTAGAGCAGGTCAGGGCTTCCTATGGACCCGGAAAAGAAGACAACAGTGATAATCAGCACTGGCTTATCTATAAGATGGGTGAGAAGCAGTTGATGTTCGAAATTGACCAGCAAAAAGTCAGTCACATCATGTTGAATACCACCATGAGTGCAGAGCAACATGAAGTCAGCGCTGATCAGGCTATCGCCGTAGCGACGAACGCGATTCATACTTATCACCTCACCGCGCTTGATGATCAATGTCTGAGATACGACCTGGATGACACCAGTGAGAAGGCGTTCTACATCATTACGGTTCGTGAAGATAACCACGACGTCAGTTGCGGCGGGGACCCGGATATTTCTCCCCGGCTTTTTGATATCAAAGTTGCTCGTGATAACACACAGATACTCACAAATGCCGATAACGCTGATGGCGATTATCGTAGCCTGGTTCCACCCGCCACAAACAATCAATAAAACGGACATCCTATGAATTATCAGTTTAATGAAGGCGCTTTTGCGCTTTTTCCTGCTGCCTGGCAGGACACCACCATGAATATTTTGCGGGATGACGCCAGCGGACTGGCATTAGTGGTGAGCCGGGGTGTGATTCCTGAGGACAGCGATGCGGAAAAAGAGTTTCAACGTCAGTGGGACACGTTGCGCAGCCAGATGGGTCACATTCAGCAGACTGAGTTTGTTCGGGTTACGGCTGGCGCGGATAACGCTTTGCGTGCGGTAGAAGTTGAAACCGCCTTCGATCGTAACGGACAAGCCGTGTGGCAGCGACAGTTGGCGGCCCGGGTTCCGGATAGCAACATCTTAATGATTTTTACCCTCTCCGCGATGCGCGCCTTCAATGAAGAAGACGGCCAGCGCTGGAGTGCCTTCAAACAAAGCCTGAGTCTGAACAACCCACGGAAAGCATAAGCTATGGATAACCGTGCGGCCCGCGTGGGCGATGAGATCATTCACTCCAGTATTTTCGCTGATATCACCAGTATTGTTGCTGAAGGCGCAGCCTACGCCGTGATCGGCGCTGCGGTCGGTGCGGCGGCAACAGCAGCAGCACCATTGCTGGGTGCAGGAATGGCTGCGGATTGGTTCCAGCTGTCTGCTCAGCGGCATTATTGGCGGTGTATTAGCGAACGCTGCGGGCATTTCGGATGACATCACTAAAGCGGCCGATGGGCTGGGAGACATGATATTCCCGCCTTCTCCAGCCGGTGTGATCGCCAGCGGCTCTGAGAATGTTCACGTTAATGGTCTTTTAGCTGCACGCGCGGCCGGGATGCTTACGCCTGGAGATACGCCGCCACCGGAACCGCAATCGCCTAAGAGTTTCGCAGACTATGGCGGCATGCTGCTCTCTGCGGTGGGTCAGTTTGGCAGTGCAATGTGGCAACCCACGGTCGCCTCTGCCGATGCTGGCACCTCTCCGCTGGAGCAGGACAAAGTGGCCTGTGAAAAGCACAGTGCACCGCAATATCTGGCGCAGGGATCGAAACGCGTCTTTATCAATGGCCAGCCTGCGGTGCGGGCAAAGGATAAAACCACCTGTGATGCCACGGTGAGTGACGATGTTTCCCCCAATGTCATCATTGGTGGTGAAACCGTCACTGTAAGAGAGATTAAAAGTGGCAAGGTGCCAGGCCTGGCCGTGATGATGATCGGCCTTTCCCTGATTCGTGGTCGCCCCAGCCAGATCCTGAAAAATATGCCCTGCGCGCTGGCGAGCGCCGTGGGCGGGATGATGGCGGATATGGCGATTAACGCCGCCTTCTCCTCGCTGTTCCCGGTTCATGCCTCCACCGGCGTCAAAGTTCTTAATGATGATGCCGAGCGCGATTTCTCCCTGCCTGGCCGCTTCCCGCTCAGTTTCCAGCGTAGCTATAACAGCCTGACCCAGCGCAGCGGATTATTTGGTTCTGGCTGGGCGACGGTGTTTGACAGCTATTTAACGCTGGATGGCAATCAGGCGACCTGGTTTGATGACAACGGGCGCGAGCTGAGCTTTGCGGTTCCCGGTGATAAAGAGGTGCTATACAGCATCAGCGAAGGGCTGATGGTACGGCGCAACGAATTGGGTGATATCGCCATCGCCGACGACGACGGTGCGGTATGGCGTCTGTACAGACGTACGGCCGCTGATCCGCAAGTGCTGCGGCTGGCTTCTCTGAGCGACGAGTACGGCAATGCGCTGGAGATGGGCTGGGATGAGCAGGCTCGCCTGGTGCGTATTCATGACGCGCCGCTGGCTATTGATGTCACCCTGCATTACGACGACAGGCTGCACACACGGCGTCCGACATCAGCCAGCCATTTTGATGGTGATCAGCACTGGCCATTAGCGCACTGGACCTACAATGAACAGGGCCAGCTTGCCAGCGTCACCGATGCCGCAGGCGTTGTCTCGCGTCGCTTCCGTTACAACGATGACGGGTTAATGGTCTGGCATCAACTGCCCGGCGGGCTGGAAAGCGAATATCGCTGGCAGAAACTGGATCACTGGCGCGTCGTTGAAAACCGCACCAATACCGGTGACGGCTGTCATATGCATTACGACTTAGAGGCCGGTATCACGCGCGTCTCTACCTATGACGGTCAACAGCGCGAACACCACTGGAATGCCGCAGGCCTCATCACCTGCTTTATTGATGAGCGGGGCGAGAAGTGGCGCTATGAGTGGGATGAAAACGAACTCCTGACGCGTCGTATCGATCCGCTGGGCAACGCGGTGAGCTTCACCTATGACGATCTGGGCAACCGCGTTGAAGAGAAAGATGCGGATGGCGGTGTGCAGGCGGTGCAATGGCTGTCACACCGCTCTCTGCCGACGGTCGTCGCAGGGGCAGACGGTGCCACAACGAAATACTATTACGATCCCCATCATGGCCTTGAGCGCGTGGTCGATGCGCTCGGGCAGAGTACCTTCTATAAACGGGATGAGTTTGGGCTGGTTGTCGAAGAAACTGACGCGGCGGGTAACAGCTATCGTCGTGAATTCAATGATGCCGGCCAGGTCATCCGTGAAACAGACTGTTCAGGGCTGACGACGCGCTACCGCTATCATCCCCTTGGCTGGCTCAGCTGTGTGACTGCGCCGGATGGTGAAGAAACCCGGTATCACTATGATGCAGCGGGCCGTCCTGTTCTGCTGGAGCGGGCAGAGGGCTGGGAAGAGCGGTTGCGCTGGAGCGACAACGGCCTGCCACTGGCCCATGAGTCAGCCGATGGTAAACGTAGTGAATTCCGCTACGACAATGTCGGACGCTTAATCGCCAACCGTAATGCCCAGGGTGAGACGGTTCAGCGCAGCTGGGACAGCCGCGGCCGGTTGACGGCGCTGCAAAACGAGAACGGCGAGCAGTATCAGTTCGAGTGGGGTGCCGATTCCCTGTTGCTGGCCCAGGTTGGGCTGGATGGCGTTGCCACGAAATACGATTATGACGCTGCGGGCCGCACGGTATCACGCACCTTTGCCGCCGGACATCCTCAGTCCATTATCCATCGCTATCACTGGAGCCGTGCAGGGCAACTGCTGGCGCGGACCACGCCGGAAGGCCAGACGCGCTATCACTACAGCGGTAGTGGTCAACTGGGTAAAGTGTCGCAGCATCTGCCGCTGTCTGACACCGCGTGGAGCCAGCAGGCCGAGCAGGAGATTACGTTTACGTATGATGCGCTGGGCCGCATCGTAGGTGAGCAGGGGGAGCAGGGCGCACTGGCCTGGGATTACGACGCGCTGGGCAACTGCACGGCCTTAACCCTGCCGGATGGCCGTAACCTGAAACAGCTTTACTATGGCAGTGGCCATTTACTGAGCATCGCGCTGGACAACCTGCCGGTCACCGAGTTTACCCGTGACACATTGCATCGGGAACTCAGCCGCACGCAGGGCGGCCTGACCACGCGCAGTGAGTATGACCGGCTGGGCAGGCTGCGCCGTCGTGACGTTTTCAAAGGGGAAGCACAGCGCCCTGCGCCGCGCGTCTGGTCCCGTCGGCGGGACTTTGATTACGGCAACAACCTGATCCGTGAAGAGCGCGACGATAACCCGTTCAGCCAGACATTATGGAACTACGATAACGCCGGTCGGCTGCTGTCTCAGGAAGGCGCACAGCCGGGTAATGAGCAGTGGCGCTGGGATGGCGCAGGCAACCCGCTGGATCGCCATACTGCTTCCCACATCATGCATAACCGTGTCACCGAACTGAACGGTATCCGCTGGCAATACGACATTCATGGCCGTACCACCGAGAAGGATGACGGCCAGACCCGCTGGCGCTACCGTTACGATGGTGAGCACCGCCTGACAGACGTCATCAGCGAACCGCGGGACCGCAATAAGCCACGCGCTAAGGTGAGTTTTCGCTACGATCCGCTGGGGCGACGCATCAGTAAAACCAGCCAGCAACTGTTACAGGGCAGGCCGTCTGGCAGGGCCGTTACAACACGCTTTGTCTGGGAAGGCTATCGTCTGCTGCAGGAGATCCACGACGACATTCCGCTTACCTATGTGTACAGCGACAGCCAGAGCTATGAGCCGCTGGCCCGTATTGATGGCGTGGAAAGCCCGGAGATATTCTGGTTTCACTGCGCGGCAAACGGCACGCCGGAACGGCTGACTGACGTTGAAGGGCAGAAAACCTGGGAAGGTGTGAACAGCCCATGGGGCAAACTGCTGCGCGAGTCAAATCAGCGCGTTCCGGGCTACAATCAGAACCTGCGTATGCAGGGCCAGTACCTGGATCGTGAAACGGGGCTGCACTACAATCTGTTTCGTTATTATGACCCGGACAGCGGACGGTTTACCCAGCAGGACCCGATAGGGCTGGCGGGCGGGATCAATCTTTACCAGTACGCGCCGAATGCGCTGGGATGGATGGATCCATGGGGGTTGATGAAGTGTTCTAACCCACCGAAGGGAAGGAAGGTTAATCGGACAGTTTATCGCTTTGAGCAGCCTGACAGGATGAGTACGACATGGACAACACATCCGGGTAATATTAAAGCATCGCATAGATATACAGATGAGGGATTGGGTGGTGTGTATGGAGCAAACTCACGTAAAACCGCTTTAGCTGAGGTAAATGCATGGGGCGTAGATTTATCGACTCGTGAATTAACCAGTAAGAAAGTACAGCTCAATAGTGTTCTAGATCTGACCAGTTCAGATGTCAGAAACCAACTTGGTGTTTCACTAAAAGACATTACTGGTGATTCATATGATGTTACTCATCAGATTGGTAGTTGGGCTAAAGGGGCAGGATATGATGGTATATTGGCACCTTCAGCACGAAACCCAACTGGCTCTAATTTAATTTCATTCTCAGGATTTTAGGTATGCCTCCGTTAGAAAATTATTATAAAGGTGATGAAAAGTGGGATGATTTCTCTGGTTTTTATTCGGAGAGTTATTTGGATGATACGGCTCGTAGTCTTGCAAGGGAATTAGAAGGGCATTTAGATATTGCTGTTGTCATTTATGGACTATTGGGCCCAAAGGAAAGTTTTGATTGGATATATAAAAAAATTCCTGTCCTTGATAATGTGAGTCCGAAAGACTGTCTAAAAAGCGAATTATTACTGAAACGTCTAAAAACGGCTTTAATGCGTATGCCATGCTAATAAAAAAAGTCGGAAACGATCACGGAGATCCTTCCGGTTTTTTTTATTACTCTATCATCGAGCCCGATGCAGGCCGGGTAATGATCCGGTCGGGATATCTTAAATACCGTAGTGTTCGACGTAGAAGGCACACAACCATAGCTAACCTAGTATGAGTGTGCGGTAGCGTGGGCAATTTATTGCACCATGAAGACGTTATGGGGCACATGATTTTGATTTCAAAGTGCTGGGTGCATCAATGGATTGTACGCGTGATTTTCATCGGGCTGCATCATCTATGCAGAAGGCGCGCAGCGATATCTTGTTCGGCTTGGTTGGCGTCATCCCAATACTCAAAGTGCTATCGTCACTCACCTTATTATGACCAAAACGCCCAGGCAAGCAACAGCATCTGGTACGGGCGAGTTGCTTACTTAAGCTGTAAGCACTAAATCAGTGGAAACGGAGATTGCCTCGACAGCACTTTCCTGTGGCGCAATGATTATTAGAGCTTGCGTAGCTTTAAGCAACACCTGCCCCGACAGCGTCGCATGAAATAAACCATATAGGTCTTCATTACTCTTATCGCGGAACACGCATTCCGCGACTCTCGTCATACCATCCCCTTTTCTCTCAAACTTTAAAACAAAAAACTTGATGCAAGTTGCCCACTGGTGAGTATTGAAGGTGAGGATAGCTCTGTAATATCTAGGTTACTCCGGAGCTATTTCGGTTACGGTAACAACCTGAGCCGTGAAGAGCGTGACGACAATCCGCTCAGCCAGACATTATGGAACTACGATAAAGCAAGTTGGCTGCTGTCTCAGGAAGGCGCACAGCCAGGTAATGAGCAGTGGCGCTGGGATGGCGCAGGCAACCCGCTGGATCGCCATACTGCTTCCCACATCATGCATAACCGCGTCACCGAGCTGAACGGTATCCGCTGGCAGTACGATATCCATGGCCGTACTACCGAGAAGGATGACGGCCAGACCCGCTGGCGCTACCGTTACGATGGTGAACACCGCCTGACGGACGTCATCAGCGAACCGCGGGATCGCAATAAGCCACGCACTAAGGTGAGCTTCCGCTATGATCCGCTGGGGCTGAGTAGATGTTCAACGCATAAAGATGTAGAAACCCCATACGGACCAGCAACTCAATCAACCGCTCCTGAGGCTTTGGCAGCCAGATCACAAGTAGAAAACGGGGCAACGTTATATCGTGTTGGTACGACCGGGCGTAGTGAAACAGTAGGTGCACAATTCTGGGCTTTAGAACATCCCCATTCGCCGGGCTATGCGAATAGATATGGAATCCCACAGGAAAATGTGGACAGAAGTAATTTCTTGATGACTGCACGTTTAAAACCTGGGGCTGAATTTGTCACGAGGCCTGCTCCGGGGGTTGGAGAAAACTTGGGAGGTGGGATCGAAGTAGTGGTTCCGCCGGATGCTGTTGATATTCAGAACTTTAATCTCTTTTAATTATGAAAAATGACATTTATTCTCGTTCAAAAATACTAGCTGGCAAGTTGGAGAAACAGTCGGTCAATAGCGCGAATATTGCTAAGGATATTACAGATGCTATTGATTACAGCGCCACATCTAGTGAGGCTCTTATGAAAATTAAATTTCATATAAATAAGGTGTTGTTGGATGCAGATAAATACAATAGTGAGATAGTAAAATTAGCTTTTGATATTAAGAATGATATCATCAAGTTGATTGGTTAATGTTTTCGAGGTTTAATCCGGAAGCAATCTTAACGAACCTTCCGTTTTTTTACTTTAACCTTCTGTCAGGCCATCACCGCGCTCATCCGCTGAAGTGCCTGCCAGGGTTCGCTGCGTTTTTAGAGAAGGTCATGTCAGATCGGTAGCGTGCGCGGGGAAAAAGTCCGCATCGGGATCTTCGGGTTAACGGTCTGCCGGTAAAGGCAAAGGCGTGCTCTTTAATAGGCTTTGAAAGTGGATATTAAAATATTTTGTGATTACGGCATAACTCTTGTAGATAGAGATGGGAAAATCTTTGCTTTGTTCGACTCCGGTGAGCTTGTTCCCGAATACCTTGAAGCTGAAATTAACGAAGAGGAAGCTGCAAAAGTTCAAAAAAGTCAACGGGATGCTTGTGAAGTGATAATTTCTTTAAGTGACAAAATAATAAAGGTACCGAGGAAAAAATAAAAAATTATTATTTTATATCTTTCTTTTAAAAAACGCATTCCGCTTTAAAAGCAAAAAACTCTCTATTGATGAATGTGTAAGTCAGAGAGTTTATTTTTTAACCTCAATGTGTAGGGCGTTTTATCTATGCTGACCTATCTGCAGGAAATTCAGAACTATGTTTCACTTATCTGTGTTTTCTAGGTTAACCAAGCTACGAAACTCAACATGAAACCCCTTCAATAATTGATAAACTAATCGAGAATGGCTATTTACTAAAAGTATGAAATTAATTAATTATCAGAAAAAAAAGATATTAATTCACGATGGTTTAGAAGCTCCTTTCTTGATGAATGATAAGCTGATTTCGTGTCCGTACTGTGATGGCATGGTTTATTATGGATTATACAATTCAACGGATTTAGATATGTATGAAGAAAAGAAAATGAAAGCTGTAGTCAGCAGTATTAAAGGGTTGAAGTTGACTGGAAATGAAACCCAAGAGTATCGATATAAAAATAGCCAATTAAGATTTTTTGAAACAAAATGTTCAAATGAATTGCATGATGTTTTAGTTGTTTTTACTTATAAGGAGTTACAGCCTGCTCGTTATGAGTCCTATCTTGTAGGAGTATTTGACAATAATGCCCTCAATAAAGAGTGCTCTTGATTCGGAATCAAGAGTGTTATTTTGCAATGAGGCATTTGTCTTTTAATTTTATGGCTTTTTAGTGGAAAGCTTGGTGGATAAGGTCAACTAAACAACCTGCAGGCTAACCTTTATCAGTAGACGCGGAATGAGCTGGGATGGATTGATAAGTCAGATTTTGACAAGATGTCTTATTAAGAAAATCAGATGAAGACTCAGGTCCATAAGAAGCAGATGTGTATCTTGTTTTTAAGTAAACATAGTTTTGTATATGTTAAAAGTTCATCCTTCATGGATGAGCTAAAATTAATATTAATAAAGAAAATTGAAATGTAAAATTTGGTAATAGATTAGTAATTTCTTTCACTTCCACTAAACAAGAGATCTTTCTGATTGAAGGTTTTCGCGCTCCGTCAATTCGTAATTCAACAGGCAGAAATTTAATACCATTTGAGGCGGTAATGGGAATAGAATCGGATTATATTGGAGATGACGCGTGGAGGAATTTAGTTGATTCCTTTAGTTGGGCCTACCCAGATGAGGATGTGAAGGTTTTAGCACGAAAAATGAATGGTATGAGCGATATAGCTATAGTAGTAAATGGTAAGATCGGTCTAAAAGGTGGTCTTGAATGGAGTGAAAGAAAAATAGCAATGTCGGAAAATATTCGACCAATTGATTGCCTCAATGATGATGTGTTGTTAAAAAAACTTAAAGAGTACCTAATCGAATTGCCATGTTGACTTCAATAGAGTGACATAATGAGTTGAAGCTTAATGAGTTTATAGATAAATTCATTAAGTGTATGAAATTGATTGAATCGCGGCGTGGTTGTTAAAATTAATGATGAACTATAAATTTCTTATAACACCAAGGTTTAAATAAAAATATTTTTTAATTAATAAGTAATTGCATTTATAAGGCGACGTACTAAAAATATCATTCGTGATACTATAGCTGGACTTCAGGTTGCTACTTTAAGCATAATTAAAAGTAACTTCAATAAGGAATTCTCTGTGACTGAACTCATATTTACAGGTTATGGAATAGACATAATAAAAAGAAATGATGATTACTACGTTCGATATGACGATGGCACAGTTGCTATGTTTGAAAAAGAATCAAAAATTACTTTTGTTGAAGCACTGAAAGCTCAACAAAGTGCACAAGATGCATATGAAGTCATGCTACTCACTCAAAATAGAAAGAAATTAAATCATAAATAAGGCTTGGTGTTTTTATATCTTACAAGAATGTATAAATTAATTAAATGTTATAGTTATGCAGCTTTTAGTACTTTTTGATTATAAGATATTAATTTTTTAAGCAGAGTGCCGATGGTTTGAGGTTGGCATTACGCTAGAGTTGTAATGGAATTGATGAGTTAGATGGAAAGTGGTCACTGCGGTCAGCCATATATTAACGGTCAACAGGATTACTATGGGTTTAGAAGGGTTGAGTCAAAAAATATGTGATATCTTGATGTCATCCTCTTACGCTAATGAAGCCGAAGAAATTAATAATCTAATGAGTAAAGTACTCACATTAAACGAAATAGATCCTGTGAGGTTCTCAGCTATTGAAAGTTTACTTTCACGCTGTCATCCAAGATGGTTAGGTGATTACTATGTTAAAAATGTTTCCTATGCGGAATGGATAAGCCTTATTACGCAATTTAAAACAAAGTTGCTTCAGTTGAAATTGAAACAGACGGCAAAAATTAAATTTAAAAAGCATTAAGGATTGATATGTTAAACGCCATAATTGTAACTATATTAGATGATAAGAAAGTGGTGTTTGAATCGGTAGGTTGCGGCCAGGACATATCTTGTTTTTCAACGCGTGGCTTTCTGGAAAAAGGAAAATCTTACTGCGTTAGCTTTGAAAACGAAAGTGAACAAATTATAGCGATTACAAAGCTGATCGAAATCGATGCTTTATTTTCATATGGACAGGGATGGGCACCATCTCAGATCATGGATTACTTAAAAGAAAAGAATAAAATCAATATGTCTTATAAAGAAATAGCATGGAATGGGTCAGGAAATTACGTTATAACAGAAAGGTAACAACCTGTTTTTACAATCCAGGACTTTACCCAAAACGTTTCCCTGTTGAGCCAGTGCAAAGAGAACTTGTTAAGCAACTCGCGCAGGTCGTGACGAGCGCAGCGGCTGTGGCAGGCAGTGCTGTCAGTGGTATCATTGCTGCTCCCGGTAACGTGCCGCGCACCGGGCGCTATATTGTGGGAACCATTCAATCGTTGGCGGTATTTTAATGCATTTTTTATCATGGCTTGTCGGGCGTAATATCGCTGAATTACTGCAACATGGTCGCGAAATAGATCAGGTAATCGCACGACAGGATAAGTCCATACTAGCCCGTTCCACTCCAGAGCTTGAACGTTATTTTACACAGCCTTCCGGGTCGCTTCCCAGGCAAAACGGCTTCCCGGTTGCAATAGTTCTGATGCTGTTGCTGGTCGCCTTTGCATTTAATTTGCTGACATTTCTGCACGCGTTACCTCCGCTCAGCCCACAGGTACATGCGTTGAGTTTTTTTGTTCCCTCAATCGTCATTATTGGCGCGATACTCACGGCCAGTTACCTGCTTGCGCGAGGCCAAACAGCCGGTGTGGCGGGGCTGGCTTACGTCTGTGCGATGTTGCTTATATCGACCGTTTTACTATTGATTTACAGCGTTGTTACGGGTATCCACTCGGGCCTGTGGCTGCTTCTGGCTTTGGTTGCTTTGGCTGGTGCTCGCTGGATACTTAACGGGCAGGCTTTCATCCTGTTTGCCATTTACTGCCGGACACAACGCCTCGCCAGCGTTGCCCGGCAGCGTCGCATGAAATAGCCCGCAGGTTGGTCTGTGGTATCCTCTTTGCAGACCAACTCATTCTCCCGTTCCGTCCACATCCCCTTTTTTATCCTCGCGTTGAATCACACTCAACACGATAACGCTGTCTCCCGTCTTCTAAAATCCACCACATATCTCCAAATATATCCCTTCCTGTCACCCTAAATAGATTCCGGCCTTACTTACTTCTGTTAAACCTTCCCTTATCAAATCAAGTGATCTGACGCTCATAACGTTTTTTATTTAGACAACGCTCCCATTTCTGGCCCGCTCTGCCGCAGACATCTTCCGCGCCTTAGCGGAAACCGCTTGTGTTTACATACCTTAGGTTTCCGTTAGGCTTTTCATCAAGGTACGGAATAATCCGGCAAGAGGGAAACCATGCTTATTGATCGCGAAAGCATATTCTTAAATAAAGCATTTACCAGTAAAGACGAAGTATTCGATTTTATCGCTTCACATGCGGTTGCTCAGGGATGGGCGATGAGCGTGGAGGAAATAAAAACCGACCTCTGGCTGCGGGAACAGGAATATTCCACAGGCTTTGAGAGCCAAATCGCCATGCCTCATGCCAAAACGGATAACGTAATAAAGGCCGGCGTGATTTTTATTCGTCTGAATGACGCAATTGAATGGCAAAGTCTGGATGGTGAACCCATCAAAATAATCTTCGCGCTGTTGGTGCCAAAATCGGGTGCCAGTTTTCTGCATCTAAAAATCATCAACGCGCTCGCAAGTCAGATTGTCGATGACGATTTCAGGCAAGCGTTGTTTACGATCGAAAATAAGGATGCCCTGCATCAGTTTATGATGCAACGAATCCAGTTTAAGGAGGAAGCATGAATATTGTAGGCGTCACGTCCTGTATTGCCGGTTTAGCGCATACGCCGATGGCAGCGAAATCGCTGGAAAAAGCGGGGCGCAAGTTGGGACATCAGGTGCATATCGAACAGCAAGGGGCGATGGGGATGATCGATAAATTAACCCCGGAACATATTGCTGAAGCGGACTTTGTGCTGATTGCCGCCGATCGCTCGATTGAAGAAGAAGAGCGCTTCGCCGGTAAGACCGTAATCAGGGTAAAAATCAGCCAGTGCGTCGGACATGCAGCCGAGGTCATTACAAAATGCGTGGCGGCTGTCGAGGCGCGCCGTAACCCGTGATATTGGTGACAAAATGAAAAAAACTATGGTCAATATCAAAAACCATTTAATGACCGGTATCTCTTTTGCGCTACCCGTCATTATTGCCGGATCGTTAGTGGTCGCGGTGGCCAAGATTATCGGTATCCTGCTTGGCGAACCTAATCTGGACAGCTTTGCCCACAGTAGCGGGCTGGAAAAATGGCTGTATCTGGCCCAGGATATCGGATTTAAAATTATTGGCTTAATGAATTACGTATTAGGTGCTTACGTTGCCTATTCCATTGCAGGTAAAAAAGGTCTGGCTCCGGGTTTTGCGGCCGGTTTGATTGCCTCTGCCACCGGCTCAGGTTTTTTGGGCGCCGTACTGGGCGGCTTGCTGGCAGGCTACTCCGCGGAATGGGTATCCCGGAAGATCCGCATTACCGGTTCTGCCGCCTCATCTGTGCCCCTTATTATCCTGCCGTTTATTACTGTTGGGCTGCAGGTTGTGGTGATGCTGTTGCTGCTGGGCGATGTCCTGTCCTGGCTTAACAGTTCGCTGATGGCCTGGGTCCAGCGTATGACCGAAGACGGCACCAATACGGTGGTGCTGGCTGCGGTACTGGGTGGGATGATCTGTTTTGACCTGGGTGGTCCGGTAAATAAAGCCGCATGGGGAACGGCAAATGTGCTGTTTATGAGTGGCGTGTATTTACCGGCCATTTTAGTGAATGTCGCCATTATTATCCCCCCCTTAGGCTACGCTGCTGCACGATTCCTCCGTCCCGGTAATTTCAGTGAGACTTTAAAAGAAGCCGGAAATGGCTCGGTCATTATGGGCATTTTAGGTATTTCGGAAGGGGCGATTCCGTTTACCTTAAAAAATCCGGCGCGATTAATTCCGTTAAACGTACTGGCGGGGGCCATGGGCTCAATGACCGTGGCGCTGTTTAAAGCCTATCCCATTATGCCGCCACTGGGTGGATTGTATGGTGGCTTTACCGTGGGGAATGCATGGGCTTACTTTCTCGGCGCATTGGTCGGGACTCTGATTATAGCCATAGGTGCAAATTTCTTAGTGAATTTTAATGAGTCGGAAATCATCAACGAAAATATCAATAACGCCTCCGATGATATTGAAATCAAATTTGACTAAAAATTTATTTTAGTAAGGTTAATAACATGAAGAAACGCATGGTTCATCTGTATACGCATACTCACTGGGACCAGGAGTGGTATTTTACCTCATCACGTTCGCGTATTTATTTGTTTAACCATATCAAAAACCTTATCCAGGTGCTGGAGGGTAATCCAGACTTTCCCTGTTATTTACTTGATGCGCAAAGTTCACTTATCGAAAGTTATCTTCAGTGGGCTCCTGAGGATCGAGCCAGACTCACGAAACTGATCGCCGATGAGCGTTTGCTGACCGGCCCCTGGTTTACCCAAACGGATCAGTTGGTGATTCATCAGGAGTCTGTTGTCAGGAATTTGTTTTACGGTATGGAAGTGGCTCAACGCCATGGCAACGTAATGAAGCTGGGCTATGTCCCTGACTGCTTTGGGCAGGGCGGCAATATGCCGCAACTCTATCGCCAGTTCGGTATCAATCACGCCTTGTTCTGGCGCGGCATCGCCGATAATACGCTGCACGAAACAGAATTTTTCTGGCAGGGTGATAACGGTGACCGGGTTTTTGCCCTGCAAATGCCATGGGGATACCACTATGGTGGCCTGCTGGATGAAACGCCTGAAACCATGAAAGCCTTTCTTGATGAGAAGATGGCGGCTATAGAAGCGCGCAGTCATCGCCAGCACCTGCTGTTTCCTCATGGCTTCGACCAGGCTCCCGTGCGCCGCAACTTGCCAGAATTAGTCGAGCAGTTTAATGCCCGTGATGATAGCCGCCATTATCAAATCAGCAACCCGCTGACATTTATCAAGGCGCTGGAGCAGGAGGTGGGCACCGACGCGCGGACATTAGAAGGTGAACTCACCGAAGCCAAACATTCACGGGTACATAAAACGATCTTTTCCTGCCGTGCTGACCTGAAGCTACTCAACAATGAGACTGAAGCGCTGCTGGTTAACACGCTTGAGCCCATACTGGCCATCAGCCAGAGCCTTGGGCATGATTATCCAAAGCATATTGTTGCCGACATCTGGAAACGCATGTTTTATAACGCGGCGCATGACAGCATCGGCGGATGTAACAGCGATGATACCAATCAGGATGTCTTCTTCCGCTATAAAGAAGCTAAAGGGCTGGCGCAGAATTTACTGGAGTTACATACAAGGCTTATCACAGAGCGCATTCCGCGCCATCATGATTTTACCTTTACCGTGTTTAATCCTCTGCCGTGGCAGGCAGCTCCGCAAATAACTTTCGAGGCCTGGTTGCCCGGGTTGCCTTTTACCTTACGTGACAACAATGGTGAGGCTATTCCCTGCGTTATTGAGCAGCAGCAGGACCTCACTCAGTATGTACTCAACCAGAGTATCCGTTTAGATCCGGGCAAGCCCTGGCACAAACCCGAAAAAGTCTATCGCACGCGACTGACCGCCAAAAGTCCTGGCTTACCCGCGCTGGGCTATTGCCGTTGGCATATGGATTTTGCTGAAGATGGGGCCACTAAGCCTGATACCAGCAACCAGACCAGTATCGAAAATGACTATTACCACATCCAGGTAGAAGCAAATGGCTTGCTGACGATTACCGATAAGCTGAGTGGGAAAGGCTATAAGCGGCAGATGCTGTTTGTGGAAAATGGTGACGATGGCGATTCTTATAATTATTCCCCGCCGCGTGCTGACTGGATCATTACCTCCGAAAACAGCATGACGGCAGTGCAAAGTCAGAAAAGTGCGATCAGCCAAAGTCTGTTGCTTACGTATGCCCTTAAGGTGCCGGGTGATCTGACCGAAAGGGCGGCAAGAGTGACATCTGCAACGCTCAATTTGTCCGTAAACATCAGGTTGCAGGACGATGATCTCATCCGGTTTACCCTGGATGTTGATAACAATGGCCTGAGCCACCGCCTTTGTGTGCACTTTGCCACGGATATCTGTGCCAACGTGTCATGTGCCGATCAATTGTTCGGCGTTGTAACCCGGCCTGTGCAGTTAACTAATGCGCTTCACCTGTGGGAAGAAGAACGCTGGCAGGAAAAGCCGATCTCGATTGAACCGATGCAAAGCTACGTCAATGTGCATGATGAGCAGCACGGCTTTACGCTGCACACCAATGGCGTTCGTGAATACGAAATCGTAGGGGATGATTTCAATACGCTCTCGCTGACGCTGTTCCGCACATTTGGTTTTATGGGTAAAGAAAATCTGCTTTATCGGCCGGGCCGCGCGTCCGGTGAAAGTATCGTAGAAACGCCCGATGCCCAGCTGTTGAAAACCTTGTCCTTTGCTTTTGGCTGGCGAACTTATCGCGGCACATTCGATGAGGCCCAACATGCCCGCATGTCGAAAACCTGGCTGACCGAGTTTCCCGTTTATCAGGACAGCGACTTCCTGAACGGACGACTGCGTTTTTGTTGGAACGATGAGAAACGCGATTATCCCGAAACCTACAGTGCGCTGAACCTGCCCGCGACGTTCAGGGATGCGCTGGTCAGTGCGGTGAAATGTGCGGAAGACCACAGCGGAATCATTGTCAGATTTTATAATCCCCATCTCGAAACCGACGTCGCCATCCCATCACTCCCCAATGCACACTTCGTGATGCTGGATGAGGTGACGCCCATGCCGACGCGCCTGACGCTCAGGCCAAATGATGTGCAGACGGTGCAGATTAAACGGATATAACCATGAGACTGTTCACCAGCAAACGGGTCAGGGACATCTTCATGACACTCGCGCAGGGCGATATCACCCAGTCCGCTCTGGCAAAAGAGATGAAGGTGTCGACAAGAACCATCCGTACTGACCTCAAAGAAGTGGGCGATATTGTCAGGCAGTCTGGTAACCGTCTTATCTATACGCGCAAAAAGGGCTTCTCTTTACAGATTAGCGATCCCGATGCCTTGCATCTGTTACTGCATCAGTGCCAACAACCCTGGAAAGAAACACGTTCGGGTGCGGAGCGTCGCGCGGCCCTGCTGGAGGCACTGCTGTTTGATGAGCAGGTCGTGATGCTTGCTGAGCTGGAAGCCGAATGGTTTATCAGTATTTACAGCTTAAGAAACGATATGGCTTTGCTGAAGCGTCACGTCTCTCTCTATCAGTTGCGTATCGTGTCGGAGGGCGATGACATCTTTAAGCTTAAAGGCAGCGAAATTGCTTTTCGGCGCTGTATATACGACCACCAACTGCGGCTCACGCAGGCCACTGACTGTGGTAATAATACCGACCTGGTCAGGGCTTATCCAGACT
The DNA here is from genome assembly GCF_007828605.1 of Pantoea sp. SJZ147. Taxonomy (NCBI): domain Bacteria; kingdom Pseudomonadati; phylum Pseudomonadota; class Gammaproteobacteria; order Enterobacterales; family Erwiniaceae; genus Pantoea; species Pantoea sp. SJZ147. The sequence continues at coordinate 22,599 of NZ_VIVB01000004.1, forward strand.
GTAGAAACGTGTTAAGTCGCTTTCTTAGCGATAAAAAGCTCGAAATAAGCGACGCGAACCTGCATTTTTTAAGTCTGATCGTCGCTATTGCCCAGGAGAGAATGGCGCGAGGGAAATGGCTACTGGATTTTGAATTTTGTGATGCCGAGCCTGGCTGGAAGACGCTTGCTGAAGCCTTACTTCAGTCATTATGGATTAACCCAGCCGTGCCGTTTCCGCAAAGTGAAATAGATTTCACGGCCATGAACCTTATTGCCTTTTGTACCACCACCTCCAGCCACGATTGGGTCCCTGAGGCGTATTCTGTTGAACGCACAATCATGAATCACTTTTTGAGCTACGTGAGTACATCGTGGTTTATTAACGTGAATTACGACGCGCTGTCACAGGCTACGCTGTTGAGCCATATCAGAGCCATGCGCGTTCGCGTCAACAACGCGATTACGATCGTTAACCCGCTACTTGAACAAATAAAGTGCCACTATCCGTTAATGTATGAATTAACGCTCAGTGCATTCAGCGAATTAGATCAGTTTTTCACGGCTACCGTCAGTGCCGATGAAATCGGTTATCTGGTGATGCATATTGGTGCGATTCTGGAAGAAAGTATCTGCCATCAGAGTGGTCAAGGGATGCGGGCGCTGGTGGTCAGCGATCAGGGAATGGCATCGACGCGGGTTGTCTGTCAAAAAATCATGAGCCTGTATCCGGGTTTGCACATCGTCAGGCAGATCTCCGTTGAGCAATATAGTCTGATGTCTCACGTTGAAGAAGATATTGTTATCAGTCTGGTCAATATCGTTGAAAAGAATAAACGTATTATTCTATTACCACCGTTTCCGGAAAGATGGCAGCTTGAGAATATAAAATATTATCTGGTGTCTGAAACACAACCTGTTAATGCGATGCTTAATTATTTCTCAGCTGACAACTTTTTTGTCCTCAATGCGGGGGATTATACTAAGTCATCGTTAATCACCTTTCTTTGCGACAGATTAAACGCGCAGGCGCGGGTGAATGATCATTTCCTGGCGTCTGTATTAGATCGGGAAATGCGTGCATCCACGCTGCTGGATGACAAAATCGCCATTCCTCATCCTTTAGCGCCCATTGCGTTAAGTACCCTGGTCTCCGTTGCCATTTTTCCCGATGGCATTGAATGGGATACCGGCAAACGGGTAAAGCTGGTTTTCATGTTGGCCATCAGTGAAGACCACTTCATTGACAGTATGTTGATATATGATTTCCTCACCAATATTCTGCACGACGATATTATAGAAAAGATCAGTCAGTGTAATAACTATAACGAATTTATTACGACCTCAAAAAAATACTTCCCTTAAAGGTTTTATTCACTCAGGGTTATTTAGCATAAGGAGTTGGCTATGAAATACCGTCATTATTTCTGGGGGTTGGTTTTTGTCTCTTCAGCATCCTTTTCCGCGATGACATTTGATACAGAACAAGGTGCGCTTACACTCTATGGCGATGTTGAGTTCAATCTCGACGGTGCAAGCAGAACGGGCCAGATTACCTCATTAAAAACCAGTGCTGATAAAAACTGGAAGGCAGGAGAGGCGGAACGCTGGGATATCAATGGCCGAATTTTAATCGGGCTGGATGGTTACCGTAGCATGGCGGATAAATCCTTTGCAGGCTTTAGCGTGCAACCGCTGGCTGACCTGTCAGGCGGGCTTGAGTTAGACGATGCCGCCTTTTTCTTCGGTCAGGAAAAAGACTGGAAGGTGAAAGTGGGTCGTTACGAAGCCTTTGATATGTTCCCGCTTAACCAGGACACGCTTATCGAGTATTCCGGCAATACCGCTAACGATCTCTATGAAGATGGCTATGGCTATATCTACATGATGAAAGAGGCGCGTGGCAGGGGATCTGCGGGTGCCATCCAGCTGAGCAAAACAATCGGGCGTTTTTATTTTGAATTAAATACCATGGCGAATGACGGAACCAAATTGTTTCAAAATGGCGAATACCATGGCAATACGCTTGAGCATAAAAAGAATGTCATCTATCTGCGTCCGGTTATCGCCTGGAAAGGTAACGATGTAACGGCGGCGGTCGCCATGGAAAGCAATGTGGTGAGCAATGCGTATGGTTATACGGACCAAAATGGTCAGTTTCAGGATCAGTCCAGGCGCAACGGTTACGGTGCAACGCTAAGCTGGAATGGCCAGCGCGCCAACCCGGATAATGGCGCAGTCATCAATCTAAGCACGGCGTACATGGACGCGAAGAAAGAGCAAAACTTCAGTGCGGGTCTGAATGGCTTATGGCGTGATATTCAACTCGGCTATATCTATGCGCGCAACGATGTTAAAGAATTTACGCTGCAGCATCTCCCTGCAGCCAGCCTGAGCGACTTCATTTTAGGGAAGTATGACATTCACACCGTTCACTCCTCGTACCGTTTTCGCAATGTAATGAATATGCAAAATTTCGATATCTATCTGGGCGCTTACTGGTCTCAGGTTCATGCCGATAACCATAGCGGAAATAAAGATCGTTACGGCACCCGAGTCAGGTTCAAATATCACTTCTGATCACCGGCTGATGCTCTCTGTACTGGCTCTGAAGCGTCATACAGAGAGCGGTCCTGCTGGCCGTGACATCTGTAACAGAACAGGTGACAGTCACCTTAAAAAAATTTTTTTCATCCTCTTGAAATTCCCCGAAACGATCCTATAAATTTCTCTGAGCAACGGGGAAGGTCCCCACGCAGATGAGCTTTTGAATGAACCATTAATTCAGGAGGTTATCACTATGGCATTACGTAGTTTCCCTGTATTTCCTTCTGTCGCGGATTCCGCATTCTCTGACCGGTTTAACCGTATCGATCGGCTTTTTAGCCAGTTGACAGGTGATGCGCCCGTGTCGGTTTCACCCTCTTATGACCTCAGACAAACTGACAATGAGCACTATGAGCTCACCGTCAGCGTACCCGGCTGGAAAGAAAGCGAGCTGGAGATCGAGGTGGCGGGCGGTCGCCTGACGGTTACCGGCCAGAAAGAGGAGGTGACGGATAACGAGGCAGACAAAGAAGGTCAGAACAGCGGCTGGTTACATCGGGGCATCAGTCGTTCAGACTTCCGTCTGAGCTACAGCGTGCCCGAACATATGAAAGTGACCACTGCCCGGCTGCAGGACGGATTGCTGCGGGTCGGTTTGCATCATGAGGTGCCAGAAAGCGAGAAACCTCGCCGCATTCCGATTGAACACCGCACCTCCGAGGCAATTGAACATCAGGCTTAATGGCAGTTTGACCCGACAGCGGGGAGCGTGAACAGCGCTCTCCGCACTATGTTATCAAGCGGATAATCAGGAGGCTGTTATGAGAGTCATCAGCGTGCCCGAAGATCGTAGCCTGTATCCTAAACTGGTCGGCGAGACCGTCATGGCTGCCAAACTGCAGCTGGGCAGGACCCGCTTGTCGGTGAATTACAATAAAGTGCCAGGCGGAATTCTGCCTGTGCTGGTGGTGGATTTTTACAATGAGAAGGGCAAGCTCTACACCTTACATTATAACCTGCCACCGGATACCCCAGAGCGTACCGATCGCCGGGTATCGTTGCTGATGCGCTTGATTGAGAAAGAGGCCAACGAGGAAAAGCTGGCTGAGGCGGTTTAACCGCTTGTCCCTACAGTGAAATCGAGGAGATAGGTTATGTTGAATACATTGATGCTACATAGCTCTCTGGGTGCTGGCATGTTAGCCATTACCGCCAGCCTGTTTCAAAACCGATTTAAATAGTCTGTTCTGTCGTTCGTTATCCCCATCTTTTGGTGCCGCTCAGTCGGCACCTTTTTTCATTTCGCCAGAATGCTTGTTTTTTCAAAACCCAATAGTTATGTTATAACATAACAAATAACGAGTGGGTTAACATAATGCGGCCTGAGACGTTACGTCCTACGGAGTCGATACTGCGGGTGAACATTGGGGCGCTGTACAAACCCGATGGCGGTTGCCTGCTCAATGACATTACCTTCAGCCTCCGGGCAGGTGAGCGCCTGGCCATTATCGGGCCGAACGGCAGTGGTAAAACCTCATTGCTGCGGGCGATAAGCCGCGAGCTGGCGCTACAGCAGGACGAGATTGCACTCAACGGGCGCTGCCTGAAAACATTTACCCGACAGGACTTAGCCACATGTGTTGCCGTTATGGCGCAGAACGACGTGCCTGATCTGCGGTTGTCGGTTGAAGATTACGTTGCACTTGGACGCCTTCCTCATGCCCGCACCTGTCCGCATTCTGTAAACCAGCGCATTGTCAGCGAGGCGATAGCGGAAACGGGGCTGCTGGGGTTACGGCGACGTTCGTTACATGCGCTATCGGGGGGAGAACGGCAAAGAGCCATGCTGGCGCGCGTTCTGGCCCAAAAGCCACAGCTGATATTGCTGGATGAGCCGACCAATCACCTTGATCCCCTGGGACGACATGCGCTGCTGACGTTAATCAAAAACAAAGGCATCACGGCCGTTGCGGTGTTGCACGATCTGTCACTGATTGACGGCTTTGCAGACCGCGTGCTAATTCTGTCGCAGGGCGAGCAGGTGGTCTTTGATACGCCAGCCCGAGCCTTGTCATCCCGTTATCTCCGGCCGGTGTTCGGGTTAAACAGTTTTACCGTACCGCATCCCGCTAACGGAAAACATTTACGCATTTTCGAGGTGCCAGACTGTGCCTGAAACATTGTTAACGCTCTGTCTTGCCGCCGGGCTGATGAGCATTCCTGTCGGGCACGCTTTTGCCGCCGATTTCCCTGTCACTATTCAGAGCTGCGGCCAGCCGGTCACGTTTAATTCACCACCAAAACGGGCCGTGATTAACGACCTCAATATGTCGGAAATGGCTTTTGCGCTTCATGTGCAGGATCGTATCGTCGGGCTGACGGGCATCAGCGGCTGGTACAAAATGACGCCTGAATTTAAGCAGGCGATGGGAGCCATTCCTGAGCTGGCACCTAAATATCCGTCTCTTGAAACGCTGCTGGCGGTAAATCCCGACTTCTTTTTTGCCGGCTGGAATTACGGCATGAAAGTGGGGGGCGACGTGACGCCTGCATCGTTAAGCCAGTACGGCATTAAGACACTGGTATTGAGTGAAAGCTGTGTTTTTACCCAAAAAGACAAGCATCAGGCCAGCATGGATCTGCTTTATAACGATGAGCTGACGTTAGGTAAAATCTTCGGCAAACAGGCCGAGGCGCAGGCCCTGGTGGAGGGCTGGAAGCAACGCCTCAGGCAGATTCCTCAACGGCCCAGTTCGGCCCGGCCCGTAAAGGTGTTTGTTTATGACTCCGGCGAGGATAAGCCGTTTACCAGTGGAAAATATGCCATGCCAACGGCCATTATTGCAGCCGCTGGCGCGACCAATGCGATGGGCGGTCTGGATATCAGCTGGGGCACCACATCATGGGAAAGCGTGGCTGCAACGGAACCTGATTTTATTATTCTGCTGGATTATCAGAGCGGCGGCGGGGCAGATGTGCTGCGGCGTTTCCTGGAACATCATCCGCTGATGAAACTCACGCCAGCCGTACAACATCATCGTTATCTGAAGTTGCAGTATGCCGAGCTGACGCCAGGGCCCGCCACTATCACAGCCGTAGAAAAACTGGCGCATGCCCTGTCTTCCGGGACCGCGCCGTGAGTGCGGTGTCTCACCGTTATGCCTGGGTCATGTGCGGTTGCGTCCTTCTGCTGGCAGGGCTACTGCTCATCAGCATTGCTACAGGCACGGTCGCGTTATCATTAAAGCAGGTGTTGGGCGCGCTGGCGCTACTCCCTGCGCCCCCGTCTGAAATGGTCAACCGTATCGTGATTGACCTTCGGCTGCCGCGCACCTTGCTGGCGGCGTTAACCGGTGCCGGGCTGGCAATGGTCGGGGCACTGCTGCAAACCACCACGCGCAACGATCTGGCCGATCCCTTTCTCTTTGGTCTCTCTTCCGGCGCCTCGGCAGGGGCGGTGCTGGTCATCACCCGTTTCGGTGACAGGTTGGGTGAACTGACTTTGCCGGTTGCGGCCTTTGCGGGCGGGCTCTGTTCTGCGGCGGCGGTTATGTTGCTGTTCCACTTTAAAAAACGGCGTAGCGCAGAGCACCTGATCATCTGTGGGCTGGCTGTCTCTTTTTTGTTTGGTGCGCTCACCAGCTATTTCATTTTCTCTGGCGATCAGCGGGCGGCCAGTTCGGTCATGTTCTGGTCGCTGGGCGGTCTGGGGCTGGCCAGCTGGCAAAATCTGCCCGTTGCGCTCAGCGGCGTGGCGCTGCTGAGTGGCTTCGTTCTGCTACGACACCGTTCTCTGGACGGCCTGCTGGCGGGGGAACAAACGGCTCTCTCGTTGGGGATTAACGTCAGTCGTGTGCGTATCGAAACTTTTCTCTGCTGTGCACTGACGACCTCAATGCTGGTGGCCCTGACCGGGGTGATCGGTTTTGTCGGCCTGATGGTGCCGCATCTGTGTCGCTCTGTTGCCGGGGTAAAACACCGTCTGCTGTTGCCGCTGTGTGGCCTGGGCGGGGCGGTTTTGCTGTGCGCTGGCGATATCGCCAGCCGTACGCTGCTGGCACCTCAGGAGTTGCCGATCGGGATTATAACGGCAGGCATCGGCGGTGTTTTTGTTATTCTGCTGCTGACCCGCGCCTCGCGTGCATGATGCTGAGCGAGGCCAGCACAGCCCAGAAAGCACGAATGCTAACAACTTGTCACTAAGTAGTATTATTTCACTATTCGCGCGCATTCCTGTGCCGCTCAGCCGGTCTTTTTCCCTTTGCAGCGCCTGGTTTTTGCCGCTCACCCCAGGAAATGCAAGCTTCTGCCGCGAATGTAATAGCCTCTCACACTTCTTAGTATCTAAGTAACATATTGGACATTGTCTTATTTACTTTAACTGTTTATCAGGCTATTTCTACGCTACAACGACAAACGCACCAACGAAGCCCGGCGTGGCTTTCGTCTGACGTTAGGGTCTGGTTTATGCTTAATCGTATTACTGTTCAGTTACCTGTTGAAGGCCTGCTGTTCTGGAAGCTCTCCGGACGAGAGGCGCTGTCCGAATCCTTTACGCTGAATTTGCAGGTATTGGGCACGGATGCGCGCATCGAACGGAGCGCGCTGCTGGGCAAATCCGCCACCCTGATTATCCCAACGCAAACCCTGGCGCGCCCGCGCTATCTCAACGGCAAGATCACCCGGGTTGCCGTCAGCGCGGTGGAGTTATCCGGTACGCGCTATGCGGTTTATCAGCTCACGCTTGAGCCCGACCTGTGGCCGATGAAACGTGATCGCAACCTGCGCATTTTTCAGGAACAGACGGTTCCACAGATTGTGCAGACGTTATTCGGCGAGTATCAGGTTAATGTGGAAAATAACCTGACAGGCAGTTACCGCAACTGGGATTACTGCGTTCAGTATCAGGAAAGCAGTTTTGATTTCATCAGCCGCCTGATGGAGCTGGAAGGCATCGCCTGGCACGTTCGCCATGAGGCTTACAAGCACACGATCGTGCTCACCGATGCCGTTGCACAATACAAGCCCTTTAGCGGCTACGAATTTATTCCCTACCATCAAACGCCCTCGGGCGGCACAACCAGCGAAGAGGGCATCAGCCAGTGGGCATTGACGGACAGCGTAACGCCGGGGTTGTACAGCCTGGACGACTACGATTTCCGTAAGCCCAACGCCTGGCTTTTCCAGGCGCGACAAAACCCGCAGTCACCCTCTCCTGGCACCATCGATGTCTATGACTGGCCGGGCCGTTTTGTTGAACACGGCCACGGCGAGTTTTATGCACGCATCCGTCAGGAGCGCTGGCAGGTGGAGCATCAGCAAACTCAGGGCACCGCCACCGCCATGGGCATTGTGCCGGGCAGCACCTTTCAACTCACCAATGCCGCATTCTTCAGCGATGCCGGAGAGTACCTGGTTACCGGTGCGGAGTACGAGTTCGAAGAGAATCGCTACGCCAGCGGCCCCGACAGCGCAACCATCCATCGCACGACCTTCTCGGTGATTCCGGCAAGCGTGGTGTTTCGTCCAGAGCAGAAAACGCCCTGGCCGCGCACCGGCGGGCCCCAGACGGCGAAGGTGGTCGGGCCGAAGGGCGAAAGCATCTGGACCGACCGCTACGGTCGGGTCAAAGTGAAGTTTCACTGGGATCGGCTGGCAAAAGGGGATGATACGAGTTCCTGCTGGGTGCGCGTGTCTAGCGCCTGGGCAGGCCAGGGGTTCGGTGGCGTTCAGATCCCGCGCGTGGGCGATGAGGTGGTGGTCGACTTTATCAATGGTGACCCTGACCGTCCGATTATTACCGGGCGCGTCTATAACGAAGCCAGCATGCCGCCATGGGCGCTGCCGGCTGCGGCGACCCAAATGGGCTTTATGAGCCGCTCTAAAGACGGCTCGCCAGACAATGCCAATGCGCTGCGTTTTGAGGATAAACCGGGTCAGGAGCAGCTGTGGCTGCACGCCGAACGCAACATGGACACCGAAGTTGAAAACGACGAAACCCATGATGTCGGCAGCAACCGGACCAAAACTGTAGGCAAAGACGAAACCAGTCATATCAAACAGAACCGCACGCGCACGGTAGACGGCAACGAGACCGTGACTGTCGGCCAGGATCGCAGTAAAACGATCAACGGCAATGAAACCACGACGATCCAGCAAAATCGCACAGAAACGGTAAAGGGCAACGAAACCCTGAGCGTGGATCAAAATCGCGATGAAACCATTACCGGCAATCACACGACGACGGTGAAAAGTAACAACACCGGCACGGTGGAAGGGAAACAAACGCTGACGGTGATTCAGGACCGAACCCGCACGGTTCAGGGCAATGAAAAGGTCAGCGTGCAGCAAAACCGCGCAGTGCAGGTCACAGGAAATCAGACGCTCGACGTGACGGGCCATCGCCACGTCACCGTGAACAGCAATGAGGTGCGCACGATTGCGCAAAAGCAAGACGTGACGATCGGCGCAGGCCGCACGCTGAGTATTACCGGCGGTGATACGCGCTTTACCCAGGGCAGCGTTGCGGACAGCGCAACAGACACGTTCCATATTAATGTGGGCGAGAGCGGGATTTTAATCAGTAATGGCAGCGTGCAAATCACTGCTGGCGGATCGACCATTACCATTAATGCCGCAGGCGTGATGGTGAATGGTAAAAAAATTGAGCTGAATGCCTGACAGGGATGTGACATGAGTGCTGCAAAGAACCCAACCGAACGCGTGATGAGTGAGCTGGAGCTGAGCTGGCTCACCGCCAGTGAGAACCGCGACGCGCGTTTGTTTATCTGGCGCGTACCGGCTTCAGGCGAGTCGCTTCTTGACGCCTTTCTTGCCCTGCAACAGCATCCCGAAGGACGTTCAGTCCCTGACCTGTTTCTGAGCCTGACGACCGCCTTTGAAACAGGCTATGGCTACAGCGAGGCGCTGGCACGGGAGTTTATTGAGCACTACGAAGCCACGCCCGATGTGGCCGACTGGAACAGCGATGCGCTACAACCCTGCTATTCCGCGGCGCAGTTACGGCTGTTGTTGCAGGACTTCGCCCGTCATTTTCCCGACGATTTACGTTATCTGATGCTGGTGCTAAAACCCGCCGCTGTCAGCGACGAGCGCGCCCTGATGCGCTGGCTCGAAAGCTGGCGGCAGGACGCCGAGCCCGCACCGCGTTTGCTGCTGATCGATACGACCGAGCAGCCCCTGTGGCAGCCGCTGTACGAGGCCCATCCTGAACACGTACAACTGATTGTCGATGATGTCGACGGCATGAAGGTGATGCATCAGACCGCCCAGCAGCAAAGTGATACCGATTCCGATCGTTTGCTGCTGCGTCGTTACCTGGCGGATGCCATGTTGCTACTGGAGAAAGGCAGCGCCGACCAGGTGGCCGCCCGGGGCAACCTGGCTCTGGCCGTCGCGCAGCGGCGCGGCTGGCACGATCAGCAGGCGATGTTGCACAACCTGATTGCAGGCGGCTGGCTTAAAAGCAAAGACCACAGCAAAGCGGTCGGACATTACCGTGAGGCACAAAACGTCTCCAGCGCCATCGACGATCCCGCTGTAAAAGGCCAGCTTCGTACCCAAAGTACCTTTGGTGAAGCCGGAGCATGGTTCGCCAACAAAGCCTATTTGCAGGCCGCAAAAGCCTATCGCCAGGCCGCGCTGGAAGCCCAGGCGATTCCGCATCCGGTTTTTTCCCTTGAAGGCTGGCGCATGTCGGGGTTTTGTCTGTGGCTGTCAGGTCATCATGCCGCCGCGATGGAAGCGTACGGCAAAGCCGTGCAGGCGGCAGGCGGCATCCCGCTGGCGGAGCGCGGTGAAACCACACTGCCGCTGGTTTTCCAGGATTTGTTGCGCATGCACGATAAGCGCCGTACTGAGGCCATCGAAGCCTGTGCCACGCGCTGGCAGAATGATAAACAGCGGCTGATCCAGCAGGCAGAGGCGGGCTTACTTTGCCCACCCAACACCGAATCGGTGAGGAAAACAGAAAGCCGTCTGCAACTGCAGCTTGAGGCCACCTTCCTGTTGATCCGCGAGGAAAGAGAAACGCTTATTCGTAACGGTGACGACAGTTTTCGTCGCGTTATCCAACTGGCACGGGAGCAGTTGCATCCCCAGTGGAACGGCCTGCCGGATATCGCCCATCCTTTTGATGCACCTCCAGGCGAATGGCAAAGCCTGCCAGCGTGGGGAAGTGCAAATCCATCATCACCTGAAAATGCAGGGAGCAACGCAGTATGAAAAATCGCATCATTCTTATCGTCGTCGTAACGGTACTCGCACTGCTGTTCCTGAGCCTTTCCGACAGCGGTCTGGCGACCGAGGTCCGAACCTTTTTACGCGCGCTGCTGCGTGCCATCTTCTGAGGCATAACCCATGCATTCCGGCGCGCACTTTGATCCGCAGCTAGGGCTGGATATTCATACCTATCCCTGGCCGTTACCGACGCCACATATTGGCATCGTGTTTGATGTGTTCGACTATCTGCCATTGATTGGCACCACGGTACATGTCAACAGCATCAAACGCGCCAGCGCCGGAACGGGCGGAATGTCGGTACATATTCCGGTTGGCGGCGCCTGGGTGCCGCCACTGCGTATGCCGGGCGGTCCGCAGATTGAAGACGAGCTGTTCATGGGCAGTAAAACCGTCTCAGTCGACGGCGAACCCTTTTCACGCATCGGTATGCCGGTGCTGAGCTGTAACATCATCGGCATGATCCCGCCGTTCCGCCTCAAACGCGCCACCAAGCCAAAGCCGCTTTCCCTGACATTGCCGCTGACCTTTAATCTTGCCATTCCTAACAACGTGATCGTGGGGGGCCCGCCGACCATCAACCTGATGGCGTTATTGATGCGCGCCGGATTAAGCGGTCTGGGTAAAGGGCTCAAGACGTTCAGGAAGTCGGTGAAGTGGCAAAATTTCATGAAGCGCTTTGCCCAGCACAGGCGCAAATTGTTTCGCAACATGGAACCCGGTTTTCTCAAATGCCGTGTACTGCGTGCCGAACCCGTTGATATCCGCGATGGCAGCGTCAGCCTCGAACAGCAGGATTTTGTGTTGTCAGGCCGCTTGCCGCTGGCCTGGAACCGGACCTATTCCTCGGCCGATGTTGATACGGCAGGGCTTTGCGGTTATGGCTGGTTGACGCCTGCCGACACGCGGCTTGAAATCCTGACTAAAGAAGGTGTCGCGTTTTTTACCCAGCCAGATGGGATGACACTGTTTGCCACGCTGCCGCAGGCGGACGGGCGTGAACATGCGGTAATGGGCTTGCCGGATGGCAGCCGCCTGTGGCGGGACAGCGCCCAGGGCAGGATGACCTGGTGCGTCGAACAGGAAGGGGGCAGTCTGTGGCATTTCACCGGTGCCGATGGAGAGCTGCCGATACAGCAGTTATCCGACCGTCACGGCAATGGCTGGGCCTTCGACTGGCACGAGGGAGCACTGACGCTGCTCCGCGAATTCAGTATTGAAGGGCTGACCGGACGAGAAATTCTTGTCACCCACGATAAAGGCCGCCTGAGCACGCTGCGCCTGCACAATGCGCTGAACGGTGAAATCACACCACTCACGCGCTATGAATACCACGCGAATGGCCAACTGAGTGCCGAAATTGATGCGCTGTCGCATCCCCGACGTTTTGACTATCAACACCATTATCTTGTCAGCCACTTTGATCGGAACGGTCAGGGGTTTCACTACCAGTACAATGAAGACTGGCGCGTTATTCATGCCTGGGGCGACGGCGGCGTTTGGGATTATCACTTTGCTTACGAACCGCTGCTCAATGAGGTTGAGGTAACCGATTCACTAGGCCATCTCTCACGTATCACCTTTGATGATAATGGCCTGCCGATCGCTGAAATCGATCCCTGTGGCGGCAATACGGTGTTTCGTTACGACGACGTTGGCCGAACGGTGGAAGTGATTGAACCAGACGGCAGCGTTCACCGGTGGGATTACGATGCGCAGGGGCGCATGGTGGCCGAGCATTTACCCGATGGCAGTATGGTGCAGGCCGTTTACAACGATGACGGCCTGCCGCTGACGATGACCGACCAGAAAGGCGCGGTCTGGCACGCCGACTACGACAGTAGCGGCAATCTGATTGCCAGTGTCGATCCGGGTGGCATAACGGCAACGTATCAGTTCGATCGTCTGGGGCAACTTACCCAGGCCAATGAGCCAGGCTCACCGCAAACCGATTATCGCTATGACCGCTTTGGCTTCCTGCTGGCGGTCAGCGTGGCGGGAGCGGGCACCACGCATTTCAGGCACAACGTGCGCGGCAATCTCCTCGAACGGACCGATGCCGGTCACAGCGTGACCCGCTTTTACTGGGATGCCAAAGATCGCCTCATCGCTACGGTCGACCCGACGGGCGGCGATGTCCGGATAGACTATGACCGTGAAGATGAACCGGTCGCCTTTACCGATGAAGTGGGACAGACCACGCGTTTCCACTATAACGGTACCGGCATGCTTACCGCCTGTGAAACCTCTGATGGCGCACGACTGGGTTATGAATACGATCCTGAGGACCGCTTGCTGGCCGTGATCAATCAATCTGGTCAACGCTGGCAGATGGAACGCGATGGGCTCGGACGCGTGATCGCAGAGCAGGATTATTGGGGACAGAAAACGCAGTACCGCTGGGATAAGGGCAGCCGCCTGATCGCACGTCGCGATCCGCTTGGACGTGAAGTGCACTATGGCTACGATAAGGCCGGACGACTGAGTGAACGGCGCAGCGGTGATACCTTGCAGGCGACCTTTCATTACGATCCCTGCGGGCGGCTGGTGCTCTGCCAGAACCCCTGGCGACGACTCAGCTGGCGCTACGATGACGCGGGACGGTTACTGACAGACGATCAGGACGGCTTTCAGTTGCGCTATCAGTACGACTCACAGGGACGTCTGAGCGTGCGTGAAAGCGACAGCGGCCACCGGGTGGTTTACGGGTACGATGCGTACGCACGTATACGCACGGTGCAACTGAATGGCGATACGCCGATCACGTTTGACTACGATGCCGCGGGGCGCTGTATCCATGAAAAGCTGTCTGAGGCGCTTACGCGCACCCTGCGTTACGACCACCAGGGACGGCTCACCTCACAACAGGTGCTGCAAAACGATTTACCGCTGTTCGCCAGCGGCGTTGTCTATGACAAAAGCGGGAATATCACCGCGCGCGAGGACAGCCAGTGGGGCAGTGATCGCTACCGTTACGATCCTGTTGGCAGGCTGACGGCCCATATCGCCCCGGACGGCGCACTGCGAAAGTTTGTGCAGGATGCACCGGGTAACCCGTTGCAAACGCAAACCCGTGAGGTCAACGACAGCGCGGAAGGCTGGTTTCGTGAAGGCGTGCATCAGGGCGTACGTTATGTCTTTGACCGCGCGGGCGAGCTGCGTCAGCGCCGTCGAATGACAGAGGCGACGAGCGAACAGGACGAAAAAGAAGATTTTCTCTGGGATGAGAATCGACAACTGATCGCGGTACGTAAAGGCAGCAGCCAGGTACGCTATGGCTACGACGGGCTGGGCCGCCGGGTGTTCAAACAAACCGGCAGCGAAACCCGCTGGTTCTACTGGCAGGATGATGCGCTGGCGGGCGAGACGGTCACCCGCACGCACGCATCCTTAGCGGCGCTGAGTATCTTCGATACCGGCAGTCGCCTTAAGCGACAAAAAGCTCAGGCGGCGCTGTTCGGTACAATGCGGGAGTATGTGTATTATCCCGGCACGTTTCGTCCGCTGGCTTTGCTGACGCAACAGGGCGACAGCAGGCAAAGCTGGCACTATCACTGCGATCCCAATGGCGCACCTGTCAGGCTGACGTCGGTGAGCGGCGAGATTGTCTGGGCAGAAAAAACCGGTGCCTGGGGTGAAAAAGGCCAGGTATTTGCTGACAGGATTGAAAACCCACTGCGTTTTCAGGGGCAGTATTTTGATGCCGAGACGGGTTTGCACTATAACCGCTATCGGTACTATGATCCGGAGATTGCAGGGTATATTAGTCAGGACCCGATAGGGCTAGCGGGGGGAATTAGCCCTTATCGTTATGGTCCGAATCCATTAGTATGGATCGACCCGCTTGGGCTGACGAATGAAGAAATAAGAACGTTGTTCCATTTCACTGATGCGAAAGGAATGGAAGGAATTAAAGATAGTCGTGTTATCAGGCCTTCTACTGGTGGCGTACACGCACGATTTGGTGACGGACAATATTTCACTAATATTCATCCTGATACAATCGGAGGACGTACATTAAAAGACGTTAAGGGCTCTGATAAAATTTCGTTAGGCCAGCTGGCTGCTAATATATATGGTGATGCCAGAAAGTCTGGTAGCATCACGCATTATGTTGAAGTTGATGTGACAGGGTTGAATATAACAGAGCCAAGAAAAGGTACTTTTCTGGTCAAGAATGATAAAGATCTTGATGTTTCAAATCGAATAGTGAGTAGTGGGAGTTCATGCTAGTGGATAATAAAAGTTACTACCGTGCAGATTCAGAGTTTATTAAGGGTGAGGGTGTCGTTTATACCGAGTTTATCGGTGAAATAGCCACAAGGCAGATAAGCATTTTGGACGGAAGCTATTATTCATCGTCTTCAGTTACAGACTGGGATCAAGATGTTGGCTACTTACTTTATGATGGCAAGAAAAGTGAGTTGGATTTATCTGAATCTGAAACGATTACAGAAGAAATTTTCGAAGAACAATGGCGGAAAGGTTTTATCGATCAAGACGAAATGTCTTATATCCACAGTCATGTTGGAGATGCGTCAGTACCTTTAAAAGAATCTATTATGATTTTGCACATTGTTAATAATTTAGGGAAGTGGGGTAAAGGTTTTGTCCTTGCCTTGGCAAAAAAATACCCAGTGACTAAAGAGGTATATCTTTCTTCTGCAGCCAACGGTTATAAGATAGGAGACGTGCAGTTCATTGAAGTCAACAAAAATGATAAAATATTTGTGGCGAATATGGTTGCACAAGATGGCATCAAAACATCCTATAAAGATAATAAAAGATATGTTTCCTATGAAAGTTTAGAAGACTGCCTGAAAACCGTATGCGATTTTGCACTTTGTAATAGATTAGAGGTCCAGATGCCAATGCTGGGTGCGGGTTTAGGTGGTGGAGACTGGCAAGTAATTCTTGAAATAATAAAAAAAACTCTCGCCTATAAAAAAATCCACTGTCACATTATTAAATTAAATTAAATTAAACTTTGATTATGATAATAAAGGAAGGCTTGGTTTAGCCTTTCCTTTCTGCAGTCATTTATGTAAAGCATACGTAACGATATTCGATGCAGTTAAGTGATTACTGTTTCTTTCATCTGATTCAGCCTAAATGATGTTCTGACTTGGGCGCAGCAAGTTGCGTCAATTTCAGTATTCCGGATACGTCGAATCGTCCAACACGATTAGCCTGCTTCCTCGCAGGATGATCTTACAAACCTACACTCAGTGTTGTTTGCTAAGACGATGATCCCCACTCAAGCACATTTCTACTCGCTATCACTTAAAGCGCCACGACCGGCTTTATCGCCCCAATCACTCCACCGTTTCATTCTCAAGCTTCTGCCTTTTCCGCAGATTCGGAAACAGCGTCATCCATAGCCCGACCACCACCAGCGTCCCGACGCCGCCAATGACGGCGGCAGGAACCGCGCCCATCCATGCCGCTAACAGCCCCGACTCAAACTCACCCAACTGGTTTGAGGTATTGATAAAGATGGCGTTAACCGCATTGACGCGACCGCGCATCGTATCGGGTGTATCCAGTTGAACCAGCGCGCCGCGAATCACCATGCTCACCATATCAAAACCACCCAGCGCCGCCAGCGCCAGCAGTGAGAGCCACAGTTGAGTCGAAAGGGCAAACAGCAGCGTTGCCAGGCCAAAGCCGGCAACGGAGCCGAACATAATCATGCCGACGTGCTTTTCCAGCTTGTGGCGACTCAGCCAGACGCCGACCAACAGCGCTCCTACCGACGGCGCACCGCGCAACAGACCAAGGCCCCATGGCCCGGTGTGCAGAATATCCTGGGCGAAGATAGGGAGCAGTGCCGTTGCGCCGCCCAGTAGCACAGCGAACAGGTCGAGCGATATCACGCCGAGCACATCTTTACGTTCGCGGATAAAGCGCACGCCCATAAACATGTTTGACAGATTCATCGGCACGCGCACCTGAGGAGGGCGTTCGTAACGTAAGCGGCTTATTAAGATCAGCGACAACAAATAGAAGAGGGCGGAAACCCCGTAAACGACTTCGGGCCCCGCCACATAAAGCAGTCCGCCCAGTGTCGGTCCGACAATCACCGCGGCCTGACCGCCGACGGAACTGGCCGCCATCGCGCGCGCCAGAATCGGCGGCGGGACCAACGCAGGCAGCATCGAGGTAATGGCAGGCCATTCCAGCGCTTTAGCAAGGGAGATCAGGAAAACTAACCCCCAAATTTCAATTTGATCTGCCCAGTGCAGTAACGTTAGTGCCACCAGGCCGAGCAGCGCAGCCCACTCAATCAGTTGCCCAATGACGACGATACGACGACGGTCAAATTGATCGGCCAAATGACCTGCAGGCAAAGCCAAAAGTACCGAAGGCAGAAACTGCATCAGGCCAATCATGCCTAACGCCATGGCGCTGTGGGTAATCGCATAGATTTGCCAGCTGACGGCCACGGAAAACATCTGAAAACCAAATGAAGAACAGGTTCGGGCCAGCCAGAACGCCACAAATGACCGGTGTTGCAGCAACGATGCTTCGCCTGAAGAAACCCCTGTACGCATAATTATTTCCGTCCCGAAAACGCCTGATGGCGAAAGTGGTGGTACCAGCCTGATTCATGACTGCGATCTGGTTTTACTTTATCCAGGCTCCGGCAGGTGAATTCCGCTGAATGGCGTGAAGCGGTCGCCAGATGTGGCTGAAGATGCGCCTGCCAGAGCACTGTTAATATAGATTCCTAAATATTAGCACGCTCAATATTCACTTAGATTAATTGAAATGTCGACCAGATGTGATATCAAACCCGGTATGAATGTGATGATTGATCGGCTGTCTTTTCGTCAGGCAAGGGGACAAAAAGCGAGCAGGTGTGAAATGAAAGGTGACTTATCAGAGCTATTGGTCTTTTGTCGACAGGGCGATGATAAGATACAACCTGATGTTTTGACTGAGTAAGTAAAACCCGGTCAAAAATCAGAAAAGGGGCTGTCGCTGCGCATGACGGTTTTAACGTCACACTGGCGCCTCAACGTGTCACTGGCAGATTGGTCTTTTTTAAAACCGGACAGCCTACGCCAGGTGCTGGCGGAGACGTTTTTTGGCGGCCTGTGCTGAAAGCCGGTCAACGCGACGGCAACAAAGCGCGTAGTCAGTTAACTCAGGGTTGAACGGCCGTTGCCCATCAACCGGGATGCGTAAATATATAAACCTCCGTTTCGCGTCAATGCGCGCAAGCGGTGCAGACGGAGGTGATGATGTCCTTGAGTGTGTTACATTATTCAGGCACTTTTTTTCCATGGGTTTTCAGAGGTCCCAGCTAATGACGAATAAACAGGGTGTTTTAATTGTTAACCTTGGAACACCAAAAGAACCCACGCCTGCTGCGGTTAAAACATTTTTATCGAAATTTTTGCACGACTACAGGGTGGTTGATTTACCCAGAATCATTTGGTGCCCGATCCTGCATGGTGTGATTATCCCATTGCGTGCAAAGCGAGTGGCGAAACTGTACGCCTCTATCTGGATGGATGAGGGCTCGCCCTTGATGGTTTACAGCGTCCGTCAGGCCCGCCTGCTTCAAGAGGCGACGGGGATGCCCGTCGAGCTGGGGATGAGTTATGGTGAACCGAGTATCGGGGGGGCAATTGACCGACTTCTTGCAAAAGGCGTCGAGAAAATCATTGTTATCCCTATGTACCCGCAGTTTTCATCTTCAACGGTTTCATCTGTCTGGGATAGCGTGAGCCGTCACCTGCAAAAAATGAAGAACCGCTACACACCAGCCATCAATTTCGTCAATGACTATGCCGATCATCCGGCCTACATTGAGGGATTAAAAACCTCGGTGCTTGAGTCTTTTGAGGCGAACGGTGTGCCGGATGCATTGTTGGTTTCGTATCACGGAATACCGGTCAGGTTTTCCAGTGAGGGTGATAAATACCAGCAACGCTGTGAGTTAACGACCCAGTTACTCACTGACGCCCTCAATATGCCATCGCTGAAGATCATTATGACGTTCCAGTCCCGATTCGGCCGAGAGCCGTGGTTAACGCCTTTTACCGATGAGACGATTAAAAATCTGCCGAATGAAGGCATCAAAAGCCTGCATGTAATCAGCCCGGGTTTTGCAGCAGACTGTTTAGAAACGCTGGAAGAACTGGATGAGCAGAACAGGGAAATCTTCATGCATGCGGGGGGAACGTCGTTTACTTACATACCGGCGCTCAATGATAAACCCGTTCATATTGAGATGTTGCGACAGCTGGTTGACGGCGCGAAGTAAACATCAGGCAAGATGTCCAGATGCCGGTCAGCAGGCGGCTATGGCGTGATTCACTGTGATGCCCGATGTCGCCGTTTTTCCGTAACGTGGTCAGGTGATGTTATTCTGACCACGCCAACCTATTCCGCGTGCTGTTTATTGAGCAGATAAAAAGGGCGGGATAACGCGACAGTCTGTTCTGATAAACCCCTCATCTCTCTGCACCCGCCTGCCAGAACAACGCGTAACTCCGAACGGAAAGAGCCTTGTCAGACCGCAGATTACGCCAGGATCAGACCCGATGGTGAACGTCAGAAAGCACAAAGCCTGCTCGCAAGCAGGCTTTTCTCCATCTGGCTTCTCTGACGGGGACCGCCTCTGTTACTCACTGGCTAATAAGTTAGCTAAACCTGAGTTTCCCTTCTGTTTAAACCAGCAGAATGACCACCAAAATTAACTATGGGATATTAAGAGTTCGAAAAGGGAGCGGTATAAATAAGCTCATGTATTCATATGATTAGAACTCAGTATTAAAATACGGCAATCCTCTCCTGAACTACACTATGGCTATCCAGGGGACACCCGTTAATCCAGCGTCTGACACGACACCTCTGGCACTGTCAAAGCCGGAGCAGCATCAGCATGGCATTGAGCCTGGGGCAAGGTTCTTGTCTCGCATGTTGTGAATGGTTTTCTGCATCAAGCGGAGGATGGGTGCTGTGATACACCGCTCAGTTCGGGTGTTGGCATGGGATAGTGGGCGATTGCTCAGACCACACAATCGGGACTGACTTCCCTTAGCGCGTTCTCACATGCCGCGCCGCGAATCAGGATTAACGCTATAACTAACCGAGGGTTACGTTGTTTCTTTATTGTTTGGTTTTTGTTTGTTTTTGTTTTTTTGATTGTTCCAGGATGTTCATCACTTTTTAGCCAATGCGCCTACCCTATGCTTCAGTCAGCAACGGGGGGTGAATATGTTTATGGACGAGAGGAGGATCAATGTCCTTAATTTTCTGGATAAACATAATAGTGCAACGGTAAAGCATCTGGCTCAGTATTTTAGCGTAACGAAAGAAACCATACGCAGTGATCTGCGAATGCTGGCACAGCAGGGATATATTCAACGCTGTCATGGCGGCGCTATTATTATTCGTAAAAGCCTGCAATCAAAATTAATTTCCGAAACTGACAATGATTTTGAAGTTTTATTGAAAAATATCAAGCAGAGGAAATATGAGAAAGGTTCAGTGGATAATATGAAAAATAAAGTCTGTATTCTCGGCTCTTTTAACGTCGATATCGTGGCGAAAGTGGCTCGATTTCCGAAAGGCGGAGAGTCGCTGATGGCGCTGGGTAGCTCGCTTGGGCCGGGCGGGAAGGGTGCAAACCAGGCGCAGGCAGCCAGCCGTGCCGGGGCGAAAGTGCATTTTGTTTCTAAAGTAGGGAAAGATCAGTTCAGCCAGTTTGCTATGGAGCATCTCTCTTCCTCTGAAATTTATTCTTTTAAACTTTATCAGTCAGAAGAAGAACCAACAGGCAGTGCAATTATTTATGTTTCACAGGAGAATGGCGAAAACATGATCGCTATCTATTCCGGTGCAAATAAAACAATCAGTGAAAAAGAAATCGCGGAACTGAAAGAAGAGCTGGAAGATGCCAGCGTTCTGTTGCTACAACTGGAAAATAATTTTTTCGCCACGCTGAATGCCATGAAGCTGGCAAAAGCGCTGGGCGTAAAAGTCATTATGAACCCTGCACCTTATTCCTCCGATATTATTCCAGCGCTGGAATATATGGATGTTATTACGCCTAATGAAACGGAAGCGTCGCTGCTTTCCGGAATTGAGGTCACCAATCTGGAGAGCGCCCGTCGTGCTGCCACGGCCATCGCCGAGCTGGGGGCTCGTTGCATCATTATCACGATGGGGTCCCGCGGCGCGCTGCTGTATGAGAATCAGCAGTTTCAGCACATTCCCGCTTTCCCCGCCGTGAGTATTGATACCACAGGTGCAGGAGATGCCTTTAACGGCGCGCTGGCTGCTTCAATTGCCGACGGTCAGCCGCTGATGCAGGCGGCAACCTTTGCCTCTGCCTTTGCCTCGCTGGCCGTTGAGCGCGAAGGCGCATCAAATATGCCGGAGCGCCAGCAGGCGCTTAACAGACTGAAAAGCAAAGTTTAATTGTTTTCTGACCACACTGTGGCTGTAAGGAAAAAAAATGAAAGAGATTAACGGTGTTGTACCCGTCATGCTGACCCCATTTAACGCGCAGAACGAAATCGACTGGCCTGGTCTGGAGCGCCTGATTGAGTGGTACCTACAGAAAGGCGTTGATGCGTTGTTCGCAGTATGTCAGTCCAGCGAAATGCAATTTTTAACGCTGGAAGAGCGCGTAAAGCTGGGCCGCTTCGTTGTGGAGAAAACCGCAGGCCGCGTGCCGGTGATTGTTTCCGGGCATATCAGTGATGATATCGACGATCAGCGCGAAGAGCTGCTGGCGATGGCCTCTACCGGTGCCGATGCATTAGTGCTGGTTACCAACCATCTCGATCCGAAGAACCAGGGCAGCGAGGTGTTCTACGCCACTCTGCAAACCCTGCTGGACGCGCTTCCGGAGAGCCTGCCACTGGGGCTCTACGAGTGCCCGGCACCTTATCGCCGCCTTCTGACGGATGATGAGTTCTCATGGTGCGCCCGCAGTGGACGTTTCACGGTGCTGAAGGACGTAAGCTGCGATCTGGACACGGTAAAACGCCGCGTGGTGCTGGCCGAAGGTACGCGGCTGAATATCATTAACGCCAATGCCGCTATTGCCTGGCCCGCCATGCAGGCCGGTTCAAAAGGTTTCAGCGGGGTATTTACCAATTTCCATCCAGAGCTGTACGTCTGGCTTTATCACCACCACGCGAAAGATCCGGCTCTGGCCAATGAGCTGGCGACATTCCTGTCTCTTACTGCCGTGTCGGAAACGCTGGGCTATCCGAAGAATGCCAAAATCTTCCATCAGCGCCTGGGCACCTTCGAGAGCGAAGCCTGCCGGGTAAACAAAGAAAATGTGCTGGAAAAATTTTGGGGGCTGGGAGTGATTCTCGACCAGATCCGCAGCGGAACAGAATTCTATAACAATAAAATCAGCTGATTTATCCACCCTGTACCAGCACCAGAGGCTATGCCTCTCTCTGGCGCCCAAAATGAAGGTGCATTCAATGCGTAAGCAAGCCATAAACGATAGCGTATTAGTCCGTGCGGTAAATAAAGCAAAATGGCGGATTATTCCCTGCCTGATAGTGATGTATCTGATGTCATACCTTGACCGGGTGAACGTCAGCTTTGCCAAATCGGCCTATCAGGCGTCTACCGGTATTTCCGATGCGGCCTTTGCCTTTGGTGCCGGGATCTTCTTCCTCTCCTACGCGCTGTTTGAATTACCCAGTAACCTGCTGATGCACCGCGTTGGCCCCCGCGCCTGGCTGGTAAGGATTATGGTCACCTGGGGACTGGTTTCTGCGGCAGTATCCTTTGCCTGGAACGAGCAGACCTTTTATTTTCTGCGCGTGCTGCTGGGTATTGTTGAAGCCGGATTCTTCCCTACGGCGATCTATTTTATCGCCCAGTGGTTCCCTTCGCGTTTTAGGGCCCACATCATGGGGATCTTCTATTTTGGTTCTCCGATTGCGCTGATTATTGGCGGTCCGATTTCCGGTCTGTTGCTGGATCTGCACGGCTTTGGCGGCTGGGAAGGCTGGCAGATTATGTTTGCGGTAGAAGGTCTGGCAGCAAGTGTGTTGGGCGTGGTTCTGTGGTTCTTCCTGCGTAATTCACCGAAGGAGGTGAGTTGGCTGACTGCGGAAGAGAAACAGGTGCTGACTGCCGCGCTCGACGAAGAGAAAGCCGACAAGGCTCGCGCCGGACATACCCGCTTCATCGACGCGATTAAAAGCCCGGTACTGCTGCACTTTGCCGCCATCTACTTCCTGATCCAAATTACCGGATTGGGCGTCGCATTTTATCTGCCTACCCAGGTTGCCGCGCTGCTGGGCGTAAAGATTGGTCTGATGGTCGGCCTGGTGACCGCGATTCCTTGGTTATGCGCGTTGGTTGCCGGAGCCACCTGGCCGGGGCTGGCTGCCCGTCTGGGCCGAGCTCGCCTGTTTGGGGCCATTTCGCTGTGCTGCATTGCGTTTGGTCTGATCGTCTCCGCCCATGCTTCCCCGCTGTTAGCCATTGTCGCACTCAGCTTCGTCACGATGGGGATTATGACCGCCCAGCCCATCTTCTGGACCTGGCCTACCCGCTACTATGGTGGTGCGGCGGCGGCGGCAAGTTTCGCCCTGATCAACAGCTGCGGCGCGGTAGGGGGCTTCGTTGCGCCGAACCTGCGTACCTGGGCTGAAATCTACTTCCAGACGCCGGCTGCCGGTCTCTACGCGCTGGCGATTGCCGCCGTGATTGCCGTCGCCCTGTTTGTTTTACTGCCTTCGGAAGAGAAAAAAACATCAGAAATCAAAGGAAAGAATTATGAACGCAACAACACCTGAAAAAATCGTAGTATTCACCGAGCAGTTTAAAAACAGCGATCCTGTCTTCGATCCGCTGCGACAGGCTGGCTATGACGTTGAGGTAAATGAAACCTTCAGGTTGCCCAATGAGCAGGAACTGATTAGCAAACTTCAGCAGAACGTGGTGGCGACCATTGCCGGGGGCGAACCCTATACCGAAAACGTCTTCGCTCAGGCCCCTAATCTGAAAATCGTTGCCCGCTGGGGAGTTGGCTATGACAAGGTAAACGTCCCAGCGGCTACCGCTGCCGGCGTGCCGATTGCGATGGCGTTTGGTGCCAACCACGAAAGCGTGGCTGAATTCGCCTATGCGATGGCGCTGACTCTGGCCTGTCGTCTGCCGCAGCGAGATGCAATGGTCAAGCGCGGCGAGTGGTTCTTTGACGGCTTCCACCCTGGTCTTTGGGGGCGTACCGCGGGCGTGATCGGCCTGGGCCGCATCGGCTATGCCATGGCGCGCCGCTGCCATGCGGCGGAGATGCGCATCCTGGTGTGTGATCCGTGGGCCAGCGACGAACTGCTGGCCAGTGTGAACGCCGAGCGGGTCGATTTGGAAACCCTGCTGCGTAACGCAGATCTGGTCTCGGTGCATGCGCCGTCCACCCCGGAAAGTCGCCATACCATCAACGCCGATACCCTGGCGATGATGAAACCCGGCGCGATCCTGGTGAATACCTCTCGCGGACCGCTGATTAATGAAGAAGCACTGGTTGAGGCCCTGAAAAGCGGCCATTTGGGCGGCGTGGGGCTGGACGTCTACGAAGTGGAACCGTTACCGGCCAGCTCACCGCTACGCCAGTTCGACAATGTTCTGCTTTCACCACACGTTTCCGGTATGGACCGCATGGCTGAAAGGCTGGTCACCGAGCGTTGCATCAACAACATCCTTAATTATCTGAAAGGGGAGAAAGACGCCCTGAAACCTTACGTTATCAACCCAGAAACCCTGAAGTAACGAGCATACCGCACCGGTGAAAACCGGTGTGGGCTCTGCCTGCACCCGTGAACGCGTACCCGATATAACATTAAAAACGTTCATCTAATGAACCCTCAAAACCGTTATATCGCCGCGTTGTCACTGTTTTCGGCTCTCTCTGCTTCTGCCTTTGCGGGCACCTGCCCGGCGGATATCACGATCGCTCTCAGCCGCTCGTTTGCCGGAAATACCTGGTGCCAGCAGATAATGACTGTCTGGAACCCGGCAGCGGAAGACGGCATCAGGCAGGGATTAGTGGCAAACCAACCGGGTCAACGCCGATAACGCCGCGCAGCAGCAGGCCAGCTGCAAAACCTGATCTTTTAAGGCGGGAAGGCGCTAGCGATTGATGCGGCATAATCCAACGCGCTGCATGGGTCGAGCCAGGAAGCCTTTAATCAGGGCGTGGTGGTGGCGCTGATGATAGCCCCTGAGCCAGGCCGGGATTCGCCACATTGATCCGATAGTTGAGATACCAGAGACGTGAACTGCCTGGATTGATTAAAAGGGACAGGCCATGAGAATAGGATACTTTGAAAGGTTGAGCGGATGAGTTTAGGCTGCGGATGGTCGTGCCGTTCAGAGACGTAGGCTGGTCACGCTATAATCGAACTGAAATGACACCCAATAAGACCACCCATCTTGCCCGATGCGAAGGGAAAACTGAAAATGCATCGGGAAGGATTTTCACGCTAACTTGTTGAATTTAAATCGTATAAAGATTCGTGAAGACGCATGAAAACAAGAATGTGGCTCCTCTGACTGGACTCGAACCAGTGACATACGGATTAACAGTCCGCCGTTCTACCGACTGAACTACAGAGGAATCGTGTGAACGAGGCGCATATTAGCGAGGACGCTCTGGTGTGTCAACAGCAAAAAAGCGTTTAGCATTCAACTGGCTAGCTTTAATGCAAAGCGTTCGCGAAGTAAGCAGATCAGCCGTCCCCGGCCTGCATTCTGCTTAGCGGGTCCTGCTGATAAAATTGCTGAAGATGTGCATACATCGCCGGAAAACGTTCCGTTAACAGGGCAGGGGCGGTAAAGAAATACTCGGAAAGCACTGCGAAACATTCTGCGGGATCGCTGGCGGCATAAGGATCGATACTGGCCGCCTGTTCACCGACTAAATCAACCTCATTTTCGATGTCCGCCATCGCCTCACGCAAGTCTTTTTCCCACTGGGCGACGTCACGGAGCGGGATCAACGGGACACCGCTGGTGTAGCCGCTGCCGCGGGCATCCAGCTTGTGTGCCACTTCATGAATGACCAGGTTATAGCCTGACAGGTCGAAGGAATCCTGAATATCGAGCCAGTTAAGGATAACAGGGCCCTGGGTCCAGCTCTGCCCGGCATGGACAGCAGGCGCATGATGGACAAGACCCGTTTCATCCTGCCACTGATCTTCCACATTAAAGGGTTCAGGATAGATGAGCACTTCATGAAAGCCATCCAGCCAGTCAAGCCCCAGTTTCAGCACCGGCAGGCAGAACAGCAGAGCGATACGGACGGTGCGGTGCGCATCAAGCTGACAGCCTTCAAGCGGAACCAGTTTCTTTTGCTGCAGAAAGCGTTGCCCCAGTTCAATCAACCATTGCTGTTCATCGGGGCGGAGTAGGGTAAAAATCGGCTGTGCCAGACCGGCCTGCCAGGGCAATTCGATCACGGCAGTGTCGCTATGTGTTTTCCATGGCCATTTGAACATCGTAAGTCCCGCACTGAATCCAGCTGTCGCAGAATCCTGAGAGACCGGACAGGAAAATGCCAGCATCAGAACCTCATGCTGGCATTGTCGGGCTTCAGGAATGAAGACGTTATATTCAACCTGTTAGCAAGAAAATTGTCTGTGATTCAGCCCGCAAAGCGCAGGCTAAGTTTACTCACGTTCGGCGCGCTGAAACTCGATCACCCACACCCACGGGTTTACCTGCCAGCTGGTTGCGCCGTACTGCTTTTGCCAGGCCTTGCGATAGGCTTCTTTTGGCATTTCTGAGTTGACATTCATGGTGAAAAAATTATTCAGAAAGTGCGAATCGGTTTGAACGCCTTCCGCCATGATGTCATCTTCGCTAATGTCCTGGATTTGCTCCGCACGCACATCCGTGATGAGCAGATTTATACGGCTGGCCCAGCGCGGCATATGTATCGCCGTTTGCCAGCCAAACTGCTCGGCGTCCGGTCCACCCAAGGTATGCTGCCCCAGTTCATTGCTGTCCGCCCGGTACTGGCAAAATTCTGGCGAACGGAAAGGCACGGGATCGCGTTCATAATCCGCCAGCGCACTTTCTGGCACAATCGGGCCACGCCAGGTTTCGCGCACCCAGAGTAGGTCGCCCGGCATGCCATAAGGGCAGTGATAACGAATGTCGTTCATTGTCATCATTTTATCGCCATGCAGGTGGTTCGCCTGAACATCAAAAGCATGAACCCCTTCATGGTGATCCTGCCCCGGACCGAAAGCCTGCGTTTTCATTATGCGCCGGGTTTGCGTTTGTTGGCCAACTAACAGGGCACGAACCCGCTGTTCGGAAAAAAGAATCGGCCGCTCTTTCATGGATTACCTCTTTTTATTAGTAGAACCCGGTTACTGCTAAAACAACAAGGGCATCTAAATGGTGGCAATATCATAAAAACTATAAATCATTACCCTTAACAATTTGCTGTCTTATAGCCATCTGAGCATTGGAGATTTTTGCCCCGAAAAAGGGGAGCGGATAAAAAATCAACAACGCGGGTGTTAATGCGCGTTCCGGGACATCTGATAGTGAGAATACAGTACGTTATATCGGCAAAAATAGGAACCTTTTCAGATTTATCTGTCTGTCACTTTCGCCGATTTTATTGATAAGTGCGATCGGGTTATGTCATGTTTTTTGTGCCTCGTCGATAAAATGCCTTTCAGGAATCATTACATTTATTAAACTAATTAACCTGCCTGCAATTAAATCAGTCAAGGCTGAAAAAGCGGCAAATGGCCGTTTTAATTACGTCAAAATGCTATAAAAATGATCAGCGTCTCATTTTCTTTAAGAATTTAAAGGTTCAAAAGGTGATTAACGTCCGCTGTGTAAAGAAAATGTCATTAGCTATTCGCTATGATGGTAGGCCGTAAGCGCTTAAATCGTCGTCAATCAGGACGCACTTCAACCCCGACAGGAAAGAGACTATGTCACTCACTCTTTGGCAGGCTCGCTATGAAACCTGGTTTGAAAACAACTGGATTCATGATGATGGCGCGCATGATATCGCACATTTACGCCGCGTGTGGATGAGCGCTCAGCGCATTATGACCGGCACCCAGGCCGATCCGCTGGTGGTCCTGACCGCGTGTTATTTCCACGATGTGGTGAATTTACCGAAAAATCATCCTGAGCGTCATAAGGCATCTACCTATGCCGCCAGCGAAACACAGCGCATTTTACAGCAGGACTTCATCGATTTTCCTGAGGAACTGATCGAGCAGGTAATGCATGCCGTTCAGGCGCACAGCTTCAGCGCGGCCATTACGCCTAAAACCCTGGAGGCGAAAATTGTGCAGGATGCCGACAGGCTGGAATCGCTTGGTGCAATCGGCCTTGCGCGGGTGTTTTACACGGCAGGTACGATGAATCGCCCCTTATTTAACAGTGCGGATCCGCTTGGCAAAGATCGGGAACTCAATGATGTAAAGTGGACGCTGGATCACTTCCAGACCAAGTTACTGCGGTTGCCAGAAACCATGCAAACCGAAGCGGGGCGCATGCTGGCAGAACACAATGCTGACTTCCTGGTAGGCTACATGGCCAAGCTGTGTGCGGAGCTGCAAGGCAATTTAGTGGGCCTGGATGAGTCGGTGCTTCGCGATTTTAGTCTCTTACACGCTGAATATTAAATTTTTATGACAGTATAGGAATCGATACAGTCATCCGGTAGCGTGGGAGTAATAACAAAAAGGAGTGATGAAATGACCGAAACTGTTAATTTAACGATTAAAATTGATCCTGCATTGAAAGAACATATCAAACAGCTGGCGCTCGAAAATCAGGTGTCAATGAGCCAGGAAATCGTGCAACGGCTTCAGGCGAGCCTGAATGCGCCTTCTCAGCCCATCATTGACAGCCAGAACACAGAGGAAGAAGCCTCGGATGCATTAAACTCAAGCGAAATTAAGCAGCTCCGTACGCTGCTTAAGAAGCAGAGCAAGAAAAAGAAATAACAAAAATCCGACGTGAATGCCGTTAAGACAATAGATAAAAGCCGCCTTTAGTACAGGCGGCTTTTTTACGACTCAAGCTTTACGGCTACAGCGTGATACGGAACTGCTGGACGCTTTCGGCCAGGCGTGCAGCCTGTTGTTGTAAGGTATCAACCGTGCGGCCCTGTCGGGCGCTGAGCCCTTCATTCGTCTGAAGTTGTTTGTCCAGCGCCACCACTTCTGCGGCAATGCCGGTGACGCGTCGGCTTTGTGCCGTGGCGTTTTCCTGCAGCTCTTTTAGCTGCGCCACGACGGCGCTGACTGATGCGCTGATCTGGTTAAACAGCGCTTCCAGCGATTTCACCTTATTGAAGCCCTCTGAAATGTGCAGCTGCGTATTATTTACCAGGCCATTAATTTGTTGAGCAGATTCGCCACTCTTATTGGACAGATTTCCCATCTCTTTCGCAACCACGCCAAAACTGCGTCCATAAACCCCCGCATGGGCGGATTCAATCGCGGCGTTGAGCGCCAGCAAACGCGTTTGCAACGACAGACCATCCAGCATCTCAACGATACCGGCAATTTCCCCTGAGGAATCTACAATGTGGCGCATCTGAACCTCCATTTCATCCACCTGAAGCGTACACTGCTGCATCAGGTCATCGGCGAAATGGGCCTGCTCGGAGGCCTGCTGTGAAAACAGGGTACTGTTTTCAACTTCTTCAGACACGCGGTGTAAACGCTGTGAAATATGGCTAAAGCTGCTGTTTTGCGCTGTATATTGCTCACTCACCTGTTCATTGGTGTGCTGCATTTCACGCGTTCCGTCTGCCACACTTGCTGCAATGGTATTGATTTCTACCACAATGGTGCGCAGCCCCTGGCGCATCTCCGCCACCGCATTGAACAGTTTAGCGGTTTCCAGCGACTGCAAACGGGGCGGAATCGGGCAGCTAATTAAGTCCCCGGTTGCAATATCCTGTAACTGACGGCTGGCCAGGCGTAATGGAATGATCACACCTCGCAGCAACAGTACGCCGCCGGTGAGCAGCAGCGTAAACAGCAGCGCGGTTACCATCAGCGACAGGTTGCGGCTTTCAGTCAGCGTTTGCAGCGTCAGGCTGTTTACGGCAGTGAGTTGCTTATTGGTCTGGGTGATTTCGTTAAACCATGCGCTATTAAACTGCTGCTGATAGGCCTGCATCGGTACCATAAAAAAGGCATCGATGTTGTTCGCCTCCAGACCTTTCAACTGCTCTTCTAATCCCTGGGTCAGCAACACAAATCCCTGCTGAAGTTCGCCGCCAGGCGCCGCGTGATAGTTGGCAAAAAGCTGTTCCGCATGCAGCAAAGACGATTTAGCGGTCTCCGCCAGGCTTTTCCAGCTGTCAACGGAACCGCTTTTCTGATCTTCCATCAGATAAAGGCCGGCGCGATGGCTGTTATCGCTGGCTGTCAGCAGCTCAACGCGCGCACGATCCAGCAAAGCCAGCCGGTCACGCATGGCGCTGGCCTGGGTCAGGTTGACTTGAGTATGGCTGACCTGAGCGGTAAGCAGAACAATACCGATGGACTGCAATAAACAGAACAGCACCACAAAGAGCATAAAATTCCCGCGCAGGCTGGTCAGCCAGGTGGGGATGGCGGGAAGTATAAACCTGGGGCGTTGCTTCAGAACGCGCAGCGACAATAAAGTGAGAGGTGACATCATTCTACCCATCAAGTGAAAAAGCAGCAGTATTCTGGGCTTGCGTGACGATGTTGTGACAATCCCACCGGGTAGCAGGAAAAGAGAGGAATCGTTGCGCCTAAGCGCAACTTTCAGTGTGAGTCAGGCTTTTAAATCGCGGATATACGGTGAAAGTAGCTGTGCGACGGCGGCAAATACCGGCACCACTACGGAGTTACCAAATTGTTTGTAGGCCTGGGTGTCGGACACCGGTATACGGAACGGTTGACTGTCTGCGGTATCAAACCCCATTAATCGCGCGCATTCCCGTGGCGTTAAACGACGCGGACGTCGTGCCATATTACGGGCATCAAGAAAGTCGGCTTCGCCTTTTTCCCGATCCCAACCGCGATCGATTAAAATTTCCGAGCCATCTTTATAGTAGCGGGCTGACAGGGTTCGCACACAGCACTGTTGATTTTGCGGATCGTTGAGGCCAAAGCCGAAGCCGTTCCCCAGTGCCTTGTGCTTTTTGGCGTAGTCATAGAGATAACGCCATAATACAGGCGACAAAATGTATTTTTCGTCAGGCTGAGGCTCCAGCAAACTTTGTAAGCTGGGGACCTGTGCAGGAAAAAATTTGCGGATATCGCGCAGCGTAAACTGTTCTGAACCGGCAATGTCCCGCCGGATGCCGACCAGAACGATACGTTCTCGGTGCTGTGGCAGAAAATAGCGAGCATCAATCACTTTAGGATCGGGGGACGTGGCATCTGCATCCGCCACGTCGTATCCCAGCTCATTCAGCGTTTCCATAATGATCGCAAAGGTCCGGCCTTTATCATGGCTCTTGAGATTCTTCACGTTCTCCAGGACGAAGAACGGCGGCTTCTTGGCCGCCAGAATGCGTGCAACATCAAAAAACAGCGTGCCCTGAGCCTGACATTCAAACCCATGCGCCCGGCCCAGTGCATTTTTCTTGCTGACCCCGGCGAGGGAAAAAGGCTGACAAGGAAAGCCGGCCAACAGAACCTGATGATCGGGAATTGCCGCATCAATTGACTGATAAATCGCCTGTTCGTCCGTGAGCCCGGCGGGCTGCGTCACCTGGCGGATATCCGTATTAAAATGGTGTTCCTGCGGATCGCTGTAGTGATTGGCCCGATAAGTACGAATCGCCTCTTTATTCCATTCACTGGTAAATACGCATTTACCGCCGATACGTTCAAACCCACGTCGAATGCCGCCGATACCGGCAAACAGATCGATAAAGCGGAAATCGGGTGAATCATAATGCGCCGGCCGTGAAGGCAATAACGCCTGTAACAGTGATCGTTCCGCAGAGGCCAGAGAGGGCAACGCGCGCTTGCCCTGACGAATACTGTTCAGCAGCGGCGGCGTCCAGTGCGAAAAGCCTGCCTGATGCAAACGTTCGACCACATCCCGGACGGAATAGATCGACAGCACCTGGTGTAACATGTTCAGTTCATCGGAATGCAGAGCGGCAGGGAGAAGAGGTTCAGCGGGTGCGACGGCGTGCATGCAAATATCCTTAACAGTGAAGCGCCTATGCTAACACTCCTTGCTCAATGAGGAAATCCGCAGGCACGGGGTTAGACGGTGTTTCCGTGTGCGCGGGCTTCAAAAAAGAGACAATTGTTGCCCGCGTCGTCACGGAACGCGTGGACATCAAGCTAAATATTTGCCCCACTTTCATGGTGCTGGCTTTCACTTTTCAGGACGGCGACTAAAGTTGAATAAGTCGCTATTAAGGAGGTGCTATGGTCGACGTTCACTCCAGCGAAACGCGCAGTAAAAATATGCGCGCCATTCGTCAGCAGGACACAGCCATCGAGCAGCGGATAGCTTTGTTGCTCAAAGATCGTGGATTCACCTACCGGGTACAGGATAAAAATCTTCCGGGCCGGCCCGATTTTGTCGTGACGTCGCATCAGGCCATTATCTTTGTTCATGGCTGCTTCTGGCATCGCCATCACTGTTATTTGTTTAAAGTGCCCGCCACGCGCACCGAATTCTGGACGGGCAAAATTAACAGCAATGTGGAGCGCGACCAGCGTTACGTCCGGCAGTTACGGGAAAATGGCTGGAAGGTACTGATCATCTGGGAATGTGCACTACGCGGTAAAGTCAAACTGGACGATGAGGCGCTGCTTGAACGCCTGGAAGAGTGGCTGCTGGCGATGAGTGACAGCGCCGAGATTGATCACCAGGGCATTCATCATTACCGCGAGAGTGAATGAGCCAGCCTTGCTAATCCGTCGCGTAAAAGGTTAGATAGACGCTTTTCCGTGACCGGGAGCCCAAAATGAGCAGCATAAAACTGACGGTTAAACGCCTTTATCAGATTCGTGATGAGCGCATGGTGAACACCAAAGCCACCGCCAGAATCTATGCTGGGGAAACGCTGGTGGCCACGGAAGAGATTACCGGGATGACGGAAAGCCCGGTCAGTAAATATCTGCATATGGCGGGTCCGTCCGGACAAGCAGTGCGTGTCGAATGGGATTGTGAGGGCATCGCTGATATGACCGTGAGAGAAATTGAACGATGCCCGTGTTGTCAACATAACGAACCGGAACAGGCACCACGGTGAACACCGCATCGCCTTGCACATCGTCGAGGATGATGTGTTGCGGCTGATGCAGGCAGAAACCGTTGCTGATGACCGAATAAGGGAAATATTTTGGCAGGAACCAGTTTATTAACGCTACTTGATGATATCGCCACGCTGCTGGATGATATCTCGGTAATGGGAAAAGTCGCCGCAAAGAAAACGGCAGGGGTGCTCGGTGACGATCTGTCACTGAATGCACAGCAGGTGAGCGGTGTGAAAGCCAACCGCGAGTTGCCGGTCGTGTGGGGCGTTGCCAAAGGCTCCTTCCTGAACAAACTGATATTAGTGCCATTGGCGCTAATTATCTCCGCGTTTGCGCCCTGGCTGATTACGCCATTGTTGATGATTGGCGGGGCGTACCTCTGTTATGAAGGCGTGGAGAAAGTGCTGCACAGCCTACAGCATGATAAACAAGAAAACTCGCCAGAGGCGCGTCAGGCACGTCTGGATAAGTTGTCCAAACAATATCCGCGCGATTTCGAAAAGAAAAAGATCAAAGGCGCTGTGCGAACCGATTTTATTCTGTCAGCCGAAATCGTCGCCATCACCTTAGGCATCGTCTCCGAAGCTCCGTTACTGAATCAGGTCGTGATCCTGGCAGGTATCGCGATTCTGGTCACGATTGGCGTCTACGGCATTGTGGCCGGCATTGTTAAAATTGATGATTTGGGGTTCTGGCTGCGTGAAAAATCCTCACGCGTGGCGCAGGCGCTGGGTGCGGTATTACTGGCCGCTGCCCCCTGGTTGATGAAGATTCTGACCGTGGTCGGCACGCTGGCGATGTTCCTGGTCGGTGGCGGCATTATTGTCCATGGCCTGACCCCATTACATCATCTGATTGAAAATGCGATTGCACCGTTCAGTGCGCTGGTTTCAAGCCTGCTCAGTAACGGCGCAAACTTAGTGATTGGTTTTATCATTGGGTCAATCGTGCTGTTAGTGGTTAACCTTATTGCCAAACTGCGTGAGTCATCGGTATAAAAGCGCATTCTTTAACGCGTTCTGGGGAGAAAACTATGAGCGACGACATGTTTGAATTTGATATTGATGCTCAGTTAGAGCAGGCCGAAGCGAAGGCAGAAAAAAAGGCGGCAGAAGTGCCAGAAGACCTGATTGACGACGCCGATTGCGAAGGCTGCAAAATCTAATCTACTCAACCCCCGAAGCGGATAATGCCTTATCCGCTTTATTTATTTCCGCTATATCCTTCTACGTTATTCTGAATTAGCCATTTTTATGCGCGTCTTAACAGCAGCAACTCTTTTACCGTGCTATAAAGAAATGGTTTCAATGACAGCCAATTCTCAAAGAGGGCGCAACATGGTTTTTGCAATCAGTGATGAAGTACAGCATAAGGAAGGCGGGCAAACGATGGTGGTGACCGGACATGCCAGCGGCATGGTGGAATGTCGATGGTATGATGGTTATGCGGTCAGGAATGAAGCTTTTCGCAGTGATGAGCTTAGTCATTCCAGCGAATCGCAGCCCCAGTTTACGTCCTGATTTCTGCCGTCCAGGCCTGTGATTGCTCACTGGCCTGGCCGATTTTATGCTACCTGGCTTACACGCCGTTATCACAAGGCGCGCGCAGCATCAGACGTTGCCGTCGTTATCCTCTTCTACCGCTTTATAAATACGCTGCAGAATATCCGGAAAAGCCGACTGGACCCGACTCCAGCTGGGGATAAAGGGTTTATCATTTGGGCGCTCAATAAATGACTGTCCGGCGTCAAGAATCGACTGCGTAAACATTTCGACGGCGGCTTCCTCAACGTGCTGATCGAATTTCAAACCGTTCATGGCCGCTTCGTGATTGTAGATTTCCATCATATCCAGCGCATTACGGTAATAGGTCGCTTTAAGCACCCGGAAGGAGTCACTGGTTAACGGCACGCCCATGGTCGCCAGCTTGCGCAGCAGTGACTGAACAATATCGTTGCTCATGCGCTTCAGGCCGCCGGTGCCATCATCTTCCGCCAGCGGCTGATGTTTGTGGTCATAGTTATCCGCAATCTCCACCTGGCACGACTGGCGCGTGGTGTAATTACGGTAAATTTCCGAGAGCACGCCGATTTCCAGTCCCCAGTCACCCGGAATTTTGATGCCGTTAAGCACGTGTGTCCGCATCGCAAATTCGCCGGAGAGCGGGTAGCGAAAGCTGGACAGGTAATCAAGGTATTCGGAGTGACCGTAGACTTTTTGCAATGAGCGCAGCAGCGGGCCCACCAACAGGCGACCTACGCGGCCGTTCAGCTTGCCATCGGCAACCCGTGCGTAAAACCCTTTACAGAACTCATACTGGAAAGCCGGGTTCGCCAGCGGGTAGAGCAGGCGCGCCAGCATGCCGCGTTCGTAGGTGACGATATCGCAGTCGTGCAGTGCGACACAGCTGGTGCGGTCAGACGCCAGCGTATAGCCGGTACAAAACCATACGTTACGGCCCTTGCCCGGATTGGTGGGCGATAAGCCCTCTTTGTCGAGTTCCGCGTCAATGGCTTTGAGCCTCGGGCCATCATTCCACAGGATGCGGTGACGCTGTGGCAGTCGGGAAAAAAACTCGCGGGCATGAAGAAACTGATCGCGGTCAGCCCTGTCCAGCCCGATGACAATTTCATCCAGATAGGGCACCTTAGCCAGCTCATCCACGATTTTCGTCAATGCCGGGCCTTCCAGTTCGGAAAACAGCGATGGCAGGATCAATCCCATTTTGCGCTTACGGGCAAAGCGCACCATTTCCTTTTCCAGTGACTCAACGCTGCGGTGTGTAAGATTGTGAAAGTTAGTAATTACGCCATTCTGAAAAAAATCACTCATTGCATCATCCTTATGGGGTTGCCAGAGGAACAACAGCTTTTCATGGCTGAGTCAAAAAATGGTCCAGACCTTCACGCCAGCCTTCCGGGCCATGATGTGTCGTATGGAAAACGCGGTCATTATCGGCGCGTTGCAGAGTGACAGGCGTCTTGCTGTAGCCCTTTATCACCACGGCATAATCGACCGCATCCAGCATCGGGGCATCATTTGGCCCATCGCCCAGGCCGACAGTGATATACGGCTGGTCTGTCTGGTGCGACAGCAACCAGCGTAAGGCTTCACCTTTGCCGCTTCTGGCGGGCATCACATGCCAGAAACGACCGCCCTGGGTCAGGGAAAGATGATAGTCAGCAAGTGCTGCGCGAAAACGATTGAACGCCTCATCGGTATCCCGCCAGACGATCACCTCGGATGCATCACGTTGGCGGGCGAGGGCGGCATCCGCCTCACTCAGGCCGGTCATGGATGACACATCGACATCGCTAAAGTCATGAAAGCCGGTAAAGCGGAACTGCTGCTGTAACGTAGCCAGAACCCGACAAATCGACTTATAGTTCATTTTATCGTCCGGGATACGAACGCTTTTGCTGTCGTCGAGGTAGAGCACCGCACCGTTCTCAGCAATAAAAGGCGCGCCCACAACGCCGAGTTTGCGTTGCAGGGGCAGGATTTCAGCCGCCGTTTTACTGGAGCAAATAATTAAGGGGACAGCGTGCTGCCTCAGCCTGTCGAGCCACTCTGCGGCGGCATCCCAGTTATAATCGTGGTGGTCAAGCAGCGATCCATCGAGGTCGGTCACTATCATCAGCGATTCATTCAAATTGGGCATCCTGATTTCCTTCACTCTGGTTTGACACTACAGCGTAGTCATTACGTTTTAGTGTAGTTGAGTCTACAGCAGGCTTTGATTTGCGTAGTGGAAGCCCTATAACCAGGAGGATTCCTAAAACCGGAAGAGGGGAAAAGCTGGTTCCGTCATATCGTGCATCGATTATTGCTGAATTAACAAGACAGAGGAGTGGGTTTGACCGCGCGGGCGGCAATGAGGTGAGTAAAACACGCATGGAAAAGGCTTGTTATGGCTTATGGGAAGCGTAGTCTCAAACAGCACTATGACTTCCCTGATGTAACGAATTGACTACTTACCTGGCTCGCGCCGGGTATTTTTTTGTGTGCGCTATGGCGACAGGCGCGCGGCTTCTCGTCTATCGGCTTATCTCGCCATAACGGCAATCCTGAATATCCATCTCACATTGCTCGGCGGGTTCACGGCACAGCCCGGCACGATGATCATCCGCGAGCGAGGATGAATGCTTTTGTTGAGAAAAGTAATCCTGAAGATCGCCTGTGCTTTCAGGCTGTATCGCCTTAAGCAGCGCGTCCATTTCTCTGTCTCTGTCGTTCTGATCGGGTAAGTGGGGAAGCGTCATGGCATGCCTCCAGCGGTCAGTGTGAGCAATAAATATACAACTTAGCGGAAAATGCGGGGGCAGGGAAGTTAAAAAAAAAGCCCGCGCTGCGCGGGCAAATGATCCTTGTTACTTTGGGTGTGTTGTATTTCCTGGGGAGGAAAGCAACGAAATGAAGCTTATATGTTCTGCCTGTTAAACGTCTCGCAGGGAAATGTCAGGAAAATGAAAAAACGCATTACTCAGATTTACCTGACTTTTGCTGTAACCTGGCAAAAAGGGGCTATATTTGATAACAAAACGGTTTTTTATCAATACCTAAAGGAATGGTTATGGACTTACTTCGAATTCTTATCGCGATCTTACTTCCCCCACTCGGTGTTTTTATGCAGGTGGGTTTTGCAGGCGCGTTCTGGCTCAATATCTTACTGACGCTGTGCGGATACATCCCGGGTATCATTCACGCTGTCTGGGTCATCGCACGTCGCTAACGCCTGCATTACGGGCGCTCTTCGATTAAACTGTTCAGCAGGAAAATATCAGGAGAGTCGTAAATGAAGGTAGACGATCGCGTCAGTGTTAAAACGGATGGTGGGCCACGGCGAACCGGCACAATCCTTGCCGTAGAGCCTTTTAGTGAAGGCACAATGTTTCTGGTCGCGTTGGAAGATTACCCGCAGGGTATCTGGTTTTTTAACGAGAGCAGCCATCAGGATGGCGTTTTCGTCGAACCCTATCCTTCCGCCTGACGCCTGCGCGTAACCGGTAAAAAAAATTGCCCTCTGCATAGTGATACGCAGAGGGCGATTTTTTTCTTACCTGCCTGCCTGCCGGTCAGATAATGTCTGGCGGTGTGGCTAAAGCTTCAGCGTTTTTTAAAACGTTTCCCAGTTCTCGTTGCCGTGAGTGACTGCGGCTGGACGTAACGTTGGCGCGGAAGCTTTTGGGGCCGTATCCGGTTGATAAGTTGACTTCGCTACCGGCGTATCCTGTAAACGGAACGCGGCGACCGCTTTCGTTAACTTACCCGCTTGATCTTCCAGTGAGGACGCTGCTGCAGAGGCTTCTTCAACCAGCGAGGCGTTTTGCTGTGTGACGTTATCCATCTCAGTCACGGCCTGGCTGACCTGCTGAATACCCCGGCTTTGTTCATCGGAGGCCGCGGCAATTTCCGACATAATATCGGTCACCCGACGGACCGCTTCTACGATCTCGCCCATGGTGCTGCCGGCTTCACCCACCTGCTGTGAACCACTGCTGACCAATTTCACAGATTCTGCGATTAACGATTCGATTTCTTTTGCAGCCTGCGCACTGCGCTGGGCAAGGTTGCGTACTTCACTGGCGACGACCGCAAACCCGCGTCCCTGTTCACCTGCACGCGCAGCCTCAACCGCGGCGTTAAGCGCCAGAATATTGGTCTGGAAGGCAATGCTGTTGATCACGTTGGTGATCTCGGCAATTTTCTTCGAACTGCCGGAGATGTCGTTCATGGTTTTCACCACGCCGTTCACCATATCACCACCACTACGTGCCTTGCCTGATGCATCAGCGGCCAGCTGGCTTGCATGGTGCGCATTATCAGCATTCTGTTTTACCGTGGCCGTTAGCTGTTCCATGCTGGCTGCGGTTTGTTCGAGTGCGGCAGCCTGTTGCTCTGTACGAGAGGAAAGGTCGGTGTTGCCAGCCGTAATTTCACTTGAGCCCTGATAAATCGCAATCGCACCTTCACGAACCGTGCCTACCGTTTTGATTAACGACTGCTGCATGTGTTGCAGGTTGTCCAGCAACAAACCAATCTCGTTACGACCATGCGGGACGGAAGGTGCCGTTAAATCCCCTTGCGCGATACGTTCTATATGCGCCACTGAACTGCGCAGTGGATTAATGACCACCCGACGTAAAAACACGAAGGTGAGCAACACCAGTACAAGGGCAGCAATAAATGCGGAACCCATAGCGATAAAGCCAATACGAGACTGCTCGGCGGCCTGATCGTTGATCTGCGTGGAGCGCGCATCACGAAGTTTAATCGCTTGCATCAACACGGCTTTATAAGCGTTATCCAGTTTGCGCGTCGTATCGGTTTCCTGAGCAATGATACTTTCAAAACTGCCCTGTTTTCCGGCGTCGATCATCGGCATCAGGCCCTTAGTCACATACTCTTTGAACAGAGCCTGTAACTGCTCGTCCACCTTGATGCCTTCAGGGGTTTTACTTTTACGATTCAGATAGATTTTAAGACCTTCTGAAGCCTGTTTGATACGATCGGCGGTTGCCGCCAGGTTGGCGTTAAACTCATCCATTTCGCCAATACGTGCTGCGGCACCGGCCTGGATAATATTTAACCGCGCAGAACGCATATGAGAGGAACTGTCGACCAGCCCATTACGTACCTGAATTTCGTCGGTTGCGTCTTTTAGTGATTGATTACTAAGGATAAGGAAATAGCTTGATATCGCGATACAGAGCGCGAACAGAAACAAGATACCGCCGAATATCAAACTAAACAGGGGAACCAGGCGGATGTTTTGCCAAATACTGAGTTTGTGATGTCCTTCATTAACCAGCGTCGTGTTCATTTCCTTGCTCTCTTAGGAGGTTGTTCTGTTGAACAAAACATCGGCAAAAGAACGGAAAGGTTTACGCTTGAAAATGAGATCTGGATCGCTAATCCAAAAAAAAACCGGCCTTGTGGGCCAGTTCCTGAAGGTGAGAGGTACTACCTTACGTTGACATAGATACCGGACGTCACGTTATCGGTTAAACGCACCACGTGATAAATCACCTGTTTGTTATGCGTTTTAATTTTCCGTTTGATATTGCCTTTGTGTGACGAAACGGTTTTTGCTTTAATTTGCATTTTATCTGATATCTGGATGGTGTCATGACCTGACATCCACATTTTCAGCATATTGGACTCCGTCTGACTTAGCGTAAGCGGGTGAACATCGAGACCCGAAGAAATACGCGGTGACATATTGAGTTTCTTTTGCAAATAGGTGCTCAAAAGTGAATCCAGCGTCGAAGGCTTGATGGCTTTTGAGGTGATAATTAAATTTTTACGGACATACAAATATTCTTCAAAATGAATATTACTGATGGCCATAAATATAAAAAACAGTGTCTCAGGATGCTGATTAATAACACTGCGAATACGTTCGCTGGAGTCAGTTTCATGAATGAAGCAATCTTCATTAATAAAAACAACACCAGGTTTTAACTGCTCACATCTTTGCTGTAATTGCTCAATGTCGGAGACAGAAGTGATATTTTTCTTCTTCACTCCTTTCGACGACATATAATCTGATAATCCCAGGCGTGTGTAGTTGCAGGAATCCATAATAATCGTTGGCATGTTAGCGACCCTCACCAATTTGTTATCCGTTTAAATCAACGATGAATTACGCGTTGCGGTACGAGAAGATTTCAAAGCGCTTTTTTTTATTGTGCTGATGCAGCGAGGCAACAGGCAATGGCCCATAAAATTCTTCTTCCCTGACCCGTTCTGCAAAAATTTTGTATTGCTCTGACCTCACACATGAGCCTGTATCAACCTGATTTGTTGATATAAAGCCGCACTGAGCGAAATACCGTTTTTTGGGAGCGCTGTCACTATCGCCGAAAACCCAGAGTTTTCTGATAGGACAAGTCTTAAAAACATTTATTTCACGAAAGTGTGATGTCGATAAGCGATTTGACAATGCCGGAAAAAACATTTTCTGACAAGAAAAATCACATAAAAATTTTTCTTGAATAAATTCAATGTATTGCCGAATTTATCACCAAAACAACCCTGTCGATGACTCTGTTAACCGCCTGACTAAAATACGCGAAGCGCGGTTTAATAAGAATAATTTTAAGACTTTCCGCACGCTTATCAGATTATCCTTAGTTGATTTCTGAAAAATGTGGTTTGAAAAATGCTCTGATAGTTATGGGTTTCTTAAGTATCAAAAGTGATAAATAGTTAGATACTTAATGTTCAGGCGGGGGACAGTTCTGTCAGGAACAGGGCCAGCAGATCAAATATTTCGCCGAACAGGTGCTCACAGAAGGGCGCAAGGAGAGGCATTAGCAGGCTGATGGTCAGGATGCCCACTGATAAGGTAATCGGGAAGCCAATCGCGAAGATTGATAACTGTGGTGAAAGGCGGTTTAACAAACCCAGGACCATGTTTAGCGTGAGGAGTAAAACGATCAAGGGTAGCGCTAACATCATGCCGTTAAGGAAAATCATGCTGGCCGATTTTGCCAGTGCCATAAAAGCATTAGCGTGCAGCGGTTCGCCGCCAATGGGCAACGTATGAAAACTGTCCGACAGCAGCGAAATAAGCCACAGGTGACCATTGAACGTCAAAAATAAAAGCATCGCCAGCATGTCGAGGAAGCGAGCAAGGACGGGCATGTTCAGTCGGCTGGCGGGATCGAAGAAGGTGGCAAATGACAGGCCCATCTGCAAGCCAATCAACTCACCGGCGGTACGAACGGCAGCAAAGGCAAACTGCATGGTAAAACCAATGGCAATACCAATGAGCATCTGCTGAATCAGCAACATGAAGCCAGCCGGTGAAAACAGGGTCACGTTTACCGGGGGCAAATTGGGGATCAGTATCCAGGTAATCATGGCCGCAAGACCAATTCTTACCCGTTTGCTCACCGATCGTTCACTGAGCACCGGGGCGGTCGACAGTAGGGCCAAAATGCGCACCAGCGGCCAGAAAAATTGACTGACCCAGTGAACAAGTTGGCTACTATCGAGAGTAATCATCAGCCGATGATATAAGGCAGGTTAGAAAAGACGGTGCGGATGTAATCCAGCAACACGTTTAACATCCACGGGCCGGCAATGATGCCAGTGGTTGCCACTGCAATAATTTTTGGAATAAAAGACAGCGTTTGTTCGTTGATCTGGGTAGCCGCTTGCAGCAGGCTCACCAGTAAACCGCTAACCAGCGCGGCCAGTAGCATGGGGGCAGCCAGTAGCAGCGCAACGCGCATCGCTTCCTGTCCCATAGCCATTACCGATTCAGGTGTCATGTATTTCTCCCGTGCAACGGATGAGATCAGGAATAGAAACTTTGTGCCAGCGATCCCACCAGCAATTGCCAGCCGTCCACCAGAACAAACAACATTAATTTAAAAGGCAGAGCAATGGTTGCCGGGGGAACCATCATCATACCTAACGCCATTAATACACTGGCAACGACCAGGTCGATAATTAAGAAAGGAATAAATACCGTAAAACCAATTTGGAAAGCCGTTTTTAATTCGCTGGTGACATAAGCAGGCAGCAAAATACGCATCGGCACGGCTTCGGGTCCCGCGATGGGAGCCGTATTAGCGAGGCGGGCAAATAATGCTAAGTCGGCCTCACGGGTTTGACGCAGCATAAACTCACGCAGCGGCTGCGACCCTTTTTCAATCGCCACATCCATATTGATTTTATCCTGACTAAAAGGCAGGTAGGCATCCTGATAAATTTTATCGAACGTCGGGGCCATAATAAAAAAAGTTAAAAAGAGCGTCAGGCCAAGTAATACCTGGTTAGGTGGCGCGGAAGGCGTCCCCAGGGCACTACGCAGCAGGCCGAAAACGATAATGATGCGGGTAAAGCTTGTCATCATTAACAGAATGGCCGGAAGAAACGTTAACGAGGTAATAAAAACCAGCGTTTGCACCGGCAGTGACCAACTTTGGCCACCATTGGCTAATGGCTGACTAACCAGGCCCGGCAGTTGGGCATGGGCGACCGGTGCCAGCAACAGCAGCGGCAGAAGAGGAAGCAGTCGACGCATCATGGATTTTTTCCGGGACGTTTAACCAGATTTTGTAACAACTGACGGAAATCCTGCGGTGCTGGCTTTTCCGGTGTGTTCATGTCGGGTGAGGCCGGTGGCAACGTATGCAGGTGAGTAATCTGCTGAGCAGTGACGCCAAGCACCAGGCGCGCATCAGGTGTATCCACAATCACGACGCGCTCGCGCTGACCAACCTGCACACTGGCCGTAAGATTAAGCTCACGGCTGCCCACTTTTTTAGGCGCAAACCCCATGCGGCGAGCCAGCCAGGCACAGGCCAGAATCAACAATATAATGACGACTAATACGCCACTGACTTGAGTCAGCACTGAACCTGCCGAAATCGGCTGCGC
Organism: Pantoea sp. SJZ147; assembly: GCF_007828605.1. NCBI lineage: Bacteria > Pseudomonadati > Pseudomonadota > Gammaproteobacteria > Enterobacterales > Erwiniaceae > Pantoea > Pantoea sp. SJZ147. Next base: position 66,033 of record NZ_VIVB01000004.1, read on the forward strand.
CGGAGGCGTAGCAGGTTGTAGCGTGTGATTCTGGTTATTCATCTTAACGGCTCAGGCGACGCATACGCTCTGACGGCGTAATAATATCCGTGATGCGCACGCCATATTTATCGTTCACGACGACGACTTCGCCCTGAGCAATCAAATAGCCATTAATCAGGATGTCCAGAGGTTCACCTGCAAGACCATCCAGTGAGACAACGGAACCCTGAGTCAGACGCAGGAGTTCTTTAATCGTCATTTTTGTGCGGCCAAGCTCGACGGTGAGCTTCACCGGGATATCCATGATCAGGTCAATGTCCTGCAACGAACCTGATGCATTACTGCTTTCAAACGTTTTGAATACGTCGTCACTCTGTGAAGCGCTGGCACCAGAGCCAACCTGCTCATTCATTGCTTCAGCCCACAGATCGTCCGCAGAGATGGTGTCATCGGACGGTTTCTTGCTGTCAGTCATGGGGCTGTTCCTCGTTAAGCGAATTCAAAATCGGGTTAATCAAATGTTCAACACGCAGGGCGTACTGGCCGTTGAGCGTGCCATACTGGCTGGTTAAAACAGGCACACCGTCCACATGGGCAATAATGCGCTCTGGCTTTTCAATCGGCAGAACATCACCAGGCTTCAGCTGTAAAACGCGCGACAGACGCAATGATGTTTCAGCAAAATGGGCAATCAGTTCCAGTTCAGAGTGCTGAACCTGCTTCACCAGATTGTCGCGCCAGTGTGTGTCTTCTGAACGCGAGTTTTCCAGTGGCGGATTCACCAGCAACTCACGCAGAGGTTCAATCATCGAAAACGGAATACAGATGTTGAACTCACCGACAAGGTTGCCGATCTCGACCTGGAAAGGCGTATTCACAACGATATCGTTAGGCGATGTGGTGATGTTGGTGAACTTCACCTGCATTTCCGAACGCACGTACTCGACATCCAGTGGGTAAATGGCTTTCCACGCATCGCTGTAGCCGTCCAGCGCCAGCTTCAGCATGCGGCGGATGACACGTTGCTCAGTATGGGTAAACTCACGTCCTTCTACTTTAGTAGGAAAACGGCCATCACCGCCAAAAAGGTTATCAACTGCAATAAAGACCAGGCTCGGCGAAAACACCACCAGTGCCGTACCGCGTAACGGTTTAAGGTGGATCAGATTCAGGTTGGTTGGCACCGGCAGATTGCGGGCAAACTCATGGTAAGGCTGAATCTTAATCGCGCCTACGCTGATATCCGGGCTACGGCGTAGCAGGTTAAACAGCGCCATACGGAAACTACGGGCAAAACGCTCGTTAATAATTTCCAGCGCCTGCAGACGCTCGCGCACCACGCGACGCTGGGTATTCGGATCATAAGGACGAATGTCGCCCTCAGGTCCGTTTTGTTTCTTTTCTTCTTCCGCACTGCCACTGTCGCCGTTAAGTAGCGCGTCAATTTCAGCCTGGGAGAGAATGCTGTCGCCCATTGATTCACCTCAAAATGAAGGCGGTAAACAGTACGTCGTCTACAGCCTGCGGAGGTTGACCTTTTACCAGTGGTGGTGCCAGTGCCTGTTTGATTTGCTCAACAAGCGCTTGCTTTCCTTGCTCCGTCGCCAGCGCAGCTGCGCTCTGACGAGACAGCAGCAGTAACAGACGACTGCGAACCTCAGGCAGGTAGTCACTCATCCGACGACGTGTTTCTTCATCCGCCAGACGTAGCGTAAAGCCTACGTACAGAACGCGGTCTGGGTCGTTGTCGGGATTGACCAGGTTAACCGTAAATGTATCAAGTGCAAAAAAGACCGGGGCGGGAGGCGGTTCAACTTTCGCGACCTCCGGCTTATCACCCTCGTGTTTATTCATTATTCGCCAGACTGCATAGCCTGCCACGCTGCAAGCGGCCAGCGTTACGATCAGTAACACTGGTATTAAGAGTTTTCGTTTGCGGCCTTTGGCTTTCGCGTTATCAGACATTTTTGCAGTAACTTCCTGTGAATTATGGGCAAGCCTCTCGGCTCGCCTGAACAGATTATCGCGTGTCTTAAGTCAAACAATGGCAAGAAAAGACACGGGTTTTACGCTTACCTTCAGCGTTTGTCGCTGTCAGGCAAATGTGTCGACTGCGCCCTTGCCGGTTAACCGGGCCTGAAGAGACTGCGGTACGGCAATGGGCGTGATGTCGTTATCACTGTCCTGAGTAAGGGAGAAGCTGCCGTGCTGTCCGTCGCGACGCGCCTCCTGCTGCTGCTGGAAGCCTTGTCCCTGCGAAAAACTCTCACTGCTTACCTGACTCTCACCCAGGTTAATACCGCTTTCAGCCAGCGCACTACGCAACTGGGGAAGCGCGGCTTCCAGCGCGGCTCTGACATGGCTATGACTGGAAACCATACTTAACTGTGCCTGATCGTTATTCAGTTTCAGGCTGATCTGAATCGCACCCAAATCTTCAGGATGCAAACGCAGCTCTGCGTTCTGCTGACCGTTGCGACTAAACATCACAATTTGCTGACTCAGCGCCTGCTGCCATTCATTACTGCCCAGATGCGCATTGAGCATCGGGGTCGACGGTGAGTTCATTGGCGCTGCTGCGCCAGGCGACTGCAGCAAACTGCTGGCGCTGCTCAGGGGCGCACTGATAATGGCCTGATTATCACTGGCCGTTGCCGTTAACGGGCGGTCATCCTGCTTCGTGACGCTGCTGAGTATTTGCTGAAAGCTGCCGTCAGTGGTCAGCGTCGCAGGTGCAGTCGCAGTCGCGGGGTTATGGTTTGTCGCGGAGGTTATGCCGCTAGCAGCCTGATTGGTCTGGCTGACTTTGCTCGCCAGGTTTCCGTCCTGCACCTTAGTGTTCTTCGTTTCTTTGTCATCACCGGTCAGTGCCGTATTAACAGCCTGGGTGAGGGCTGACAATGCTGAGCGTGGTGCCTCCCGAAGGCTGTCGGCGTCACGGCTTGCCACGCTCTCTTTGACCGCCTGCTGCAGACCCGTTGCCGGTAACATGGCAAACAGCGCCTGAATATTCTGCATGTCGCTGTTATTAAGGACGGCGCCAGTTAACTCATCTTTATCATCGGCTGATTTTGTACCGGCTTTAATATTTTCCGGTTTAAACAAGGCACTGAGCGCCGCGGGTGTTTCCAGCGAAGAGAGCAGGGCATTCAATGACGTGGCCGTTTTACCCTCAGTGTCAGCGGTAACATTTTTATCGGTAGCCAGCGGGGTTTTACCGTGCAGTTTAGCGAGGGAAAGCAACTGGTTTCCCAGGGCGGTAATAAAGTCCTGTGGCAGAGCCTCTCCACCGCTGGCGAGCAAATCTGTAGTACCTGATGTTTCAGCGGTGCCGATGGCTTTGGTCGTCAACGCGGTGTTTGGCAACGTAATCATTCGCCTTTCCTCTGTGAAGCCCGTTGGGCAAATTCATCCATCCGTTTCTGATCGAGACGGTTTTCTTGTCGTAATGCATTTTCCTCTGCCCGGGTAATCAGCGTTTGGTAGGCATTCAGGCGCTGCTGTTTTTCACGCCAGTTAACCAGCGCCTGCTCCAGTCGTTGATTCCAGTGCTGTAACTGGCTGCGATGCTGGTCAATCGCTTTTTCCAGCGTCTGGATAAACTGGTGATAGTTGGTCCAGCGATTGCTGGCAATACCGCTGGACATGTCGCTGTTCAGCTTGTTTCGGTATTCATCCTGATAATCAAGCAGCATGGTGAGCTGCTCGTTAGCCGCCTGCTGACCACGGCGCATATCGCCTAACAAAACGGCAGCGCGTTCCAGGTCCTGTTCCGCCAGGTCACGCAGTGTGTCAATCGCATTAGCTGTTTTCATTAGGATGTCCTCGTATTAAACGCGCGGCTTAGCCGAACAAGGCGTGCAGGTGCAGGCAGGCATCGTCGTACTCGCTGCGTTCAAAAATGCCTTGTTGCAGGAAGGCTTCCATCTGCGGGTAAAGCTGAATGGCTTTATCCAGCATGGGATCGCTGCCTGCGGCATAGGCGCCGACGCTGACCAGGTCACGGTTGCGCTGGAAACTCGAGAGCAACTGCTTGAACTGGCGTACGCGTGCATAGTGGTTCTCATCAATCAGTGATGTCATGGCACGGCTGATTGACGCTTCAATATCAATGGCCGGATAGTGCCCGGCTTCAGCAAGACGGCGTGACAACACGATGTGCCCGTCGAGTATCGCGCGAGCAGAGTCGGCAATCGGGTCCTGCTGGTCGTCGCCTTCGGTCAGTACGGTGTAAAAGGCGGTAATGGAACCGCCGCCATCGATACCGTTACCGGCGCGCTCAACCAGTGCCGGGAGCTTGGCAAACACGGACGGTGGATAGCCTTTGGTGGCCGGTGGCTCACCGATGGCCAGGGCAATCTCACGCTGCGCCATCGCATAGCGCGTCAGGGAGTCCATGATCAACAGGACATGTTTACCGCGATCGCGAAAGTCTTCTGCAATTCGTGTGGCATAGGCGGCGCCCTGAAGACGTAACAGCGGCGACACATCGGCCGGCGCGGCAATTACCACGGAACGGGCACGGCCTTCAGCACCTAAAATATTTTCGATAAAGTCTTTAACTTCACGACCACGTTCACCGATTAATCCCACGACAATCACGTCGGCCTGGGTATAGCGCGCCATCATGCCAAGCAGCACGCTCTTACCAACGCCTGAACCCGCAAACAGCCCCATACGTTGACCACGGCCGACGGTAAGCAGGGCATTGATAGCACGCACGCCGGTATCCAGTACGTCAGTGATGGGCGTACGCTGTAAGGGGTTAAACGGCGGCGTATTTAAGGCCGCGCGGTAGCCCGTTTCCGGTGACGGCAGGCCATCAAGAGGACGTCCGCTGCCGTCAAGTACGCGGCCCAGCAGTTGTGGGCCAAGCAGAAGCTGTTTGCCTGCCTGTGGGTGTTCACCCGTGGCGCGGGCATAAACGCGAGCGCCAGGCAGAATGCCGTCCACTTCTTCCAGCGGCATCATCAGCAGCTTCTGACCGTTAAAGCCGACCACTTCACTTTCAATTTCGCTAATGGTTTTACCGTCGTTACGTTCAATCACACAGGTCGAACCGAGGGGCAACTGCAGGCCGGTTGCCTCCAGCACCAGGCCGGTGGCACGGGTCAGACGTCCATAACGACGAATGGGTTGGACCTGCGCAATACGACTCTCAAAGGCATCAAGCGAGCCAAGCCAGCGGTTCAGACGTGTGGTCATTAAAACTCTCCCGGTGCAGCAAGGCGGCACAGTTCCTGCCAGCGAGTGGCTACGCTGGCGTCAAGATCGCCATCTTCGGCGCTGAGCTTACAGCCGCCGGGATGCAACGTATTATCCGCCAGTAAACGCCAGCCGTGCAGATCAAGCGTGGGCCCTAACGTCTGCTCAATTCTCAGTAAATCATCCGGATGCACGCGCAGCTGAGGTTTACCGCTGAACATGGGTTCCTGCTGAAGCAGGCCCTGAATCTGACGAAGCAGGGCACTACCATCCACCGTCGTCGCCTGACCGATCACCGAACGGGCGGCTTCAAGCGCCAGTTGCATCAGGCGGGCTGCAATCACGCTGTCCAGTGATTCCAGCGTGTTCTGAAACTCAGTCACTAACTGCTGCATACGGGCCTGCAACGGCGCCTGCTGCTGCTGTGCATCGGCCAGACCTTGCTGAAAGCCTGCGTCGTAACCGGTCTTCTGCCCTTCAGCAAATCCCTGCAGGTGGCCTTCGCTATAGCCTTGTCCATGGGCTTCTTTACGCAGCTGCTGCTGCATATGTTCAAACTGTTGTTGTTGCTCATCTTCTTCAGATTCGAAGACCTCAACGTCTGTTGGCTCAGCCGTCACCATGGCAGGTTCTTCAGGACGACCCAGCTCTACCGGCTGCCACAGCTGCCATGGGCGGGCGGAAAATGCATCAGACATAGGTTTCCTCGCCACCACCGATTACCATCTCGCCGGACTCTGCCAGGCGGCGAACCACCAACAGGATTGCTTTCTGTTCGTTCTCGACCGCAGACATACGCACCGGACCACGGTTGGCGAGATCGTCGCGCAGGATATCTGCCGCACGTGCTGACATGTTTTTGAGGAACTTCTCGCGCAGTGGCTGCTCGGCACCTTTCAGTGCGATCAACAACTGCTCGGACTCCACTTCCTGCAACAGGCGCTGGATGCTGCGATCGTCCACTTCCACCAGGTTTTCGAACAGGAACATCTCGTCGATAATTTTCTGTGCCAGCTCGCCGTCGAAGTCGCGTACCGCTTCGATGACCGCTTCTTCCTGCTGGGTTTTCATCAGGTTGATAATTTCGGCCGCTGTTCTTACGCCGCCCATCTTCGCGCGCTTGAGGTTGGTACCATCGAGCAGGCTGTTCAGGACTTCGGTCAGTTCTGCCAGCGCGGCTGGCTGTACGCCACCGAAGGTCGCAATACGCAGCATGACGTCGTGACGCAGGCGTTCATCAAACAGCGCCAGGATATCTGCCGCCTGGCCACGTTTGAGGTGCACCAGAATGGTGGCGATAATCTGCGGATGCTCGTCGCGGATAAGATCGGCAGCCGCCTGCGGTTCCATGAAGTTAAGCGTTTCCATCCCACTGGTGGTATCGCGGGTTTCAAGGATATCTTCCAGCAGGCTGGATGCACGCTCTTCACCCAGCGCTCGGGTCAGGACGGAACGCAGGTAATCGTTAGAGTTCAGGCTCAGCGCCGCGAACTGCTCGGCATCAGCTTCGAACTCACGCAGCACTTCTGTTAGTTGCTTGTGCGACACCTGACGCATGCTGGCCATGGCCGCACTCAGGTGCTGAACCTCACGTTGGTTCAGATGCTTGAACACTTCCGCAGCGCGTTCTTCGCCAATGGTCATCATCAGAATGGCGCTTTTTTCAGTACCGGTCAGACTCATAGTTCGTTACTCATCCATTCGCGAATAACCAGCGCTACAACGCGCGGATCGTTTTCAGACATGTCGCGGATACGCTGGCTCATGACTTCAGCGCTCATGCGGTTATTAGTTTTCCGTTCCTGGTCCATTTCATCTTTGCTGAGCTGGACGCTGTACGCTTCCTGATCGTTCTGCTGTGTGGCACGTGCGGCCAGCGCTTCTGCTGCCACTTTCTCAGCTTCTTTCTTACGCAGTACGTGTGGACGCACCATTTTGCGATACAGGATGAAGGCAATCAGCGCAACCAACAGCCATTTACCTGCGTTCATCAACTGGTCAAAGAACGTCTGCTGTTGCCAGAAGGGCAGTTCACTGACCGTTGGTTCGGTGGTGTTGAACTGCGAGTTCACAACATTGACGCTGTCGCCACGTTGTTGTGAATAACCCATGGCTTCACGTGTCAGGTCTTCAATCTGCTTCAACTGCTGATCATTCAGTGCCAGCGCTTTGCCTTTATCGTCTTCGCGATAGTTCACTACCACGGCGACGGACAGGCGCTGCACATCGCCCACATTCATCTTGGTATGGCGAATGGTGCGGTCCAGCTCATAGTTCACCGTGTCATCGCGGCGAGAGTTGGTGGGCACGCTGCTGGCGGCCGCAGTGCTGGTCCGTTGACCATTCGCGTTCGTATTCTGACCATTTGCATTCTGGCCATTCGCATTCTGACCGTTAGCCGCGTTGGTATTAGGTGCATTCACCGGCGCGGTGTTGGCTGGCGCTGGCTGATTCGACAGCGCGCCAGGCACGCCGCCAGGATATGGGCTGCCAGACTGATCGCTGGTACTGGTCTGCTGTGAGCGGATAGACGCGTTTTTCGGATCGCCATTTGGCTGATATTTCTCGTCAGTCTGTTCGCGGGTATCAAAGTTAATCTGCGCGGTGACCTGTGCATGCACGTTGCCCTGGCCCAGAATCGGATTCAGGATCGCTTCGATACGTTGCTGATAACGGGTTTCAACTTCGGCAGCATATTTAAGCTGTGCATCATTCAGGTCACGGCCAACTGCATCAGAACGTGTTAACAGGTGACCACTTTGATCCACCACGGTGACGTTGCCCGGTGGTAAACCGGCCACGCTGCTGGAAACCATGTGGGTAATGGCCTGAATCTGGCCTTCATCCAGGGCGCGACCAGGCTGCAACATTAAGGTTACTGAAGCAGAAGGGGCTTTTTGCTCACGCACGAACAGGGTAGGTTTAGGCATTGCGAGGTGCACGCGAGCGCTTTTAACCGGGCCCAGTGATTCGATGGTACGCGCCAGTTCACCTTCCAGTGCGCGCTGGTAGTTCACCTGCTCGCTGAACTGGCTGATACCGAACTTCTCTTTATCCAGCAGTTCAAAGCCAACGTTGCCACCCTGCGGCAGACCTTGCTGTGCCAGGCGCAGACGCAGTTCATGCACCTTGTCATCAGGGACCATCAATGCGCCACCGTTATCGGCAAAGCGATAAGGTACATTCATCTGCGTCAACTGCGTGACAATGGCACCGCCATCCTCATTAGAGAGATTGCTGAATAACACGCTGTAGTTAGGTGTCTTGGCCCAGAGGACTAACGCAAACACCACTGCAATGGCAGCGGCGGCGGCAACGATTAAAGGTATACGTGGATTAGCACGCAGGCGAGCGAGAAGGTCACCGAAGCCTTTCTTATCTTGATCTTGTGTGGCGGCTGCACTCGCATTCATGACCGATTCCTGCCTGACGTAATTGACCGGGTTAGTTGTGTTGGCAAAACAGACTCCCTGACCTGCTTAAATAAAATTTCCACTTCAATGCCTGGCATTATTTGATGAAACGCAAAATTCGATGGGTGAATAAGCCACGGTTTTTAGTGTCATTTAGGGGCTTTGTCTTATTGACAATGTGTTAACTTCTCTACTCATCAAAAATCTTCATCTCTTTTCAATGAGGTAACAGCAATGTCAATTCAGGCAATCGACGGTGTTTTACAGCAGCTACAGATGACGTCGCTTCAGGCCAACAACAAAAGCAACGACGTCACCAGCCATATCGACTTTGGCGCGACCATGAAGGCCGCACTCGACAAAATCAGTGAAACCCAGACGACAGCACGTACCCAGGCCCAGGATTTTGAAATGGGTAAGCCAGGTATCGCGCTCAATGATGTGATGGTCGATCTGCAAAAATCATCAATTTCTATGCAGATGGGCATTCAGGTCAGGAACAAGCTGGTGTCGGCTTATACCGACATCATGAACATGCAGGTGTAGAAGACTAACGTATTTTAAAAAAATGAATGATTGAGAAGCCACTTTGACGAAGAACGGATGTAGCTCAAGATCGTTCATTTTCACGCAAAAGAAAGAAAGCGGGTTTATGGTATAAAATTTATTAGATGCTCAGGCCCAGCTGGATGCAAGACAACCTGGTTAGACTGTTTTTCCTCACGTTGACTCCGAATATCTAACCGCCATCAGTAACGACAGACAATCGTGTGCCTGAGTAAACACATAGCCACAGACTGAAAAACGTCCTCATAACTTCTGTTATCAAAAATCTGCCAGTTACAAAACCTTATTCTCATAATCGTTATCAGCCTGTAGAGGCTTCATTCTTACATCAGCCCTCACCCTGCTGACGCAGTAGGTTTCTTTTGCGTATTCCTGAAGCACTGTTTGTCAGATAACCTTACTGTGGCGTTACTCATTAGTGTTCCGTACCGCATAACATCCATAATGATAGACTTGCTCAAATCCGCAATAATTCAGTCTTTTTACAATATTCTCAGAACAGTTATCAGCAAGTTTAATTGTGCATAGTCGTCAGGTAGTTTTACGACGTCGATGAATATCAACCCGCCCTCTTGCCTGGGCATGATGTGGTCTATGGCGTAACATTATTAAGGAATCTTAATATCATTAATTTTAAGGATATGCAGATGCACCGGACTGCTATCAGCCGGGGCAGAGATCGCTACAAGAAAAACGTAGCCACCTACGTGTAAAGTAACTGCTTCTCTTAATAACCCCGGTAGTACCCGTAAATATTTATCCATGCACAGAGGGGAACCAGCGGTCGGCTTTTCTGTGGGCACATCCAGAAGTGTGAATTTTTTGAGGTTCAGACGATAAAAAAGCTTTCCTGAGTAATATGACCAACCAAAAGGGAAGGGTCCAGTGAATGTCTGAACTTATTATTTACTCAACTATTGGCCTCGATGTTGGTTGTATAGACGTTTATCACGTTCATCTCACTTTGCCAATGCAATTGAAGAAAGTTGTCGGAAGGATGCTTTTGCAATGATAAAAACGGTTTTTTCCGCCATTAATAACTCGCATGAGTCTTCAATACTATCAAAAAGATACTATCCTGCTCATGAGAATAAACTGGTTAAGGTTTATGTAATTGTCATAAAAATAGCAGGGGGTTGTCAGGACATGGATTTTATCCTAAAGGATGTATGACTCTTTCAGTTAAATAGTATGAAAAAAAGTGATGTGAGAAAAGTAATATTATAAGGTGCAACACAATTGTTGCACCTTTCATACTTTTTAACTACTGGGGGTGGGGCAGTCAAGAAAGACTTCGCAGACAGGATGAATGGTGTTTTGTTGCAGATCGATGAATGTATCAAGCGGCATATCAGGCAATCCTTTTACAGAGACGCTTTTACCTCCAGTGATAATTCCCGTAACCTGCTGGCGGAATGCAAGATTTGTAAAATTTTTATCTGACAAAAGCGAGCTAAGCTCATTGGTTGTTTTATCATCCCCACAATTAATAGAATCATTAGAAGTATAAATTAAATGGTGATTTTCTGCCAGAAGGGTCTTAATTTTATCTTTATCCAAAGATTGATTATGACAAGTTTCAAAGTTTAAAGTCACGTTAAAACCATTATCCTTTTTGGTCAGAAAAGAAAAACCAAAAGGAGTAGCCATACGTTTACCCGCGGTTGAAGAAATCCCACTATCGATGAAGTAAGGTCCTGAAGAAATACCTGCAATATGCTCTTTATATAAAATACTCGTTGCATCTTTTTCGTAGACAGATTTCAAGCCCATTGGTGTTACTAACATTTTTGTGATTTTTTTTGGAGTTACATGGTATGCACAGATCATTTCACTATCAATGCCAATGTTTTTACATAGATTTGCGTAAAAAAACGATTTGCCTTTAGATGTATATTGAATTACGTTTTTTGCGAACCCTTCAAACCAAACTGAACCAAGATTTTCATTTGATAGCTCAGCAAAAACAGGTAGAGAATAAGCCTGCTTTCCGATCTGAATACGATCTCCGGATTTTGATAAACCTTCTTTTAATGAGGGGGTGTTCCATAATTTAGAAGAAAATTTTATATAATCATAGGCGTTATCTATAGATAAGTTTTTGTAAAAAGAGCTTTCATTGTTTGAAAGCAGGCTCACACCAAAGCCGAGTGAGTTATCTTTTTTTCCTGAAATATCAAGGACGGTTGGCCAAACATCAATTAAAGAGCCAGGGTTATCATTCTTATAATTATTCAACCCTTTTTTTATAACAATAAAATTGTTTCTACGCTCGCTAGAGTTGGCATCAAGAAGTTGGCTGGCACTGTTACGCATCATTAAGTGATCGGAAACTAAAACTATAATTGTATTATCAAAATAATCACTATTGATTAACTTATTAATGAAATTAGAAATAAGATAGTCTGAACATCTCACTGCGGATAACATCTTAATTTTTTGTTCTTTTATGATTTTATTTTCACAGGTTGCTAAGGTTTTACCATCAGGTGCATGGGTGCCAACAGTAAGGAGAGACAATAAAAAGGGTTGTTTAGTATTAGATAAATTAAGGTACTTATCCCATGCATAGTCTAACAAGACATCATCCTGGACACCCCATCCACTGATTTGATCAGATTTAGCAATTTTATTTTCAATGAAAAAATTCAAATCGTCTTGACGACTCCATCCATGTTGTGAAAAAAATTTATCCGCACCAGCAAACTCTTTATTACTGCCTCTGATAAAGTGAGTCCGGTAACCAATTTTTTTAAGCCATGAAGCAACACAATTAGCCTTGGGTAAAAAATGGGCCGCGTTGCCGCCGGTGTTCCCTTGCGCCATTACTAATGGTACGCCACATTGTGTATTGACCATTCCAGCCATCGTCCAACCAAAGCCGCCATTTGTTGGTTGTATTATGTTAGTAAATTGAGCATAGTCGTTTGCGATTTTCGATAATTCAGGTAAATAATTTGTTTCGTTTAGTTTTTCAAATGTTTTTTCAAGGCTTTCAGCATATATAAAAACATAGTTATATTTTTTATTTAAGCTGGAATTTAAAGTTTTATATTCCGCCGAGACGCGGTCTGCATTCCCTTGAGGCTTTATAATATGTAATATTGAAGCTGATATGTTTCTTGAAAATGGCATCGTTAGTATTATGAGAAGTGAACAAACGAAAAAATAGTTCGTTTTTTCTATATTTATTTTTTTGATTTTATTTTTTTTACATAAGACACAATAACCAATCAGTATTGACGATGTAATGAGGAATGGTATTGCAAGCTTTAACTTAGGGTATAAGTCGTCAAGGGATGTTCCACGAGTACTATTGAATAAATGATAAAAAACGGCATCTGTTATGCCATTTCCTGTAAACATATTGCAAACAGACCAGAAACAAAAAAGCAACAATATTATGCAAGTGATAACTGTTTTGCAAATTATAAATCTATTAGATAAAAATGTTGATAAAATTAATGATGTCAATAAAAAATATGTCATTTTTCTTAATTAATTCAAAGGTGTTGGGGAAGCAAATTATTGCATTTTTTATGCCTGCATAAAAAACATTCGCTGTGAATTTTTTATATTTATTGATCGCAATTAGTTTTTTTGAATTGATGATTTTTTATTAATTTTTTTGTGGCTAGCCAAGATAGCTTTTGTAAAGTTTTTGTTTTAAAATTAATTGACTTTTTGAAATATTGTGTTTTTATATTGCGAGATAAGAATAATATTTCATCAAGGCATGCTTCCTGCACTAGCTACTGTATAAAAATAAGTATGATTGCCCCGTTTATAGGGGCAAGGTGTTATAGTCTAGGATGCCTTGTATGGATCTTTTTTATCATCCTGGCTGTCATCATTTTTTCTCGGGACTTCGCCATGATCTTTCGGCGCATCGGTAGCAGGATGATCGTCTTCCTCGTACGCATTACCCGCATTCGGCGCAGCTTCGGGTAATCCTTTGCTGACATCACCTTCATGTTTACGTTGTTCGTTACTCTGATGTTTATGCATTGTTTGCTCCTTTCTTCAGTCTGTTTAGTTTAGACCAGCAAAACAATTTCGTGAGAAACCGCCGTGACACGGATGAATGCTGCTGTGCATTAGCCAGCATTGTTGCGCTGTTGCGACTACGCTTAAACGCTGACGCTAAGCGTTTGACCAGCTTACTCAGTCTTCGCTCACCAGGCTCTGCAGCCACTTCCGATTATTCCTAATGCAATATCGCTATATTGTCCTATCTTTAAATCTCCAGGCGATATTTTCATTGGATAAACCACCAAAAGGAAAGACAGCATGACTGATTCAATCGAAACCAAAAGCAAAACAGATTACCTGCGTGACGTGGCATCACAGCTGAAAGAAATGCGTCACTATGCACAGACCAATACCGAGACACTTTCCGCCCATTGGTTAGCTTTTGATGCCGGTGAATACAAAGATGAGGGCAATGCAGCCCGCATTGATGCGCTGCTCAACAAGCAGGGTACGTTGCTGGAAGATCTGGAGAAGGCGATTCAGGATATCGAAATTGAAATTAACCACAGTGAGCAGGAGAGTTAAGTTATCTCCCGCTAACTGATGTGGTGGCGATTAAGGGATTAATCAGCCACCAACCAAAACTCTGCCTCATCAAACATCTCTTCCACCAGACGCGCTATCGTCGCCTTCTCGTTTTTGCTGAGATCGGTTTCAATCGCATTACGTTCCATGGGTTTGACCTTAACCTCGATATCAGGAAAAACACGATGTACGCGTTTTTCTAACTCTTCTAAGATCATTTCACGCGCGCCTGGCAAGCCCGCGACATTACGTTTATCGTAAATTAACTCTACAAACATGTTAACAATCCCTTAAGGGCAAAATCGCTTTGCCATTTTACTGTAAATAAAAACAGTATCAAGCTGATGTTCGGGTTAATTCGTTTTTTCTGAGCTGCGTAGAAAAGCACTTTCATCTGGTTTACTCTGATGGCGTTCACAACAATATGTGCGCTCACTCACCAGGAGAAGTGCAATGCGACAATTGGTTATAGATATTCTGCTCAAACTAGCAAAAATGGATGTCGACGCAAAGGAACTGACTGCGCAGATCGAAGCGCAGTCGTTGTTGGTTGCAGCTTTATTAGTCCAGGCGAAACAAGACAACGCGTTAACCATTTCAGAAACGGTTCAGGATGCGATAGTAACGGCTTCACGTTCATCCTCTGAGTTCATGCAGTCGGATATCGATTTGCTACTGACTCACATCAACCGGCTGCTGGCCGTCGCCAAATATGTTGAAGTAAGAGGTAAAATGGCAGAGGAAGAGTAACGGCTTCGCTGGCGATAAGTCTGTGGTCTGTCGCCAGCGAAGCCGGTCAACATGATGATCGGCAAGCGCGTGCTCACTTTCTTACTCTGTCGTCCGCATCACGCGTCTTGCCCTCTCGCCTGCAAAGGGCTGAGTCACTACAGTTCATTCTTAATACAGAACTCTTCCCAGCTCATTCCCAGTGATTCCGCATGCGATCTGAGGTACGCCTCTATCGCCTCGGCGGCAACGGCTTTATCTGGTTCCGCGAGCTGGATTGAGAAAATAATGCCATCGAGATTCTTTTGACGTAAAAAAGCGGCGTAGATGCGCTCGGCATGCCATTCGCGTAATTCTCGCAACGACATGTTGGCGGCGCGTGCATCGCTTTCCGTCAGCTCATCTAATGCTGCCTGGAAGTCAGCATGGGCAGTGAAGAACAGGGTTCGCGCCTGAGCGTAATACGCTTCTGGAGTTTTCATTGCAGGTTTCCTGATATCTATTGCAGCGGCACAGTGTAGCCTGTTACATCAGGCTTGTCAGGCATAGCCGGGGCAGGGCAAGACGGCGTCCATTATCCAGATGGCGTGGATAAATCCCGTTCGCCAGCGCCTGATACCCAGGAAAATACCGCTTTATCTCGAGGACCGTATTCAGATAGCTTGCGCACCTTACCGTAAAAATTATAACGTAGCCGCCATCAACCGGATTGTAGGGATCAAAGATGAAAAACTGGATGCTGATTGCCACACTGGCACTGAGTGGTTGCGCGCAAATCAATAGTTATGAGAGTGCGGTGCAAACGCCTGCTCCGGCAAATTTACAAGGTAACTGGCAGACGGTAGGGCCACAAAGCGATCTGATCAGTGACAAGGCAATGGCCAGCCTCATTATCCATGCCGATGGCAGTACGCTGGATTGTCGCCAGTGGCAGCGAGTGATTGCGAAACCAGGTAAACTGACACTGCTGAACGGGGATTACGTCAACGTTACGCGTCAGATGCGGGTGATGACTCTGGATGTAGATGATGGGGAGCTGCAATACGACGGCCTCACAATGCGTAAGGTCGAGCGACCGACTCTTGATTGTCAAAACGCCATTGCTGAAGTGGCAAAGCAGCCCGGCGTTGCGGTTATCCAGAATATCGAGCCTCAATTAATGCGCCCGGCATTAGCGAAGTAAATTGCTGAACGCGGTCCAATGGACCGCATTCCTACAAGACCTTACAGCCTGTAAGTCAGGTTGAAAGCGTCGATAAAATGGATCTTACACCTTTTACGCTTCAACTACCCACACGCTCACGCTGCCACCGTTACAGCTAAACAACGCACTGCCGTTGTCATCAGCGGTAAGGGTTTCTGACTTGTGTCCCAGATAATCACGCCAGACTTTCCCTGCATAGCCTTCACCCATCGAAATATGTTTTTCTCCCGCGTCACCGTTGGACATGATGACGACGCAGCCAGGGTTTTCAGCCGTGCCACTGCGGCTAAATGCCACACAGTTTGGATGATCAAAATAATCGGTTTGTGCTCCCCAGCCAAATAGCTGACGGGCACGAATAAGATTTTCCAGCTCAGGAATAACCGGCATATCAACCTGATGGACTTCGCCGTCACCGCCTTCATCCTGATAGCTGGCACCGAACAGGTCGGGATAAAAGACGGTTGGCACACCTTGCTCCCGTAACAGAATGAGCGCGTAAGCGAGCGGTTTAAACCAGGACTCGACTGGGGCTTCAAGAGACTGTAAGGGTTGCGTATCGTGGTTAGCAACGATAGTCACGGCATGCCAGGGATCGGCCAGAACCAGCGAATTATCAAAGATTTTGCTCATGTCATAGGCGCTGCCGGCTTTAGATGCCTCATGGAAATTCATATGTAAGGGAGCATCAAACAGCATGGTTTTGCCGTCAACCTGGTGAATATATTCCTGCAGTTTATCGGTTTCAAAAGACCAGTATTCCGCCACGATAAACAATGGATCGCTGGCGACGTCCTGAATATGATCGATCCACTCTTTATAAAACCACGCCGGAATATGCTTCACCGCATCCAGCCGGAATCCGGTGCAGGGCACCTGCTCCATAACCCAGCGCGCCCAGTATTTTAGCTCTTCTCTGACGGCATTATTGCGAAAATCGATATTGGCGCCCATCAGGTAATCGAAATTACCTAACTCATTGTCTACCTGATCGTTCCAGCCTTCGGCGGTGTAATCATTGATGATTTTAAATACGCCGTTTTCATCCGGGTTTTCGATATGATCTACGCCGCTGAAACACTTGTAGTCCCAGACAAATTTTGAGTATTGTCCTGCTCGTACCGGAAAATTAAAGCGTGTCCAGGCTTCACACTCCACCACCTCTGGATAGATTTCATCACGATTATCGGGATTAACACGATTGACCCGAATCTGTTCTTTCTCATCTGCCCCCATTTTATGGTTAAGCACGACATCAAGTAGCACACCAATATCGTGACTGCGTAACGCGTTAACCGCATCCAGCAACTGCTGTTTATCACCATATTTCGTAGCTTGACTGCCTTTTTGATCGAACTCGCCTAAATCAAACAGATCATAGCTGTCATAACCCACCGAATAGCCACCTGATTCGCCTTTATAACAAGGAGGGAGCCATACCATGTTGATGCCCAGGTCGTTAAGCAGGGCAGCTTTATCGGCTACTTCCGGCCACAGCTTGCTGCCATCGGGATAGTACCAGTGGAAAAACTGCAATAAGGTTGGGTTCTGCATGACGTGCTTCCAGTCAAAGGAGAGAGAACTGGAAGTATGGGATAAGAGTGAAGAAATTACGCGGGTGAACTAAAAATATAGTTTCCACCCGCGAAAGTCGGCTTTTTATTGGCTTTTTGGGTAAAGAATATTGCCCGCCATATTGCCGTAAGAGGTCATGACATTTTGTTGTTGCGTTGAGGTCGTCACCAGCGAGCGCAATTCATGCATCCGCTCGCCCAACAAGGTTTTCAGCGTGGTTTCGTTACGCAGAATTTGCTCAAGTACCGGGCGAATTTGTGCCCGCTGTAGTGCGGAAAGAATGTTGGCATCGTTATCACGCGCTACACGCTCGACGCTGCTAATATAAGTTGATTCGCAACTCAACAGCTCATCCCATTGCCCTTGTCTGGCGTGCTCCAGCATAGCATTACTGAGCGTGAGCAATTGCTGATACCCTTTTAGCAGCTCGAGTGGATTACTCATTAAAACGCATCCTGCTGTGGCTGATAGTTAGGACCAATCTGTTTCCAGGCATCCGCGATGTTATTCAGTAAACCTTCGACTTCGGTAATCGCCTCAACATCATTATTGAGATTGGCCTGTAACAGACGGCGAGTCATATACTCATACAGGTTATCGAGGTTGGCAGAAATTTCACCGCCCACCTCATGATTCAGGCCTGCGCGCAAACCATTGGTAATGATATTAATGGCTTTTGATAAGGCGTTTCCTTTACCCGGGATATCGCCTTGTTCAATTAAAATAGCGGCCTTTTTCATGGCGCTTATTGCGCCATCAAACAGCAGTACGACCAACTGGTGTGGAGTTGCGCTCAACACTGCACTCTCCACGCCCACCTGCGCATAGGCCTGAGTACCGGACTTAGCGTACATGCTTACTACTCCTGTTATAATTTAGCGAACTGCTGGGTCAGATAGTTACCGGTCTGCGTCATGGAAGAAACCAGTGTGCTCAGATTGGTAAACTGAGTTTTGTATCTAGCCATCGTTGCGGTGATCTGATCATTCACTTCAGTGTAACGGTCTGAAAGCTGCTTCAGGGAGGTATTAATCCCGTTAGTGGCATTTTGTACCTGACCACTACTTGAGAGCATCTGCGTCAGAGTGTTGTTAGCCTGCGTTGCAAAACCTGTCGTTTTACCGTCGCCTGTCAAGAAGCTCAACACATCGGAAGGCTGATTCGTTAACGCATTACTCAATTTAGTGCTGTCGACAGTCAGTTTGCCATTCACATCCTGCGTAATACCAAGCTGAGCCAGTGTTGTGAGGTTTCCGCTGGACTGAGGCGATGAAAGTTGGCTACGCAAACTGGTCTGAATATTGCGCAACGTGTTATCACCTAATAAATCACCATTACCGGAGTCCTGAGCTGTGCCAGCTTTGACAGCAGTATATTTCGTCTGATTACCAATGGTAGTCTGAAGCGAATTATAAGCATCGACATAAGCCTGTATCGCTGCCGTCATCGGTTGATTATCGGTGGCAACAGTGAGGGTTTCAGGTGATCCCGTCGCAGTTGTTTTACTGAGATTAAGCGTCACGCCTTCAGGGGCATCAGTAATGGTATTACTGCTACGGGTGATGGACACACCGTTAATCTTTAACTGAGCATCCTTCGCGGCAACCTGTTCGGTCATGGCATTGCTGCTACCGCCCTGGCTGTAGTTAATGTACTGAGACAAGGTACTGTCATTGGTACTGACCGTCATCGCATTCGCCGTTCCACTATCACGTGCGGTCAGGGACAGATAATAGGTATTGTCATCAGCTTTAATAATACTCGCGTTAACGCTACCTTGTTGTTTGTTAATCGCATCCCGAATATCAGACAGACTGGTCTGGTCTTTCGTCAACGTCACGCTAAGCGGCGTTTTCTGACCAGACTGAGAGATAGTAATGGTGCGGGATGCCATGCTCTGGTCACCCAGTTCGGCATCTTTACTGGTTGCTGATTTAGACAGCAGTGACTGAGAAGAGGCCAACTGACTTACTTCAATCGAGTAGTTACCGGCAGAGGCTTTACTGGCAAGCGTGGCGGTAAATGCCGTATTGGTACTGGTCACTTTGGTTGCAGCGATAGCAGACGCATTCTGTAAGGCCGCAGCAGCGGTTTGCACTTTCGCAAGACCGGTTTTTACCACGCCCCAGGCGGTTAGCTGAGCGTTATAAGACGACTGCTGTTGAGTAATTGGCGTCAGTTTAGTCTGTTCAGCTGTTTCCAGACTCGTGTACAGAGTATTGAGGTCGAGATTCGTACCAGCACCGAGTGAACTTACACTTGCCATAGTTTATCCTTTACGAGGTTTACGCTAAGTAGAATGAGTATCGGCAGCGAGTGGTAAAAGATTAGCCTGTTCTTTAGAAAATCGATGGCTGGATAAGCAGCCTTTCTTTAATTGTCTTCATGGATTTGCCCATCTGAAAATTACTGTGTTTTTTTTCTAAAGGTTGAGTAGGTGCTGACGATAATCAGGTTATCGGTGAGCAAACCGAATTCAGACGCCTTAATCTGGCTCAATTTTTTAAAGGAAAAACATCATGGCAGTGATTAACACTAACACCCTGTCTCTGGTTACTCAGAACAACCTGAGCAAATCTCAGTCATCACTGGGAACTGCGATTGAGCGCCTGTCTTCTGGCCTGCGCATCAACAGCGCTAAAGACGATGCAGCGGGTCAGGCAATTGCTAACCGCTTCAGCTCAAACATCAACGGCCTGACCGTTGCAGCGCGTAACGCCAACGACGGTATTTCGCTGTCGCAGACTGCTGAAGGCGCACTGACCGAAGTCAACAACAACCTGCAGCGCGTACGTGACCTGACCGTACAGGCTCAGAACAGCTCTAACTCAGCCTCTGATATCGACTCGATTCAGTCTGAAGTTAACCAGCGTATGCAGGAAATCGACCGCGTTACCAAGCAGACCGATTTCAACGGTATCAAAGTGCTGAACACCGGCTCAGGCAGCACCACCTATAACTTCCAGGTTGGCGCGAAAGACGGCGAAACCATTGGTATCACCATCAGCTCAAGTGACGGTTTTGACCTGGCGGCTGCCGGTCAGTCTGGTACCACCCAGAACACCCGTGCTATGGGCACTGGCGATACCGTTAACGGTAACGCCCGTACCACTTCGGCGGTCGGCTTCGACGTACTGAAAGGTGCAGTAACGGGCGGCGCAACTGGTTCAGCTACCGGCACCACGCCGCTGGCCGATATCGACAAAGCGATTAAATCCGTCGACAACCAGCGCAGCCTGCTGGGTGCGTCTCAGAACCGTTTTGAGTCCACCATCAGCAACCTGAACAACACCGTGACCAACCTGACCGCGGCCCGCAGCCGTATTCAGGATGCGGACTACGCGACGGAAGTATCAAACATGTCCCGCGCGCAGATCCTGCAGCAGGCCGGTTCTTCTGTACTGGCGCAGGCCAACCAGGTACCACAGACCATGCTGTCTCTGCTGCGTTAATCGCCGCAAACCACGTATGACTAAAAACGCCCTCATTATTGAGGGCGTTTTTTCATCTATAAAGTATCAACGGCTGACAACATTGACAGGTTTTAGGCTGCATTGGAGGTTTCAATGCCTGTCTGGCAGATACCTCATGTAGTGTGAAGATGGCCTCTTCATGAAATATGAAATCCGTCTTACCAGCACGGGGCCGTTTTTACTGCAAAATGATCAAAAAACCTGACGAAAAATTAAAGTTTCAACGACAGCGGGCGATAACAATAGTGAAGGCGATAAAGCCGCAGGCCAAATACCTGACCCTGTCTTTCTTATTAAAGGATATTTATCATGGCAGTCATTAACACTAACACCCTGTCTCTGGTTACTCAGAATAACCTGAGCAAATCTCAGTCATCACTGGGTACAGCGATTGAGCGTCTGTCTTCCGGCCTGCGCATCAACAGCGCTAAAGACGATGCAGCCGGTGAAGCTATCGCTAACCGCTTTACTTCTAACATCAACGGCCTGACCGTTGCGGCCCGTAACGCCAACGACGGTATTTCGCTGTCGCAGACCGCTGAAGGCGCACTGACCGAAGTGAACAACAACCTGCAGCGCGTACGTGACCTGACCGTACAGGCTCAGAACAGCTCTAACTCAGCCTCTGACATCGATTCGATTCAGTCTGAAGTTAACCAGCGTATGCAGGAAATCGACCGCGTTACCAAGCAGACCGACTTCAACGGTATCAAAGTGCTGAACACCGGTTCAGGCAGCAGCACTTACAACTTCCAGGTTGGCGCGAAAGACGGTGAAACTATCGGTATCACCATCAGCTCAAGTGACGGTTTTGACCTGGCGGCTGCCGGTCAGTCTGGTACTGCCCAGAACACCCGTGCTATGGGCACTGGCGATACCGTTAACGGTAACGCCCGTACTACTTCAGCAATTGGTTTTGACGTACTGAAAGGGGCTGTCACCGGTGGGACCGGTGGTACTGCAACGGGTACTACGCCGCTGGCCGATATCGACAAAGCGATTAAATCCGTCGACAACCAGCGCAGCCTGCTGGGTGCGTCTCAGAACCGTTTTGAGTCCACCATCAGCAACCTGAACAACACCGTGACCAACCTGACCGCGGCCCGCAGCCGTATTCAGGATGCGGACTACGCGACGGAAGTATCAAACATGTCCCGCGCGCAGATCCTGCAGCAGGCCGGTTCTTCTGTACTGGCGCAGGCCAACCAGGTACCACAGACCATGCTGTCACTGTTGCGTTAATCGCTGCAATTGGTTTGAATTCAAAAAAGCCCACACTGATGTGGGCTTTTTTTATCACGAGAAAAAAACGCAGGGGAAGGTAATCATCAGATTTGGACATAGCCGTGTTAAATCCATTAAATTCATGCCGCCCCACACAATAATATGACTGCAATGGATGTCGTGAAGGCCGATTGAATTGCTGAGAACATCACAGAGGAACACGTTGTAGATGTCACCGTTGTTTATGCGTATGCATCCTTACTCAACTGAAAAATGAACTTATCACATCTCTGGCAACGCACATCCCACTTTCTGTAATTTAATGCCATTCCTAAACTATTCTGCCCTGATCGGTTACCAGTATGCATTGACTTACATAACGGGTATTAACTCAATGTAATTATCTAAAGGTATATGTATGTTCATTTTCAGGTAAAAGATTAAGTGGGTGAATTTTTTTTGAGTCTGGAAGACAATTTTTCCTTATAAAACAAAAATTTTATTATTTACACTTCGTGATAAACCTCGTGTTGTTATTAATTCTAGCGTAGCGGTAGCAAACCAGTCTTTAAAACTGATTACGTGACTTTGTTGATTTAACTCATTGAAAACATGATCCTTTAAATTTCCATGAGTGACGAGAACAGTTTCATTTACCCGCATGGCAGTTTTTCAAAGCCAGTGAGATCCTCATCTGAAATTGCGTATTTCATAGTGAAAAAATATCTCTCATGCATAAAGTTTTAATCGTATTGGGCGATAACAATATTGAAGGCGATGAAGCCGCAGGCCAAATCCGAACCCTATAATTCACTATGAAGGATAATTATTATGGCAGTTATTAATACCAATACCCTGTCTCTGGTTACGCAGAATAACCTGACCAAATCTCAGTCATCACTGGGTACTGCGATTGAGCGCCTGTCTTCCGGCCTGCGTATCAACAGCGCTAAAGATGACGCAGCGGGCCAGGCAATTGCCAACCGCTTCAGTTCTAACATCAACGGCCTGACCGTTGCTGCACGTAATGCCAACGACGGTATCTCTCTCTCGCAGACCGCTGAAGGTGCGTTGACCGAAGTCAACAACAACCTGCAGCGCGTGCGTGACCTGACCGTACAGGCTCAGAACAGCTCTAACTCAGCATCTGACATCGACTCGATTCAGTCTGAAGTTAACCAGCGTATGGAAGAGATTAACCGTGTGACTAAGCAGACCGATTTCAACGGTATCAAAGTGCTGAACACCGGTTCAGGCAGCAGCACTTACAACTTCCAGGTCGGCTCAAAAGATGGTGAAACAATCGGTATCACTATCAGTGCCAGTAACGGCTTCAACCTGTTTAACACTACAGGTGCGACTGCTTCAACTACCGGTCAGACCATTAACGGCAACGCACGTACTACATCAGCGGAAGGCTTCGATGTCCTGAGCGGAACGGTTAACGCGACAGGCGGCACCGATGGCAGCCCGCTGGCAGATGTGGATGCAGCAATTAAAGCCGTCGACAATCAGCGCAGTCTGCTGGGTGCGTCTCAGAACCGTTTTGAGTCCACCATCAGCAACCTGAACAACACCGTGACCAACCTGACCGCGGCCCGCAGCCGTATTCAGGATGCGGACTACGCGACGGAAGTATCAAACATGTCCCGCGCGCAGATCCTGCAGCAGGCCGGTTCTTCTGTACTGGCGCAGGCCAACCAGGTACCACAGACCATGCTGTCTCTGCTGCGTTAATCGCTGCAAACCACGTATGACTAAAAACGCCCTCAAATGTGAGGGCGTTTTTATTTAATCGATATAATTGCGCCGATTTATGGTAGCTATTTCCTCCCTTGATTCGCCTCTAACCGTAACACAATAGTCTGATATGAGTGCCACAGTTGCGCTCTGATTAGTGCTGACGCGTTACAATAAGAGGGATACAAATGGGCAGGCTTTTAATTAGCATCGATAAATTCGAGCGTTTCACCATGTCCGTAAGCGAATCGCTTGATGTTATCGATGTCTTTCTTTCTATGGGATGGCAGGTTGATGTCGTAACCAGTTCTCATGGTAAAGCACTGTCATTCGAACTCGAACGACTTCGTCAACATCAGTCATTCCGCATCATTAGTGATAAACAAGGTGAAATTACAAAGAGTTACCATCTGATATGGATATATCGTGGCTTTGTATCAGAAAAGCTTTTGTCACTTCTAAGTGACTTAACTTGCACTACGCCAGTCATATTCCGCCATTTTTATGATTACAATGATGTTTATATGCCTTGGGGCGCAGAACTCGAGAACCAACTTGCATCTGTGTCATTAAGCTTATCCCCCGTAATTTCTGAACGACTGATACAAAATGGCCTGCTGGAAAAAAATCTACACCTTTTACCCTACACCGCATCAGCGGAATTCAGTTTTTCTCGCTCATTGCGATCTCGAACTGAGATAAAGAAAATTCTCTACTTTGCTCCTGACATTTCTGCAGAAATGTATGAATTACAGCAGCAACTCAAATCACTATCGGTATCGATGGAATGGTTTGACTGCAGCAATCCGGTCAGTCGTATCTATGCAGACTGGCTGGATACCTATGATGTGATCATCGGTAGTGATGAGATAGTGCCCAAGGCGCTGATGCTAGGCATCCCTGTTTTCCTTGCCTCAACAAATTATGTAGAGGGCTATCTTGGTGAACACAATATCAATGAATTTGAATCGTCTCATTTTAATGTCCTTAATTTACGCTTTTGTCCAGATACTGATGAGTGGATTGAACTGCTCAAGAAAGGTTTCGACGCAGCTAAAAGTTGGACACTAGAAAACCAGTCAGAATTTCAAAAAAAATGGCAGCTTGCCCCGGCCATTCAGGCGCTCTTATCCATCCCGATGGAAGCACGCTGCTGGAAGATGAGTGAAAGTTCTCGACATGCTTTACGATTTCACAGCCAGTCTGTTTTGTCCTGGGTAGATAAAACGTACTCTATTGAACAGTGGCTAAAAGAGCGATGCATTACTAATGCACGTCGTCAGGCGTTACTCTCATTTATAGCCTCTGTGCCCGAGAGTGGCTATATAGCCGTAGTTATTATTGATGGAAAAGGCGATAGTCAGGCTTGTATTCGATCTTTAAATGCTATCAAAAAACAAACATTAGCTCCAGCGCTCATAGATCTCATCAGCGTTATCGACATTGACCTGGAAGAAGGGCGTATTGAACGTTGCAAAACCTCTTTGGTTGATGAGGTGAACGCAATAATTAATAAAGAAGGACACGCAGCAATATTATTGGTTATGGCTGGCGATGAACTATTGTCAGATGCTCTTCTGCTATTGGCTGAACAACGATTGCGTCATCCAAATCGATTTTTTTGGTATGGCGATGAAACCTATAATGATGCGATGAATGAGCCGGGTGTTGTGTTGCGTCCCGCCCCTAACATTGATTTGCTTCGCTGTACGCCATATGTCGGTCGAACCGTGTTATTTGATCGTCTCAAGGCAAGTAAACTGGGTGGTATGTCTGACATCAGTGTTGGCATGGGAATCTATGAACTCATGTGGCGCGCTGTTGAGCAGCAAGGCACGGAGGCAATAGGACATCTTGCCGAGGTTATTGTCAAAACAGATGAGTCTAATCGCTTTTGGTACGAAAATGAGGTGTCAACTCTTTCATATCAGAATGTTGTCAAGGCCCACCTGGATCGTCTTGGTGTACCTGCTGTAATTGAAAAGGGCAAAAACGCGGGCTTTTCTCGTGTAAGGTATCACTGGGAACAACGTCCTTTAGTATCAATAATTATCCCCACTCGTGACCATTTGACGCTACTGCGAGCTTGTATTGATTCGCTAATGGAAAAAACACGCTATCCCCATTACGAATTATTGATCGTGGATAATTTATCGACTGATCCTCAGGCCTGTGAATTTTTAGCGGAGTTGGAAGGGCTAAAATTAGAACAAATTAAATTATTGCGCTTTGACTCACCCTTCAATTTCGCTGCAATGAATAATAGGGCTGCAGAACGTGCAAACGGGGAAGTTCTGCTATTTCTCAATAATGACTGTCAGATTATTGAAGCTGACTGGCTTGATGCTCTAATTGAACATGCACTTCGCCCAGAAATTGCGCTTGTCGGGGCAAGGCTTGAGTATCACGATGGCCGAATCCAACATGGTGGTTATCTCCTCGGCACACAAAATGGCGTCGATAATCCCTGGGATGGGGCTGACGGTGAAGCCAAAGGATTTCAACGTTATTTACAGACCGAGCATAACCTTGGCGCCGTCAGTGCTGCATGCATGATGGTGCGAAAAGACGTTTTCTTCAATCTTAATGGCTTTGACGAACAAAACTATCCTCTCTACTTTGCTGATGTTGATTTAGGGCTACGTGCGCAGCAACAAGGCTACCTGAATGTATGGACTCCATGGGCGCGTGTTCGCCACATGGGCGGGGCAACGAGGCTAATGACAGAGAAGTTTCATATTCAGGAAAGGCCGCTCCTGCAAGATTACATCATGCTTCGAAGCCAGTGGCGCTCCGACCTTTTAAACGATCCCTGCTATCATTCTCACATGCAGCGCATGGGAAAAGCCTTTACGTTGGGTCCGGGAACAGCGCGTTTTCAGCAACCCCTACCTGGCCGTCCATTGCCTGTCGTTTTGGCTCATCATGTAGATTGGCAGGGGTGTGGAAACCACAGAATTTTGCAGCCTTTTAAAGCCATGGAAAGTCATTTTATGATAGAAGGGGGCATGACACAGGATATTCCCGGTGTCATGGAAGTGGCGCAATTACAGCCTGATGTCATTTTACTGGAGTCACTTAGCGGTAGCCGTTTTCCTTCAATAATGAGTCAGTACCGGGACGTTTGTGATGCAAAAATTGTTGTTGAGTATGACGATTACTTACTAAACGTCCCACTAAAAAATGGAAATCGTAATCATTTTCCCCAGCACATTATAAAAAATCTTCGACGTGTGATGGAGTGTGCTGACTGGGTTGTTGTTTCGACTGCACCACTTGCAGATGCCTACAGTCGCTTCCATTCGGATATTCGAATCGCTCAAAACAGGCTTGCAGAAAAACAGTGGGGGCATTTGCTTAGTCAACGAGGAATGGGTAAAAAAATTCGCGTCGGATGGGCGGGCGGGGGAACGCATGCCGGTGATTTAGAGATTCTGTTGCCTCTAATAAAAGCAATGGAGGATAAAGTGGAATGGGTCTTCATGGGAATGAAACCGCGAGGAGTGCAATGCGAATTTCATCCAGGCGTTCCATTTAATATGTACCCAGAAAAACTGGCGAGCCTGAATCTTGATCTTGCTTTAGTCCCCTTGACAATAAACCATTTTAACGAGTGCAAAAGCAATTTACGTCTGCTTGAAATTGGCACGTGTGGTGTTCCAATTATTGCAACAGATATAGCACCTTATCGCTGCGGCTTGCCTGTAACGCTGGTCGAAAATCGTTTTAAAGACTGGATGGCAGCAATCAATGCTCATCTGCATGATATGGAAACAACTTACCGCTTAGGCGATCAACTAAGAGAATCAATTCATAACGAATGGTACTTACGCGGTAATGGCCTTCACGACTGGCAAGAGGCATGGAGCCAAATTTAATGAGCGTTAAAGTAAGCAGAAATGATGATGCCGCATTCACAGGATGCAAATTTATATATCTGAATTTGGGATAAAGGAAATAACACCATGACATTAACGCACCCTTACTACATACTTTCTCCTGATTACAGAGAGTCGTCAGGCGGCATCCAGGTACTGCACAAACTATGCCATCGGATTAATTCTGAGGGGGGGGAAGCCTATATGGTAGGTTGTCAATTGACAAATCCCCGTTGGAATACGCCACTCCTTGATGAAGCGTCTTATGCACGGCATGTTAATGAGAACTGTCCCGGGATCGCTGTATATCCAGAAATACAATCAGGTAATCCTCTTCAGGCCGAAGTTGTAGTGCGTTACATGTTGAATCATGAAGCTTTACTTAACGGAAATAAGATGGATGAGGGCGTTGAGGATTTCATTTTCTGGTACAGTTCTCAATTAATAGTGAATGAAATAAATGTCGATTTTTTGACCTTAGTAGGCCCTGATAAAGAACTTTTCTTTGATGATGATAGAGAGAAAACACTAAATTTATTATATCTAAACAGGGTTCCTGAAAGCGCTATAAACTTTAGTGAACTTCCTGACGATATCGAAATAATCTCTATTCAAAACCCCCTGCCATTAGATGAACTTGCTAATAAATTACGACAGGCTAAGGTTTTTTATACCTATGAGTGGTCAGGGACCTGTAATTTAGCGGCTATGTGCGGGGCTCCTGTCGTTGCAAAAATAGCAAAAGGATACGAGAAATTAGCAATTGGTAACGCTGCGATAGTTGATATGGGTGGTGGTGGTGTTGCCTGGGCTGATGATTCGAACAGTCTGGAAAAAGCGCGAAGTGAGTTATATAAAGTTCATCTGCATATAAAAAAATTTGATGATGAATTCATTGCTCAACTCAATGTTTTTTTTGAAAAAACACAGCGTAGGGCACAAGAAAAATCTGCTTTACGTATTTATGATGAAGTGAGTTGGTTGAAAAATATTCATCAACACTACAATGATAGTCAGATTTCACAAGACCTGATAAGCCAGAAAATTAATTTTCTGGTAATTGTTGATGATAATGCTGAGAGGAAAGATCCGGATAATAAAAGCCTGGGTTTAAATAAGTTGCTAAATATTGATGTGGGTTTTGTGAATGCGCAAAATGAGTTTAGTGGAAAGTTAGAGGATTACTTTGCTTTTCCTGACGCAACTACTTTCATAATGCATGATACTGACATGCTGCACACTAACATGTTTTTATCTGCACTTTCTGTATTCAATGAATGTGTAGCAGAAATTGGTATGTTTGATAAGAGCTACCGTTTTCCATCCGGAGAAAATGCCCCCTTTTTTTCACCCGGTATTAATCCTGATTTGATTTTGCAAATGCCAGGATTAATGGGAAAGCATTTTTTGCTTCGTAATGGCAAACTTTTGGAACGTTTTCTTGAACCCGGAACAATTTTTGCTGACGCAGAACTACGCTTTTTATCTGTCTTAATCAGACTTAATCTAACGTCAAGCATGATACATATTCCACTCGCGATTGTTTGTGCTCAAACAAATAGTGTTGAGGTTACAGAATCAAATTTGGCGACGATAAAAAAACACTATCATGAATCAGGTAGTAAAAATTTTAGTGTCGTGAAAAATAATTTTGCGACTGTTAAAATGATGGATGAACAATGCTGTGTGGATAAATATACTATTATTGTTTATGGATACAATAATCTTGATAGCTTGCAGAAAACGATTCTTTCATGCCTGGAAACACTTGATGGCATCGATTATCAATTCATCGTTATTCATGAAGACAAGACTTATCCAGAGTGTGATTTATGGTTAAATAATTTAATCGAAGTAGATTCAGCAAGGTTCAAAATTCATAAGTCGAAAAATGATATTGCCATTTCCGAAAAAATAAATTTGGTTGTTTCTGAATGTGAGACTGAGCATTTTCTCCTGGTCAGTGCAGGCATGATTTTTTGTAATAATGGGTGGCCTCGCACAATGCTTAAACACTTGAAGCGTGACACTATCGCTGCAGTGGGTGGGAAATTGACGTTAGAAAATAACCTTATTTATAGTGCTGGTCAGGAAATTATACCGCATGTAGGAATTTACAATCAGGGATATGGTGAAGCGCTTTCTGCTCAGGGCCCCTGGATGAAGTTGATCGTTGATCGTAATGTTTCGAGTTTGAATGCGGCCTGTATTTTGTTTAAAACCCGTAGTTTCATTATGGCAGGCAAACTCGACGCACGCTTTCAACTGTTACAATCGGCTGTGAGTCATCTTTTAATGTGTTTCTGTCAGCATGGTCTTTTTAATGTGGTGGCTCATGAGGCAGTAATGACATACGAAGGAAATGATATAGCAAAGCTCATCCACCTTCCGCATCAGGACAGTGCGCTAATTGATGAAACATTCTTTCTGGCTGAGGGTGTCGATCCTTTTGCTTGTAAAGCTTATAACTTCCACGATGATCATTACAGACTTGAAAAAAATCTCTCTCTCTACCCTCTGCGACTTCATCGTAAAGGCGTTGTTTATCTCGA
This sequence comes from Pantoea sp. SJZ147, assembly GCF_007828605.1. NCBI lineage: Bacteria > Pseudomonadati > Pseudomonadota > Gammaproteobacteria > Enterobacterales > Erwiniaceae > Pantoea > Pantoea sp. SJZ147. Next base: position 96,132 of record NZ_VIVB01000004.1, read on the forward strand.
TACGGTTAATAACACTGAGACCCAACTCCGCGGGGATACGTTATCTCGTGCGTTTTCATCACAGGGTATAAATGGATTCGCCTCAGTTAGTAATGGATTGACTGCTAATGAAATTGCAAGTCTCGGTGCATGCTATTTCATTTATAACGATATTATGGCTCCAGAGTTGATAAAACATCTCTCGCTAAAAAAACAGAAGCAAGCAGGATTTGTTATATTGGATGCAACAGTATTCTACGATTACAGTAAACATAATCTATTAAATCTAAAAGAAATCATCTGCAAGCTTGATATGGTTATTGTACGTAACATTGAAGCGGAACAGTTCTTCTCTACAATGAACGAAAACGTGATTAATATTCCTGATGATGTTGTAATTGAGTCTTTACTTACAGAAAAAACAATACATAACAAGCCTAGGGTTGCCCTTGCTTTACATTCACTTCGAGAGAGTGATTGGCGTTTTTTATTACCTGTTATTCAGCACTATTCTGAGAGAATTGACTGGATTATTTATGGTGAATGCCCCGCGGAACTTAAACCAAATATTAAAGAATATCACCGGAAAGTCGTAAAAAAAGACTTCTTTGGCACGCTCTTGCACCTCAATGCTGATTTAGCATTAGCACCACTCGAAAGAGGGAATTTTAACAGACATAAGGGTGCCTTTGATGTATTAGCCTGGCAGGCTTTGGGTGTACCATGTTTTGCCAGTGATGTTATGCAATACGATTCTCTGACAGGGATTAAAGTTATCAAAAACAAAGCGTCTGAATGGAAATATGCTCTGCAAAAATATCTGGAGCAAGCCTATGTCCTTAAAAGCGAAGCGATGATTTTTAATCAAGAATAGTTTTTTTTAAATGCGAATTTAATTCAAGGGATTTGATGTCAGGTTGGTTTTAATATTCAAATTCGCATCGGATATGTCCAGGTGTTGGATATCTCCAGTTTTCAAGCCTGTCATGTTATGCAGGCTTGACTGGTCATACTAACAATAGGCAGGAGTTGGAACAACAAGACGAAGCGCAGCTTCCCAATTTGATGGGGAAATACCAAGATCACGAATTTTTTCGCAACTCAGAACACTGTTCGTTGGTCTTAAGGCATTGGTAGGATAACTACCGCTATCAATGCCTTTTACAATTACGTCGTATTGGGCAATGATGAAGATGGTTTGAGCAAATTCACACCAACTAACTTTTTGGTCGCCACAAAAATGATAAATTCCCTGACTTTCAACGCGCTCGGCAAGTTTTATCATTGCCAGTGCCACATCTCCGCCATAAGTTGGGCAGCCAAACTGATCATTAACGACTTTAATTTCGCCGTGCGATTTAGCCAGTTTTAATATCCTTTGGACAAAGTTGTCACCATATTCACTAAATATCCATGAAGCCCGCAAAATTACAGCATTAGGTAAAATATTTAATATGCGAGTTTCACCTTCCCACTTGCTCAAACCATAGAAATTAATAGGGCAGGGTGAGTCATCTTCATTATAAGGCGTTTTTTTTCTGCCATCGAATACGTAGTCTGTAGAGATATGGATAAGGCGTGAACCATATTTTCTGGCAACAAGTGCAATATTTTCGGCGCCAAGCGCATTTATTTTCATCGCTCTGACGCGGTCGGTTTCAGCTTTGTCTACTGCTGTATAGGCCGCTGCATTCATTATCACATCAGGCCGGAATTTTTTTACAATCAGTTCAATTGCAGATCTTTTAGTAATATCAAGTTCCGCTGACCCACACGCCAGGGTAATCCAGTCTGTGGGAAAGCGATCCAGTATGCAGCGGCCCAGTTGACCATAAGCACCTGTTAGTAAAACGCGCATCAGAGCGACTCCTGCGGTAATGTTCCTTGCTGATCATTTGCACACAGTATCAACAGCAGTACTGGCGATAGAAAAGTCACTTTGCGGTTATTCCTCATTTGGCAGGTGTGGTCCTTTAGGTAATTGTTTCAGCAAGGTTTCCTGGAAGCCCTGATCTCAGGCCATGCCCCTTAACTCTCTGGAAATTGTCACCCGTTCTACAATCAACCCATTTACGATGGGCATGTATGACGTCCCCGCTATTCACTTCCTCTAGAACCGGTCTACGCTTGCAGAGTGATGATGAAAGAATACGAGCTTGCAAGTGAAACTAATGGCAAGAATAACCGATAAAAAAGCAGGTAAAGTAAAGGATAAGCAACAGACACAGCGCACAAGCGGAAAAGACACCCGGTCATCCGCGACGAAAATACCTGTTTTCTCGCGTAATAAGGCAAATGTGACGTACTAAAACGGCAGGATTTTAATCCGGACGGGGAAATAATAAAAAAGTCATCGCAGCGTTACAGTTCATTACAACTATGCCGATAATCCCCTTCAGAATGACTCTCATTTTGATATAACTTTTCATGTTCTGGGGTGGTTATGCGCTTTAACTATGACCTGCTTCCGGGCGAACGCCTTTCTTTTGAAGAGATCGCCCGGCGTTATGCACAGCAATACCCTGATGAGAAAGAACTGACGGCGCGTGCGCTGCTGAGTCCTTCAACCAGCTATCGGACGTTAAAAATTCGTGCTGTCTTTGCTCAGGAAGAGAGTAACAGTCCTCTGGAAGACCTGTTGTTCATTGCTAACGACAATGAACGGAAAAACTATTTGCGCCGTTTTGAGTACTACCTTAAACAGCAGCAGCCTTTTCACTATTTTCGCCGTGGAAAAGAGGATGAGGATAATCGCTGGAAGGTGATAGGGAAAAGCTATGTCTATGCCATGGTCGATCCCCATTCTGCGCAGGCGCAAAACCTGATCAACAGCCGGGGTTATAAACTGGTTTTGATGCGTGAAGATGAAGAAGATGCCTGGTGGCAGCTGTTCAACGTGCAGTCTAACCCCTGTTTCCCGCAGTCTCGTCGCATCCAGTTTATTGTGGTACTGAGCACGCCCGAACACAAGATTCCGGCTGCAGTTATGCCTGGTACTGAAGTGGGGCGGCGTGTCAAAGCCAAAGTGTTGCAGAAAGCCAGCCAGTCAGAATTTATGGCGGCGGTAAAAGCGCGCTACGGTGCCTGTATTATTACCGGAACCAGCCTTCTCGACCCGCATCTGTGGCCGTGGGTTGAGGCCTGCCATATCGACACACGAGAAAACGATGAGGGTTTTCTGGCAGACAACAGTGTGGATAACGGGTTGTTCCTGCGCAGCGATTTACAGCGGCTTTTTGTCAACAAAATGATAAGCATTGATGGTGATTCCGGGCAGGTGCGTTTTCATGCGGATGAAAAAACGCGTGAAAGCATTGGTCCGTTTTATCAGGAGATGGAAGGGCAGGTTTGTGCACTGTGGGAAAACGTGCCATCCGCAACCCGCCAGCGTTTACTGTCATTACGTTAGTCTGTCTGTACAGAGCGGAACCTTCCGCTCTGAAACATCACAAATTTGAAATAACCTTGGTTTATCCCGCCTATTCAGCCAATCAAAAGCCCTACAGAATTGCATAATCATGCCGATAACTTCATTAACGCAGGGTAGTCAACGTGAACGATCTCTATACCGCCGATGGCGTGATGGACAAACATTCGCTCTGGCAGCGCTACGTCCCACTGGTACGTCATGAAGCACTGCGCTTACAGGTCCGCCTGCCAGCCAGTGTTGAACTTGACGACCTGCTTCAAGCCGGGGGCATTGGTCTGTTGAATGCGGTGGAGCGCTATGACGCGCTTCAGGGTACCGCCTTTACCACGTATGCAGTACAGCGCATTCGTGGGGCCATGCTTGATGAGCTTCGCAGCCGGGACTGGGCGCCGCGTAGCGTCAGACGAAATGCTCGTGAGGTAGCCGGGGCTATGCATCAGGTCGAACAGATGCTGGGTCGGGCCGCTTCTGAACAGGAAGTCGCGCAACAGTTGAATGTTTCGATAGAAGAGTACCGGCAGATTCTGTTGGATACCAACAACAGCCAGCTCTTTTCGTACGATGAGTATCGAGAAGAACACGGTGACAGTGCGGAACTGGTGACGGAAGGGCACGAAGAGGCCAATCCACTTCATCAGTTAATGGAAGGGAGTCTGCGTGAACGCGTCATTGAAGCGATCGAGGCTTTGCCCGAGCGCGAGAAGATGGTGCTGACACTGTACTACCAGGAAGAACTGAATCTGAAAGAGATTGGCGCGGTACTTGACGTGGGGGAATCCCGAGTCAGCCAACTGCACAGTCAGGCGATAAAACGCTTGCGTGCCCGACTTACGGGAGCGCGCTAGAAGGCTCAGTTCCTGGCGATCTATAAATAATAAGAAATCGGGGACTCAACAGTGGGAGCCAAAACCAAAGCCAGACCTTTAAGTCGTTATCTTAAAGACTACAAACACAGCCAAAACAATTGTTCACACTGTGGCAAAGTATTAGACCGTATGGCGCTGGTCTTTCGTGGCCAGATCATCAATAAAGAGGCCATCGCACGGATGGACCAAATGATTGATGAGCCGCTTTGGCTAAAACTGCAGCCAGAATTAACGGCACTTTGTCGTTTTTGCAGCGATATTTTTTGTAATACGCATCCTAATTATTTTGACATCATGGCCTTCAAACAATATCTGTTTGAACAGACTGAAATGAGCCCAAGCACCATTCGTGAATATGTGGTTCGCTTACGTCGGCTTGACGATATGTTGAAGGCCAGAAATTTTCCGGCTGAAAAACTCACAGGCAATAGCTGGCATCAATGCCTGGAAGAAGACTTACCCGATGCAGGTAATAACAATTATCGTATTGCGCTTCGTAAGTACGACCAGTTTTTGGGCTGGCAGCAACGTTAAGGGATCGGGTAAAAGTGTCAGGCAGGTTTTCCTCTGACATTCTGTCTCCCACCCCATTTTCCCCTGTCCACAGGGGGAAAATGGGGAAGTTGTGTAACAGCAAGTGGATACTTGCCCGACCGCTTCTCCGTTCATCACCTGAGTTTGAATTCAGGATGATCCTTTCTGCATCTTCTGTAACACTGTAAAGATCACTGCTCTGTGCCCAACTGGAGGCCGCATTGTCTTTACATCTTATTCATCAGTTTCCCCGTATCGAACTTCTGGGCGCACCGACGCCGTTAGAATACCTGCCGCGATTATCGGACCATCTTGGCCGCGACATCTTTATCAAACGTGATGACGTGACGCCGCTGGCGATGGGCGGCAACAAGCTGCGTAAGCTGGAGTTTCTGGCCGCAGATGCCCTGCGTGAAGGCGCAGATGTGTTGCTGACTGCGGGTGCCATTCAGTCAAACCATGTGCGGCAGACGGCGGCGGTCGCCGCAAAACTGGGCCTGAAATGCGTAGCGTTACTGGAAAATCCGATTGCGACTCAGAGTGAAAACTACCTGACCAATGGTAATCGCCTGATGCTGGACCTGATGGATGTTGACGTGGTGATGGTCGATGCCCTGACCCATCCCGCTGCGCAGCTGGCGGAACAGGCGGAACGTCTGGAGGCGCAGGGTTTCCGGCCTTACGTGCTACCTGTGGGCGGCTCAAATGCACTGGGTGCGCTAGGTTACGTGGAATGTGCCCAGGAGATTGCGCACCAAAGTGAAGGCGTAGTGGATTTTGCGGCGGTGGTCGTGGCGTCAGGCAGCGCCGGAACCCATGCGGGCCTGGCCATAGGACTGGAGCAGCTCTTGCCAGAGACCGATTTGGTTGGCGTAACCGTGTCGCGTAAAGTCAGTGAGCAATTGCCTAAGGTTGAAGAACTACGTCAGGCGCTGGCGACGCAGTTAGCCGTGCAGGCGCAGGCACCTATAACGCTATGGGATGAGTATTTTTCTCCGCGCTACGGCGAGCCGAATGAAGAGGGCATGGCGGCGGTGAAAATGCTGGCCCGTCTTGAAGGCATTTTTCTTGATCCCGTTTATACCGGTAAAGCGATGGCCGGTCTTATTGATGGGATTAACCAGAATCGTTTTCGCCGTGAAGGCCCGTTGTTGTTTGTGCATACAGGCGGTGCACCGGCGTTATTTGCTTATCACCCTTCGGTCTGAGACGCAGCGCAAAAAAGGGTTATAATTCAGGCGTTATTTTGACGTCTTATGCGAAATAACGCCCATAATGACAGAGCGGCAAACCGTGTTTAGCCGCTTAACACCACACTGATAAATAATAAATGGGGTAAACATGGCTTTTTCACAGATTCGTCGCCAGCTGGTGACGGGAATGATGGCTGTTGCGCTGGTTGCAGGCGTTAGCGTTAAAACTTTTGCGGCGGAGAATTTACTGGCGCAGGTTAAAAGCAAAGGCGAGCTGCGTGTGGGCCTGGAAGGCACCTATCCCCCTTTCAGTTTTCAGGATGAAAAGGGCAAGCTGACGGGTTTTGAAGTGGAGTTCGCCCAGGAACTGGCGAAACACATGGGGGTGAAAGCCGAGCTTAAACCGACCAAGTGGGATGGCATGTTAGCCGCCTTAGATTCCAAACGTATCGATGTGGTGATCAATCAGGTCACGATCTCCGATGAGCGTAAAAAGAAGTATGACTTCTCTACGCCCTATACCATTTCAGGTGTGCAGGCGCTGACGCTGAAGAAAAACGCGGGCAGCATTACCAAACCAGAGGATCTGGCCGGTAAGAAAGTCGGTGTAGGCCTGGGGACGAACTACGAACAGTGGTTACGTGCCAACGTCAAAGGCGTGGATATCCGTACTTACGATGATGACCCAACCAAGTATCAGGATCTGCGTTCTGGTCGCGTTGATGCGATTCTGGTCGATCGTCTGGCAGCCCTGGATCTGGTGAAGAAAACCGGTGATACCATGGCGGTAGCCGGTCCGGCATTCTCCCGTCTGGAAGCGGGCGTGGCAATGCGCAAAGGCAATGAAGACTTGCTGAAAGCGATCGATCAGGCCATTGCGGACATGCAGAAAGACGGCTCACTTAAAAAGCTGTCAGAGAAATGGTTTGGCGCGGACGTAACGAAATAATGCAGGAAAGTTTACAACTGGTGCTGGATTCAGCACCTTTTTTACTTAAAGGCGCGTTGTTCACGCTACAGCTCAGTATCGGCGGGATGTTCTTTGGGTTGATACTGGGCTTTTTGCTGGCCCTGATGCGTTTATCGCGCTTCTGGCCGGTAAACTGGCTGGCGCGTATCTATGTGTCCATCTTTCGCGGCACGCCGCTCATCGCGCAGCTGTTTATGATCTACTACGGTCTGCCGCAGTTTGGCATTGAGCTGGACCCCATTCCGTCGGCGATGATTGGGTTATCGCTGAATATGGCGGCCTATGCATCGGAGTCGCTGCGTGGCGCAATTGCAGCGATTGAGCGTGGTCAGTGGGAAGCGGCTGCCAGTATCGGCATGACGCCGTGGCAAACCCTGCGTCGGGTTATTCTGCCACAGGCTGCCCGCACCGCGTTGCCACCCCTGGGAAACAGCTTTATCAGCCTGGTAAAAGATACGTCACTGGCCGCCACCATTCAGGTTCCTGAACTGTTTCGCCAGGCGCAATTGATTACCTCGCGTACCCTGGAAGTGTTCACCATGTACCTGGCGGCTTCGCTGATCTACTGGGTGATGGCCACCGTGCTGTCAGCATTGCAAAACCGTCTGGAAACCCACGTTAACCGTCAGGATCAGGAGGCGAAATGAGTGCAATCGACGTTCGCCAGTTGGTGAAAAAGTTTAACGGACAAACGGTACTGCACGGCATTGACCTTGACGTCGCGCCCGGTGAAATCGTCGCCATCATCGGCCCCAGCGGCTCGGGCAAAACCACGCTGTTACGCAGTATTAACCTGCTTGAAGTGCCTGACGCCGGTCGCATTAAAGTGGGGGATATCACCATTGATGCCAGCCAGGGCATCCACAAGCAGAAAGAGCAGGTGCGCCTGTTACGCCAGCAGGTGGGCTTTGTCTTTCAAAACTTCAACCTGTTTCCCCATCGCTCGGTACTGGAAAATATCATTGAAGGGCCGGTGATTGTAAAAGGTGAAGCAAAGGCGGACGCAATTGCCCGCGCGCGGAGCCTGCTTGAAAAAGTCGGGCTTCACGGTAAAGAAGACAGCTACCCAAGGCGTCTCTCCGGCGGTCAACAGCAGCGTGTTGCGATTGCCCGTGCGCTGGCAATGCGACCCGAAGTGATTTTGTTTGATGAGCCGACGTCTGCGCTGGACCCGGAGCTGGTGGGCGAGGTGCTGAACACTATCCGCGCGCTGGCGCAGGAAAAGCGTACTATGGTGATTGTCACGCATGAGATGAGTTTTGCCCGCGACGTCGCCGACCGCGCCATCTTTATGGATCAGGGACGCATCGTAGAACATGGACCGGCTAAAGCGCTGTTTAGCGATCCACAGCAAGCGCGGACTCGACAATTTCTCGATAAATTTCTTAATCAATAAACGTCGACGCCGCCGGAATAAGGCGGCGTTTCTTGCCGTGCCCTCTGCTTTTATTCTCTCAGTTTCTTCTGAAAATTTACATTTAGTATTATTTTAATGGATTGATTTTGATGGTTTTATGCCGGATTAGCTTCTGCGCGAGTAACAGACTGTAACTTTTAAGAGCCGCCTGATTGAGACCTGCGTGAAAATATAAATAATTCTTCACAAATTCATCGCACGATCAGGACGAAATAATGAGTCAGGACAGAAAGGAAATCCTCTGGATTAATACCCTCAAAGGAGGATGCATCTTACTTGTGGTATTGCATCACTCCATCATCACCACGTTCGCACCTTCGCTCCCTCATCTGACTGCCGGTCTGTTCCCGGCTCACTGGTGGGTAGCATTTAATACCTGGCTTTCGCCCCTGCGGATGCCCGCATTTTTCTTTGTCTCCGGACTGCTGGCCGCCAATTCGGTCGTGAAGAAAAGCTGGAAAGCGGTCTTTACCAAGAAGTTCAGCAATATTGTCTACCTCTACCTGCTGTGGGGCGTGATTCAATGGCTGAGTATCCACTACATCTCAACCCATCTGGGGGAGCGGCTGTCGAGCAGTAAGAATGCCGCCTATGCTGATTCCCCGCTGGAGTTTATCAAGCTGTTAATGCTGTCGATGACCAGCCTGTGGTACTTGTATGCGCTGGCCGGATTCTTCCTGGTGACCAAGCTTTTTCATCGACAGAAAATAGTGCTGGTCGTATTTGCGATTGCGGCGAACTATGCGGCACAGTTTAGCCTTATTCCCGGATGGGGACCGGCCAGCGTCGCGCAAAACTATCTCTATTTCTTACTGGGCGTCTTTTTCAGCGCGGCATTAATTGAACTCAGCGGTCTGAAAGGTCGTCACTGGCTGTGGCTGGGCGCAATAGCGCTGATCGGCATCCTTCATCATGCGGGCGGCATTTATAAAAATCCGTTTTACAGCCTGTTGACCATCGTCTTTGGCATTGTGCTGTGCCGTTTTCTTAACGCGCATTTCAATATGGCCTGGTTGAATTACATCGGACGCAATACGCTGCAGATTTATGTCTTGCACCGTATTTTTATCGAGTTAGTGGGGCTGAGCGCCATCTCCCTGGCGCTACATTATGGCTGGTTCGGCAATGCGGGCTTTAGCTGGAGTTGGGCGCTGTTGATGCCGTTAACCGGCGTGGCGGTGTGTACGTTACTTTCGCTGTTGGTCTGGACGCTGTTGAACCGTGGACCCGGACGGATACTGTTTATCCACCCGCGTTTACTCAGTAAGCATCAGGCGGAAACGCAAACCTCATCATCCTGAATTCACGGGCCAGCTTACTGGCCCGTTTTTTGTCTACGTTAGTCTGGCGTGCAGATGCCTTTGATGACCAGATGCTGAATCAGAATAATGGTTTTCGCGTCAATGATGGTCCCCGCATCAATCATGGCAAGCGCCTCTTTAATCGGCACCTCAATCACCTTGATATCTTCGCCTTCGGCGGCAATACCCCCGCCCGCGTTTATTCGCATCTCACGGGTAAAAGGGGCGATAAAAAAGTGCAGACGCTCGGTAACGGAACCGGGGCTCATGAATATCTCGCCAATCTTAGTGACGTCATTCAGCTTGTATCCCGTTTCTTCTTCCGCTTCGCTTCTGATGGCCTGAATGGGGTCACGTGCGTCGAGCAATCCGGCACAGGCTTCAATCAGCTCAAAGTGATGACCGATCAAAAAAGCAGGCATGCGGAACTGACTGGTCAGGATGACCGTCCTGTCGTCGCGGTTGTAGAGCAGGATGGTCGCACCGTGACCGCGATCATAAGCTTCACGGGTAAAGCGCTGTTCTGTGCCATCGGTGCGCACATAGGTCATATCATATTTGGTCAGTGTGCCCCAGTCGTTTGCCAGTATCTGCTGGTCGTTAACGGTAGCGGTAGTGGCAACGGGCGTAAAACGCGTCTGCTTCATGATGACATTCCATTTGTGAGTAAATCAGAAACAACCATTCAGACAGCGCGTGCCGAATGGAAAACTGAAAAATTAATCCTGAATCCGTAAAAGCCAAAATGGCCTTTTTAGCCTGTCTGCGTTATTCCGCAGGGCATAAATAAAAAAGACGAATAAGCTATTAACGGCATTTATCCACACGACCCGTGCGCGCTCTCTGTTATTCAGGTGATATCCGGACCTGAAATTACCCTAAAGGCGGCAGGAGAAGGGGCAACATGATTAATACGTTTCGACGTAGGGAAAAATGTTTTTCCGGCAAAGGCTTAAGCAAACTCTTTTACCTGGAGGACTGACTCACTCGTGATTGTCGGATAACGCTCACCTGCACTTACGTTGAGTGGCCTGTCTTAAAGTACAGTTAACGTAATGGCAAAAATAGCGTTAAGCAAGTACCGACAGAGAAAATTCATAGTAAAGTCATATTCCGTTGTGGACGGGCGATCCTGATTTACTCTGACGCTCAATGGATGTTACCGACGTCAAATTAAAGCCGGCATAAATGTCAAAGAATACCCTTTATTGTAAAGCTGGGTTCTAAACCGTTTCCGACAGATAACTTTAAGACTTTCGCTACATTCAGGTGACAGGACATACGGAATACTTTCCACATAACGATCATATGAGCAGCGCGAATTCGTTTTTTCTGGAATGACACCACGGCGGAAATTCCCTGATGAAGCACAATGAAAAAGAACACATTGCATGGATTAATACGCTCAAAGGCATCTGTATCCTGCTTGTTGTGCTGTACCATACGGTGTTGCCCGGCTTTGAAAATACGCTAAAAGACCTGAGCGCGGGCGTGTTCCCCGCAGAGATGTGGGTGCAGTTCAATAGATTATTATCCCCACTGCGTATGCCTGCTTTTTTCTTTGTTTCAGGTTTGTTGGCCAGCAATGCCATTATTAATCGCCCCTGGAAGCACATCACGACCAGCCGAATCACTAATTTGTTTTACCTGTACCTTGTATGGGGAGCCATTCAGTGGTGGTCAATCGTGGGGATTTCAACAGAAATCACCGGACAGCGTATTTCACAAAATCTTAATGCGGCCTATGCGGGATCGCTGGCGGAGTTTCTTACGCTGACATTTCTGGCGATGAGTACCTCATGGTACTTATATGGTTTAGCGATCTACTTCCTGTGCGCTAAACTTTTTCAGCGTTATAAGGTGCTATTGCTGGTCGCGGCAACGCTGCTCAATTACCTGGCTGTTGAAAAGGTGATCCCCTTCTGGGGGCCACAGAGTCTGGCGCAGTATTTTGTGTTCTTCATACTGGGGACGTTCTGGTGTACGCAGATGCTGCGTTTGAGCGAGTGGCGACGGGAAAATAGCTTGCCGTGGTTGTTGCTGGCGCTGGTGGCAGGTCTGCACGGCCTGTTCGGTGTGGATAAGCGCCTTTTCGTATCTGTCCTTGCCATCCTCATCAGTATTGCCGTCTGCCGTCGGTTAAATCAGATCAGCAGCATGGCCTGGCTCAACTGGATGGGGCGTCATACTTTACCCATTTACGTTCTCCATCGTATCTTTATTGAGTATTTCGGTATGACGGCCATTTTATTGGCACAGCGTCATCAGCTGTTTGAATTAGCGTGGTTTTCCTGGCTGTGGGCCAGCCTGTATCCGCTGGTGATTGTGGCCCTCTGCTCACTGTGTTCCATTGCCGTCTGGTCGCTGACGAATCGGGGAGCAGGGCGCGCGCTGTTTATCTTTCCAACCCTGATAAAACGGCCAGTCTGCCCTGGCACCTGACCACGCGTTTGGGTCATAACGTCTGGCCGGGCGAGATATCAGCGGTTTGAAAAAGAGAAATGAACCCGGCCAGCGATGAGGTGGTCGGGTTCACGGGCCGTCTTATTTACGTGCGCGTACCACCTGATAGCGACGCGTGAGATACTCAACTGGCGCGCTCCAGACGTGCACAAGACGGGTAAACGGGAAGACCAGAAAAATCGTCATGCCCAGAATCAAGTGAACACGATAAATCCACTCAACGCCGTCAAGCCACTGGGCAGCATTACCCTGGAATGTCACCACCGCCTGCGCCCAGCCGACCAGTTTCATCATGCCAAGGCCGTCCATGTGCTGCAGCGAAAAGATGATGGAAATCAGCCCCAGGGCAACCTGCACCACAAGGATACCCATAATCACAATGTCGGCGCGCGTCGAGGTCGCCCGGATGCGTGGATTGAGCAGCCGTCTTTTCAGCAGCAGAAAGCCGCCAACCAGCGTCATCAAGCCAAAGACGCCACCGGCCATCATCGCGAGTTTCTGCTTGGTGGCAATCGACAGAAAGGGTTCGTACATCCAGTGCGGCGTCAGCAGGCCGAACAGATGCCCGAATAAGATCCCAATAATGCCGATGTGAAAGACGTTGGACGCAAAGCGCATGCCCTTTTTGTCCAGCATCTGGCTGGATGAGGCACGCCAGGTATACTGTCCGTAGTCATAGCGCAGCCAACTGCCTACCAGGAAAACCGTTCCGCACAGGTAGGGATAGATATCAAAAAATAACACGTCCAGGTAGTGCATTATTGTGCGCCTCCAGAGGTCAGTTCAAGATACTGCGGACGGCTGTCCTGACTGAAACGGCGTTGATGCTGTTGCCGTTCAGAACGATCGCAGGCTTTATCATCGATGAACTTAATTTGTTCTTCTTCCCATACCGCATCTATCGCTTCGCGCGTGTCATCGCGCGGCTCGGTGGCAACCTGCCGGGCAACGCTCTCACTGTGCAGCGGGCTACGCGCGAGGTTGAGAAGGGCGTCAAACAGCTGGCTAAACTCACTGCCGCGCGCTTTCAGTCGTCCGCCCAGCAGGGCCAGAATTGGCGCGATATCCTTCAGGCCCTGACGCGCCGCTTTCTCATCCTGTTGACTCAGGTACTCCAGATAGAGCGGCAGATGATCGGGCAACTCCCGGCAGTGGAGTTCCAGACCGGCCTGCTCATACTGAGCCAGCAGATCCACCATCGCCTGACCGCGATCGCGCGATTCAGCATGAACATGTTCGAACAGCAGGAGTGATGTTGCCCGCCCGCGTTCAAACAGGGCGCACCAGTCGCTCTGCTTATCCAGCGGTGCTGCCGCCAGATAATGCTGGGTAAAGGACGAAAGTGCAGGATAGTGCTGCGTGATCAGTGCACGTACCTCATCCTGGTGCTGCCACAGCGATTCATCCGGGTATTCAAGCAACATGCCAATAAGTTTCAGGATATCCATCATTCCCCTCCCGCTTTATTACCGATATCAATGGCATCAATGCGGCGGCTGTTAAACAAATTGAACTGAGTATCACTGCCGTGGCAACCGTCACCAAAACTGAAGCCGCAGCCGTTGCGTTCCGGAAAGGCATCCCGGGCCAGTTCGCGATGACTGGAGGGGATAACAAAGCGGTCTTCATAGTTGGCAATGGCCAGATAACGGTACATTTCTTCTGCCTGCTGCATACTCAGGCCCACTTCTTCAAGCGCGCGCGTATCCGTCACGCCGTCAACGGTCTGCGAGCGTTTGTAATGGCGCATTGCGATCATCCGTTTCAGCGCGCGTAATACCGGCGCGGTATCGCCCGCCGTCAGCAGGTTAGCGAGGTATTGCACAGGTATCCGCAGGCTTTCCACATCGGGTAAAACGCTGGCGTCCGCTTCGAGCAGACCGGCATCAGCCACCGACTGAACGGGTGACAACGGCGGCACATACCAGACCATCGGCAAGGTGCGGTATTCCGGGTGAAGCGGCAGGGCCAGCTTCCAGTCCATTGCCATTTTCCAGACCGGCGAAGCCTGGGCGGCGTCGATCACGCTTTGCGGAATGTCCTGACGTAAGGCTTCCTCAATCACGGCGGGATCGTTCGGGTCAAGGAAGATGTCGCACTGGCGCTGGTACAGGTCGTGCTCATTTTCCGTGCTGGCGGCATCGGCAATCTTATCGGCGTCGTAGAGCAGCACGCCCAGATAACGAATGCGGCCCACGCAGGTTTCAGAGCAGACGGTCGGCATGCCTGACTCAATGCGGGGATAGCAGAAAATACACTTCTCTGACTTGCCGCTCTTCCAGTTGAAATAGATCTTTTTGTAGGGACAGCCGCTAATGCATAAACGCCAGCCCCGGCATTTATCCTGATCGATCAACACAATGCCGTCTTCTTCACGCTTATAGATCGCACCGCTGGGGCAGGTGGCTGCACAGCCTGGGTTCAGGCAGTGTTCACACAGGCGCGGCAGATACATCATGAACGTGTTTTCAAACTGGCCATACATCTCTTTCTGCATGGCGTCGAAGTTTTTATCGGCACTGCGTTTGCTGAACTCCCCACCCAGCAGCTCTTCCCAGTTAGGGCCGCCGACGATTTTATCCATCCGTTCGCCGCTGATCAGCGAACGTGGACGGGCGGTCGGCTGACTTTTACCTGCTTTAGCGGTATGCAGGTGTTGGTAGTCATAGGTAAAGGGCTCGTAATAATCATCAATGCCCGGCACCACGGGATTGGCGAAGATTTTAGTCAGCACGGCGCTGCGGCTACCCAGACGTGGCGTCAGTTGGCCGTTGATTTTGCGTATCCAACCGCCTTTCCATTTCTCCTGGTCTTCCCAGGCCTGGGGATAACCTATGCCGGGTTTGGTCTCGACATTGTTAAACCAGGCATATTCCATACCTTCACGCCCGGTCCAGACGTTTTTACAGGTCACCGAACAGGTGTGGCAGCCAATACATTTATCCAGATTCAGAACCATTCCGACCTGTGAGCGAATCTTCATTTTGCTGCCTCCTGAATCTGATCCCGGCCTTCATCATCCAGCCAGTTAACCTGTTTCATTTTGCGCACCAGGATGAACTCATCCCGGTTGGAACCGACCGTGCCGTAGTAGTTGAAGCCATAGGCCAGCTGGGCATATCCACCGATCATGTGGGTGGGTTTAGGACAGGCGCGGGTCACCGAGTTATGGATACCGCCGCGCATGCCTGTTACTTCAGAACCAGGAATGTTCATCAGTCGCTCCTGGGCGTGATACATCATGGTCATGCCGGCAGGTACGCGCTGGCTGACAACGGCACGGGCGGTTAAGGCACCATTGGCGTTGAACACTTCAATCCAGTCGTTATCTTCGATGCCCAGTTCCTGCGCATCGGCTTCGCTCATCCACACAATCGGCCCGCCACGGGACAGGGTCAGCATCAGCAGGTTGTCACTGTAAGTCGAGTGAATGCCCCATTTCTGGTGCGGCGTCAGGAAGTTAAGGGCTTTTTCCGGAAAGCCGTTGGACGGGATATGTTTCAATCCTTCCAGACTGCGGGTATCAACCGGCGGACGATAAACCACCAGGCTTTCACCGAACGCCCGCATCCAGGGGTGATCCTGATAGAGCTGCTGACGACCGCTCAGGGTGCGCCAGGGAATCAGCTCATGGACGTTGGTATAACCGGCGTTATAAGAGACATGCTCATCTTCAAGCCCGGACCAGGTGGGGCTGGAAATAATCTTGCGCGGTTGCGCCTGGATATCACGGAAGCGGATTTTTTCCTCTTCTTTGTTGCGGGCCAGATGGGCATGTTCCCGGCCGGTGAATTCGCTCAGCGCATTCCAGGCTTTGACCGCGACCTGACCATTGGTTTCCGGGGCCAGCGTTAAAATCATCTCAGCAGCGTCAATGGCGCTGTTGATCTGCGGCTGTCCTTTGGCCGGACCGTCCGCTTTCACATAATTGAGTTTGCGCAGCAGTTCGACCTCTTTATCGGTATTCCAACTGATGCCTTTCCCCCCATTGCCCAGTTTTTCCAGCAGCGGCCCGACAGAGGTGAAGCGCTCATAGGTGGCCGGGTAATCCCGCTTAACGGTCACGATGTGCGGCGCGGTTTTACCCGGAATCAGGTCGCACTGGCCTTTTTTCCAGTCACAGATATCGCCGGTCTGCGCCAGTTCGGCGGGCGAGTCATGCTGAACAGGCTGGAGCACCACATCGGTTTCCTCACCCAGGTGGCCCTGACAGAGTGCCGAGAAGGTTTTAGCGAGGCCTTTATAAATATCCCAGTCGCTTTTTGATTCCCAGGCCGGATCGACGGCCGCAGAAAGCGGATGGATAAAGGGATGCATGTCAGAGGTGTTCATGTCATCTTTTTCATACCAGGTCGCCGTGGGCAGCACAATATCCGAGAACAGGCAGGTGCTGGACATCCTGAAGTCGAGGGTCACCAACAGGTCGAGCTTGCCCTCCAGCGCCTCGGTCTGCCACTCCACGTCCTCTGGCATCAGCGCCGAATCATCCACTGGCTGGCCCTGAATACCGCTATCGGTGCCCAGTAAATAGCGCAGCATGTACTCATGGCCTTTGCCGGATGAGCCAAGCAGATTGGACCGCCAGATAAACATATTGCGTGGATGGTTGGTGCCGCTGTCGGGTTGCTCACTGGCCATACGAATGGTACCGGCTTTCAATGCCTGAGCGGTCCAGGCTTCTGGCGTCATGTTGGCCTGGCGGGCCTGGGCGCTGATCTCCAGTGGGTTGACGTTAAGCTGTGGCGAGGAAGGCAACCAGCCCATGCGCTCAGCGCGAACGTTAAAGTCCAGCAGGTGACCGGTGTAATCGTGTGGATTGGCCAGCGGTGACAGAATGGATTTCACCTGCAATTTCTCAAATCGCCACTGGCTGGCATGATTGTAGAAAAACGAGGTGCTGTTCATATGGCGAGGAGGGCGATTCCAGTCCAGCGCAAACGCCAGCGGGGCCCAGCCTGTCTGAGGACGTAATTTTTCCTGACCGACATAGTGCGCCCATCCGCCGCCGCTCTGACCAACACAACCGCAGAACACCAGCATGTTGATCATCGCCCGATAGCTCATATCCATGTGATACCAGTGATTAATACCGGCACCGAGAATGATCATGGAACGGCCGTGGGTTTTATGGGCAGTCTCGGCGAATTCCCGGGCGATCTTTTCGATCTGGCTGCGTGGCACGCCACAGATCTGTTCCGCCCAGGCTGGCGAATAGGCGCGAATATCGCTGTAATCCTGTGCGCAGTTGCTGTCATCCAGCTGACGATCGATGCCATAGTTCGCCAGGGTCAGGTCATAAACCGATGCAACAGGCACCCGGCTGCCGTCCGCCAGCGTCAGCATTTTCACCGGCAGTTTATGCAGCAGGATGTCGTCCTGCTTAACATGGCGGAACTGTGGGTTTTCCAGTCCACCGAAGTAAGGGAACGCCACGTCCACCAGCGCATCGTTCTGATCGATGAGGCTGAGTGCCAGTTGGGTGGCGGAGCCATTCGCTTTTTGCTCCAGGTTCCATTTCCCTTTTTCACCCCAACGGAAACCTATCGAGCCGTTAGGCACCACCAGTGCGCCATCGGCATTGCAGGCCACGGTTTTCCATTGTGGATTGTTTTCTTCACCCAGATTGTCCATCAGGTCAGCGGCACGGAGCTGGCGGCCCGGCGCATAACTGCCGTCTTCACGGGCTTCAAGCACGACCAGCATCGGCATATCGGTGTACTGGCGGGCATAGTTCAGGAAGTAATCACTGGGGTTTTTCAGGTGGAATTCATTGAGGATCACATGCCCCATCGCCATCGCCAGGGCGCTGTCGGTGCCCTGTTTCGGGGCCAGCCATTGATCGCTCAGTTTTGCGACCTCGGCGTAGTCCGGTGTGATGGCGACGGTTTTCGTTCCTTTGTAGCGCACTTCGGTAAAGAAGTGCGCATCGGGCGTACGCGTTTGCGGTACGTTTGAACCCCAGGCAATGATGTAGCCCGCGTTGTACCAGTCAGCGGATTCCGGCACATCCGTCTGTTCGCCCCAGGTCATGGGCGAGGCCGGGGGCAGGTCACAGTACCAGTCGTAAAAGCTCAGACAGGTACCGCCGATTAACGACAGATAGCGCGTACCCGCCGCATAGGACACCATCGACATCGCCGGGATAGGGGAGAAGCCAGCAACGCGGTCGGGGCCATAGCGTTTAATGGTCCAGATGTTGGCTGCCGCAATCAGCTGATTCATCTCCTGCCAGTTGGCCCGCACGAAGCCGCCATGGCCGCGCTGCGATTTGTACTGACGCGATTTTTCCGCGTCAGACATCAACGCATCCCATGCCGCAACCGGATCGCGGTTCTCACGCAGTGCTTCACGCCACAGCTCAAGCAGGGCTTTTCGCACCAGGGGATATTTCAGGCGGTTGGCGCTGTAGAGATACCATGAATAGCTGGCACCACGCGGACAGCCGCGAGGCTCATGGTTAGGCAGGTCTGGGCGAGTGCGAGGGTAATCCGTCTGCTGGGTTTCCCAGGTGACGAGACCGTTTTTAACATAGATTTTCCAGCTACAGGAGCCGGTACAGTTCACGCCATGGGTTGAACGGACAATTTTGTCGTACTGCCAGCGCTGACGATAACCGTCTTCCCAGTCACGGTTGTTGTGATAAACCTGCCCATGGCCATCGGCGAAACTTTCACCTTTTTGTTTGAAATAGCGAAAACGGTCAAGAAGTTTACTCATAACACTTCTCCAGTCGGGTCAACGACCCGTTGAATTCAACTCAATCATGAGCTGATGTGTGAATAATAATCGGGTGAATTAATCGCTGGTTTTCTTACCACGACCATATGAAAGCCAGGCCACGAGCAGGCAGACGATGTAGAAAAGCAAAAACACAATCATGGCGGCGGCGGGCGTACCTGTAATGGCCAGCGAACTGCCAAAGGCTTTGGGGATAAAGAAACCGCCGATGGCGCCCAGTGCCGAGATAAAACCCAGCGCCGCCGCCGTATCGGTCACGGCGGCATGCTGTGCGGCATCCAGACTGTGGCCTTGTGCCAGCATTTTGCTTTGCGTTAGCTGGCGGAAAATCACCGCTATCATTTGATAGGTGGAGCCACTGCCCAGCCCGGCGGTCAGGAACAGCCCCATAAACACCAGGTAGAAACCCAGGAACGATCCGCTGCCGCTGCCGGGTAAGGTGAGGAACAGCAGGGCGGAAAACATCACCATCAGCATAAAATTAATGATGGTCACTTTTACGCCACCGAGCTTATCGGAGATCATCCCGCCCCCCGACCGGGCCAGTGCGCCAAGCAGCGGGCCAAAAAAGGCGAAATGCGTGATATCCACCGCTGGAAACTGGGTTTTCGCCAACACGGCAAAGCCCGCGGAAAAACCAATAAACGAGCCAAAGGTGGCAAGATAAAGCATGCCCATGATCCAGACGTGGGCATTTTTCAACACCGGCAACTGGTCACGAAGTGAGGAGCGCATTCCGGCAATGTCATTCATGCCAAACCAGGCGGCAATAGCGGTCAGCGCCAGTAGCGGCACCCAAATCCAGGCCGCGTTTGCCAGCCAGATGGCTGCTCCTTCGCCGTGGGGAACGCCGTGGGATAAAAACGGAACAAAAATGATAAAAGGGGCTACGAGTTGCATCACGCTGACGCCTAAGTTACCCAAGCCGCCATTGATGCCCAGCGCCGAACCCTGCTGACGTTTAGGGAAGAACAGGCTGATATTGCCCATGCTGGACGCGAAGTTCGCGCCTGCTAATCCGCACAGCAGCGCAATAACGATGAAGACCGCATAGGGCGTTTGCGGGTTTTGCACAGCGAACCCAAGCCAGACACAGGGGACGATCAGGATAGCGGTACTGAATGTGGTCCAGACACGGCCGCCTAAAATGGGCACGATAAAGGAGTAGGGAATGCGGAAAAGGGCACCCGACAGCGCCGGAAGTGCGGTTAATAAAAAGAGCTGTTCAATGGTGAAATGAAAACCCACCTGATTCAGATAAACCGAAACGGCGCTGAACAACATCCACACACAAAATGCCAGCAGCAACGCTGAAACCGAAATCCATAAATTTCGACGAGCAATATGCTGCCCGCGCCGTTGCCAGAAATCAGAATCTTCAGGATGCCATTCCCGTAATAGTCTTTCTTTTTTATTCACAATGTACTCCGGGTCAGGATAAACGTTACGTGCAGGCAGGCGTGAAGGCATCTGCCTGCATTGAGGGCAAAGATGATGAAATGTCAATTAACGTAAATTTTGCTGGTTAAATTATGATTAAGTTTCGGTTGTGGATTTTGATAAATATCAAGAACATCCCCAAATACGCCTAAAGGGGTAGAAGGCTGGCTAAAATAAGGATTAACAAAAGTGTATTAATAATGGGATATTGAAATTTTAAATAAAATTACTGCTTTTTAATCAGGCCATTATATTGGGTTTGTTTTGACAGGGTGGAATAAGGTGTTAGTGCCGCTAATAAGTTTCTGTCGCGTTGTCGTGCGCCAGTCATCAGCAGGAAATGCCTGAGAATAGCGCTGAGGGCGTGCGTTTTCGTTATCAACCTGACGCTTTCTGTTAACGCATTTGACAGCATTGGTCGCTGCAATAAAGTTTTTTTCTTTCTGGGGAAATATTCGTTTTTTACGCTGTTTTTATTTAACGATGACGGATGCCAGAAATAAATTACGCCATGCGTAAGGCGAAAAAAAAAGGTTCATGCCGGGCATGAACCTTTATTCATTAGCGATCAGAGAGAAAGTCTGAAGAACGTTAGCCGATGGTCATCAGGCTGGCATTTCCACCTGCCGCCGCGGTATTCACGCTCAGCGATCGTTCAATCAGCAGGCGTTCCAGCAGCAGATTGGTTTCTCCACGGGCAAAGCCCTGCACCGACACAATGGCCCCTTCGCGCGCCGCGACCTGTTCGCACAGGCTGCGGAGCTGGTCGGCATCACCATGGTAGATCACGGCGTCAAAATGCCCAGCCAGCGGATCTTTCGCCAGCGTGATACGGGCTTTCACCGCCGTCGGCAAGGTGGCGAGCACTTTGCGGTGCAGTTCATCGTCCGGCCACAGTGCCTGGCTACCGACGCTGGTCACCGCCGCCAGTTGAATCAGCGCATCTTGCTCGTTGTCCGCCAGACACAGCACCTGCTCACGCGGCAACAACAGGAAGGTATTGCGCTCACCGGTCGGGCCTGGCAGCAGACGCACGGTTCCCGCCTGGGCCAGCGCGGCATAGTGCTGGCACAGTGAAGACAGCTGAGGTTTATCTGTTGCCCAGTCGGTCAATGCCTGATGCGGAGCCAGCAGGAGTTGACGCTGCGCATTATCGGCCGGACGCTCAGCATCCTGACGGGCGAGGGTAATGCTCAGTGCGTCATCCGGACGGTTCGCCAGCAGGCGATACAGATAAAGCGGACCACCCGCTTTCGGGCCGGTACCGGATAAACCTTCCCCGCCGAACGGTTGTACCCCGACGACCGCACCGACCATATTGCGGTTGACGTACAGGTTGCCGACTTTGGCCCCCGCCGTAACCTGCAGGATGGTTTCGTCAATGCGGGTGTGCACGCCTAAGGTCAGACCGTAACCCGATGCATTAATCTGTTCAATCAACTGCGGCAGGCTGCTGCGGGTAAAGCGCACCACGTGCAGCACAGGGCCAAACACTTCCTGGGTCAGATCACTGACTTTATCCAGTTCAATCAGCGTGGGTTTAACAAAGGTGCCCGTTGCCCACTCTTTGCTGTCCTGAGGATTATCCTGCGCCGTTTGGTACACCTTAAAGCCTTTATTACGCATCGCCTGAATATGGCGCTCAATATTGGCTTTCGCTTCTTCATCGATCACCGGGCCGATGTCGGTAGACAGGCGTTCCGGGTTGCCCATACGACATTCCGCCATCGCGCCACGCAGCATTTTCAACGTATGATCCGCCACGTCTTCCTGCACGCACAGCAGACGCAGGGCAGAACAGCGTTGACCTGCACTGTCAAAGGCCGAGGCGACGATATCGATAACCACCTGTTCGGTCAGGGCAGAGGAGTCGACAATCATGGCATTCATGCCGCCGGTTTCGGCAATCAGCGGGGTAGGACGGCCTTGCGGGTCCAGCCTGCCGGCAAGGTTTCGCTGCAGCAGCGTGGCGACAGCCGTGGAGCCGGTAAACATCACACCGCGAATGCGTTCATCTCCGGTCAGTTGCGCACCCACGGTTTCACCCAGGCCCGGCAGCAGTTGCAGTACGCCAGCCGGGACACCGGCGCTCAGTAAAATCTCCACGGCCTGGGCGGCGATCAGCGGCGTTTGCTCGGCAGGTTTCGCCAGTACGCTGTTCCCCGCAGCCAGTGCGGCCGCGACCTGACCGGTAAAAATGGCCAGCGGGAAGTTCCACGGGCTGATACAGACCACCGGTCCCAGCGGGCGGTGCGTTTCATTGTCAAAATCATGGCGCACGATGCCAGCATAGTAATAGAGGAAATCGACGGCCTCACGCACTTCAGCAATGGCATTGCTGTAGGTTTTACCGGCTTCACGCACCAGAATGCCCAGCAATTGCTGCAGTTGACCTTCCATCAGCTGCGCGGCACGTTCAAGGATCGCCGCACGCTCCTGCGGTGGCGTAGCAAACCAGATAGGGCCGGCATTCACCGCCGCCTCAATGGCCTGCGAAACCTCCTGTTCTGAGGCGTTGCGGACCGTACCTACCACGTCCGACGGTGCGGCCGGGTTGACGACATTCTGGCTTTCCCCGCTGCTCAGCGGTGCGTCGATAAGCGGTTGTGCGGCGTAAGGCTCACTGGCACCGCTCAACAGGGCGCTGGACAGCGAAGCCAGGCGATGTTCATTGGCCATATCGAGACCCGCAGAGTTCACCCGATCGCTGCCGTATAAGTCACGTGGAAGTGGAATTTTTGGATGCGGCAGACCCAGCGTGCCTTCACTGATGCCCATTTTTTCGACCTGGGCCACCGGATCGGCCACCAGTTCGTCAATCGGCATCGTCGTATCAGCGATACGGTTAACAAACGAGGTATTCGCGCCGTTTTCCAGTAAGCGACGCACCAGATAAGCCAGTAAAGTTTCATGCGTGCCGACCGGCGCATAAATACGGCAGGGACGATTGAGTTTACCCTCTGCCACTTTGCCCACGACCTGGTCATAAAGCGGTTCGCCCATACCATGCAGACACTGGAACTCGTACTGTCCTGGGTAGTAGTTATTTCCCGCTAACTGATAGATGGCCGCCAGCGTGTGCGCATTGTGCGTGGCAAATTGCGGGTAGATCAGGTTCGGCACCGCCAGCAGTTTGCGGGCGCAGGCCAGATACGAAATATCGGTGTACACCTTGCGGGTATAAACCGGATAGCCTTCCAGCCCTTCCATCTGGGCGCGTTTGATTTCGCTGTCCCAGTAGGCCCCTTTTACCAGACGGATCATCAAGCGGCGGCGGCTGCGCTGAGCAAGGTCCGTCAGTTCATCAATGACAAACGGACAACGCTTCATATAAGCCTGAATGACAAAACCAATGCCGTTCCAGCCTTCCAGCTCAGGTTCAAAACAGAGCCTTTCCAGCATATCAAGAGAAAGCTCTAAGCGGTCGGCCTCTTCAGCATCAATGTTGATACCGATATCGTAAGAGCGGGCCAGCAGGGTCAGAGACTTAAGAATCGGATACAGCTCGTCCATCACCCGGTCGTACTGGGCGCGGCTGTAGCGCGGATGCAGCGCAGACAGCTTGATCGAAATGCCCGGGCCTTCATAGATTCCACGGCCGTTCGAGGCCTTGCCAATGGCGTGAATCGCCTGCTGATAGGAAACCAGATAGGCTTTGGCATCGCTGGCGGTCAGGGCGGCTTCACCCAGCATGTCATAGGAATAGCGGAAGCCTTTCTCTTCAAGCTTGCGGGCATTCGCCAGGGCTTCGGCAATGGTCTCACCGGTCACGAACTGCTCGCCCATCAGGCGCATCGCCATATCCACGCCTTTACGGATCAGCGGCTCGCCGCTCTTACCGATAATCCGGTTGAGCGAGCGCGACAGGTTGGCTTCATTGTGGGTTGAGACCAAACGCCCCGTAAAGAGTAATCCCCACGTGGCGGCATTCACAAACAGTGACGGGCTGCGGCCAAGGTGCGACTGCCAGTTGCCGTTGCTGATTTTGTCACGGATAAGCGCATCGCGGGTCGGTTTGTCGGGAATACGTAACAAGGCTTCGGCCAGGCACATTAACGCTACGCCTTCCTGAGAGGAGAGGGAGAACTCCTGCAGCAGGCTCTGCACCATGCCGGCGCGGCCGGTTGCCCCTTTTTGGTGCCTCAGTTTGTCGGCCAGCGCGTACGCCAGCTGATGGGTTTTTTCTGCCAGCGCGGCCGGAAGACGGGCTTGCTCAAGCAACATGGGAACGGCATCGGTCTCTGGACGACGCCACGCGGCGGTCACCGCCGAGCGGGCAACCGACTGAGGCAGAATGTTTTCTGCGAATTCAAGGAAGGGCTGAACCATCTCTTCCGGGGCAAGCTCATCGGCGGCCGCATCGCTCAGCTGCAATGGAATCTCTTCCACCGTCTCACCCGCTTCTAACTGGGTCAGATAATTAAAGATCGCCTGTTTAATCAGCCAGTGCGGCGTGCGATCAATTTTCTGTGCCGCCAGTTTAATGCGGCTGCGGGTGGCTTCATCCAGCTTCACCCCCATGGTGGTTGTTCCCATGATTTTCTCTTCCTTAAAACGGTTTTGACCAGAGCATGGGCTGCACTATTACCCATGTTGCAACTTTGTGCAACCGTGTTAAATGTGACCTCAGTTGCACACTTTGAAACCCCTTTCATTATTAACATTTAAAAGCGGCACAAATCTTGCTGCAAGAAACTCGCCAATGTTGCAACCCCATTCAATATAAAGGTTGAAAGGGATGCAAAGGTGCAACTTAATTGTGAGCGGGCGCAACCTGTGAACATTTAAAAAGGCCTGGGAGGTGAAACCAATGTGACGGATGTGTTAAATGCATTGTGTGCGACGTGCCTTTACGGCAGGATACCGCGCCTTAAGGGAAATCGCTTTCTCTTGATGCGGTACTACCCTGACGCCGTCACGTTCCGATGGTTCAGGAAAAAGATTTCTCTTAAGAGATCGGATAATAACGGAGAAACAAATGACAGTAAGTACGCCAATGTTGGTGACCTTTTTAATTTATATCCTCGGGATGGTGCTCATCGGTTTTATCGCCTGGCGCTCAACCAAAAACTTCGACGACTATATATTGGGTGGCCGCAGTCTGGGCAGTGTCGTAACCGCGCTGTCAGCCGGTGCCTCTGATATGAGTGGATGGTTGTTGATGGGATTGCCCGGTGCCATTTTTCTTTCCGGTATCTCTGAAAGCTGGATCGCCATTGGCCTGATTATCGGGGCATGGTTTAACTGGAAAATCGTGGCGGGGCGGTTACGTGTCCAGACAGAGCACCATGATAACGCCCTGACGCTGCCAGACTTCTTTACCAGCCGCTTTGAAGATCGCAGCAAAATTTTGCGGGTGATTTCTGCGGTGGTGATCCTGGTGTTTTTCACCATCTACTGCGCGTCAGGTGTGGTTGCGGGCGCTCGCCTGTTTGAAAGTACCTTCGGGATGGATTACGCCACGGCTTTGTGGGCCGGTGCGGCCGCCACGATTCTGTATACCCTGGTGGGCGGATTCCTGGCCGTGAGTTGGACGGATACGGTCCAGGCCAGCCTGATGATTTTCGCGCTGATTCTGACGCCTGTTTTCGTGGTGATTGCCGTAGGTGGCTGGAGCGATTCCGTGGCGGTTATTCAGGCCAAAGGCGCTGAAAACCTGGATATGTTTAAAGGGCTGAATGTGGTTGCCGTGCTGTCGTTATTGGGCTGGGGCCTGGGCTATTTTGGTCAGCCCCATATTCTGGCGCGTTTTATGGCGGCGGACTCACATCGATCTATTCGCACCGCGCGCCGTATCGGTATGACCTGGATGATTCTCTGTCTGGCAGGTGCGGTAGCCGTCGGTTTCTTCGGTATCGCCTATTTCCAGAACAACCCTTCTCAGGCCGCAGGCGTTTCGCAGAATGGCGAACGTGTGTTTATTGAGCTGGCGCGCATCCTGTTTAATCCCTGGATTGCGGGCATCTTACTTTCTGCGATTCTGGCGGCGGTCATGTCCACGCTCAGCTGTCAGCTGCTGGTCTGTTCCAGTGCGCTGACGGAAGATCTCTACAAAGGCTTTTTACGCAAAAATGCGAGTCAGAAAGAGCTGGTATGGGTCGGCCGTCTGATGGTGCTGTTGGTGGCATTAATTGCTATCGCACTGGCGTCTAACCCGGAGAACCGTGTTTTAGGCCTGGTCAGCTATGCATGGGCCGGATTTGGCGCGGCATTCGGACCGGTGGTGCTGTTTGGCGTCTGCTGGAAACGCATGAACCGCAACGGTGCGCTGGCGGGCATGATTGTGGGGGCGGTAACGGTGCTGGTGTGGAAACAGTATGGCTGGCTGGGACTGTATGAAATTATTCCGGGCTTTATCTTTGCGAGTATCGCCATCGTGATCTTTAGCCTGGCGAGTCGTGAACCCTCAGCACAGGCCGTCGAACGCTTTGAGGCTGCCGAGGCTGAATTCCTGACCAAATAAAACGCGTTACGCGTTGAAAAAGCCTGCCTTATTGAGGGCGGGCTTTTTTTTGCCTGGCATTTGGCACAGACAGTTACGAAATTATTTCACCAAGGAACTTGTTTTTTTCTGAGTGGTAATGATAATCGGTATCGTTCGTTTTTACGTAAATTTACGTCTTATTGACGCTGCTTAACATTTAAGAGGTTGGCGATGTTTGTTCCTTTTCTCATCATGCTGCGTGAAGGTCTGGAGGCGGCACTTATCGTCAGCCTCATCGCCAGCTACCTGAAACGGACGCAGCGCACACAATGGTTTCCGGCCATGTGGGCGGGCGTGTTTATTGCCGCCGCGCTTTGCCTGGCGTTGGGCATCTTTATTAACCAGACCACGGGCGAGTTTCCCCAGAAACAGCAAGAGCTGTTTGAAGGTATTGTGGCGGTGGTTGCGGTCGTCATCCTGACCTCTATGGTGTTCTGGATGCGCCGGGTAGCGCGCAATATCAAACGGGAACTGGAGCAGGCGGTTGATCAGGCCTTGCAGAAATCCGCCGGGGGCGGTCTGGCGCTGGTCCTGATGGTCTTCCTGGCCGTGGCGCGAGAAGGGCTGGAATCGGTGTTCTTTTTGCTGGCCGCCTTCACGCAGGATGTGGGTTACGCACCGCCGCTGGGTGCTCTGCTTGGGTTAGCCACTGCCGTGTTGCTGGGCATGGCGATCTACTGGGGCGGCGTGCGCCTCAACATGGCGCACTTTTTCCGTTGGACCAGTATTTTCATTCTGTTTGTTGCTGCAGGGCTGGCGGCAGGCGCTATCCGCGCCTTTCATGAGGCTGGTCTGTGGAACCATTTTCAGCAGGTGGCGTTCGATATGAGTAATACCTTATCGACGCACTCGCTGTTTGGCACGCTGCTGGAGGGCATTCTGGGCTATCAGGAAGCCCCCAGCATCAGTGAGGTGGCCGTCTGGCTGCTTTATTTGATTCCCGCGTTATTACTGTTTGTTATGCCTGCACGCGCTGAAACCTCAGCCGCTGCGCGCTAACGCGTTTACCTGGCGCGTTCGCCGCGCCTCTGACTTTATAGGGAAAAATATGATGATGCGTTTTCGCCGTAATGCGGTGCTGGCTTCGCTGCTGGCGGTTTCCGGTTCTACGCTGGCCGCCGCGATCCCACAGGTTAGCGTGAGTGTCACTGACAAGCAGTGCGAGCCTATGTCGCTGACGGTTCAGGCGGGTAAGACTCAGTTTTTAATCAAAAATAACAGTCAAAAAGCGCTGGAATGGGAAATCCTCAAAGGTGTGATGGTGGTTGAGGAGCGCGAAAATATTGCACCGGGTTTCAGTCAAAAACTGACCGCCAACCTCGAGGCTGGCGAATATGAAATGACCTGTGGCCTGCTGACCAACCCGAAAGGTAAGTTGATTGTGCAGGGCAGCGGCGGCAAAAGTGCGCAGAAAGGGAAGACCGAACTGATGCAACTGGCCGGCCCGATCAACGCTTATAAAGCCTATGTGACTGATGAAGTGAATCAGCTGGTGACGGGCACCCAGGCCTTTACTGACGCGGTGAAAGCCGGGGATGTAGAAAAAGCCAAAGCGCTGTTTGCGCCGACGCGCCAGCACTATGAACGTATAGAACCCATCGCTGAGCTGTTCTCCGATCTGGATGGTCGCATCGACGCCCGTGAAGATGATTATGAGAAAAAAGCGCAAGATCCGAAATTCACCGGTTTCCACCGTCTGGAAAAAGCCCTGTTTGCTGATAACAGCACCAAAGATATGGCGGGCTATGCCGAACAGTTGAACAACGACGTGCACGATCTGCAAAAACGCGTCAGCGAGCTGGCCTTCCCACCGGCAAAAGTGGTCGGTGGCGCGGCGGGGCTTATCGAAGAAGTGGCCTCCAGCAAAATCTCTGGAGAGGAAGATCGGTACAGCCGCACCGACTTGTGGGATTTCCGGGCTAACGTCGATGGCGCGCAAAAAATTGTCGAGCTGTTGCGTCCTGTTCTGAAGCAGGCGAATCCCCAGCTTCTGGCGAAAGTGGATGCGAATTTCGCTAAAGTTGACGCGATCCTGGATAAATACCGCAGCGGTCAGGGGTATGAATCTTACGAAAAACTGACACCTGCCGACCGCACCGCCTTGAAGGGCCCGATCACCGCCCTGGCTGAAGATCTTTCCCTGCTGCGTGGCACCTTAGGCCTGGATTAATCATGGATAAGGATCAGGAGTTGACCCAGCCATCGCGTCGCCGTCTCTTGAAAGGCCTGGGGATGCTCGGTGGCGCGGCGGCCGTCAGTGCCGGATGCCCGTTTCATGCCGGGGCCGCCGAGAATCCCGACAGCTTTTCGCCGGGCACAGTGACGCCGAACGCGCGCCAGCAGACGCAGCCGTTTTATGGCATGCACCAGGCTGGCATTACGACGCCGCAGCAGGCGTCGATGATGCTGGTGGCGTTCGATGTGCTGACCAGCGACAAGCAGGAACTGCAGCGTTTGTTCCGGTTGCTGACGCAGCGCATCGCCTTTCTGACCCGGGGCGGCATGGCACCCGCAGTGACCAACCCGCAGTTGCCGCCGCTCGACTCAGGCATTCTCGGGGCAGAGATTGCCCCGGATAATCTGACCATGACCGTTTCGGTCGGCCACTCGCTGTTTGATGCGCGGTTTGGCCTGTCGGCGCTGAAACCGGTGAAACTGCAGACAATGACGCGTTTTCCTAACGACGCGTTGGATGCAAATCAGTGCCACGGCGATCTGCTGCTGCAAATCTGTGCGAACACGCAGGACACGGTGATTCATGCGCTGCGTGATGTGGTCAAACACACGCCCGATCTGTTAGGCATTCGCTGGCGTCGGGAGGGGTTTATTTCCGATCACGCCGCACGCAGCGCGGGCAAAGAAACGCCGATCAATCTGCTGGGCTTCAAAGACGGCACGGCTAACCCGGACACGCATAACACGGCGTTGATGGATAAGCTGCTGTGGGTGACGGAAGAACAGGCTGAACCCGAGTGGGCGCGTCACGGCAGTTATCAGGCCGTAAGGTTGATCCGCTTCCATGTTGAAATGTGGGATCGCACGCCGTTAGGTGAGCAACAAACGATTTTTGGCCGAGAGAAACTGAGTGGTGCACCGCTGGGCATGCAGAACGAGCACGACGTGCCGGATTATCGCAAGGACCCTGATGGCGACATTATTGCGCTGGATGCGCATATTCGTCTGGCGAACCCACGCACCGCAGCAACCGAAAGCAGTTTGATGCTGCGCCGTGGATACAGTTATTCAGCGGGTATTTCAGCGTCGGGCCAGTTGGAAATGGGATTGCTGTTTGTTTGTTATCAGCATGATTTAGAATTAGGCTTTCTTACCGTACAAAATCGTCTGAACGGTGAGGCGCTGGAAGAGTATATACGTCCGTTTGGCGGAGGGTACTTTTTTGTATTACCTGGCGTTATCAGTGAAAAACATTATTTAGGCCAGTCCTTACTCGAGAGTTGATTAAATTTTAGTCACGGCATGTTGTGTGTGACAGCACAGGATGCCGTCTCCCCGCCCGTCCGTTTTTCTCTCCAGCCTGTTTTTTTAGCGCTCCGTTTTTAACGTTTGTTCACCTGACGACAAATAAACTAACACGCTGTAATACAAGCGTAATTTAATTTAAGTAAGGTCAGTGTTAACGGTCGGTTGAATATTTATTTTTCATTAAAGTGAAAATACTGTTGCAAAATACCAATAAGATGGTTCACTTTACTATGAAAGCGTAATCGGGCGTGTTGATGTCTCACACTGGAGTTCGCGCATGGATAGATGTTTTTACAGCCGTACAGCAGTAAACAATATCGCACTTTCCCGTGAGGACGTTTCTTCCTCAATCGCTTTTACACCTCAACGTGTTTTCTCTCTTCAACCTCATTCCTTTTTTACCGGTAAACGGCAAGGCTGTTTTGCTGCCGGATATCAATCGTCATGGCCTGTCACGGCTCTAAAGGAAGCCAACTGAAACCTCTAAAGCGTTCACGTAATCGCATCGGGCTTGTTGCCTGAGCGGGAAATGAAACCAACTGTAAGGTGCCACTATGGGAAGACAGAAAGCAGTGATCAAAGCGCGTCGAGAAGCAAGACGAGTGCTTCGTAATGACTCCCGCAGTCATCGTCAGCGTGAAGAAGAATCGGTCACTTCGCTGGTGCAAATGGGTGGGTTGGACTCGATTGGCATGGCGCGCGATGTGCGTGACCGGGCACCGATTGAAGCCCGAAATGAAGCTCAGGCGCACTATCTTAACGCCATAGAATCAAAACAGCTTATCTTCGCCACCGGTGAAGCGGGCTGCGGCAAAACCTGGATTAGTGCTGCGAAAGCGGCAGAGGCCCTGATTCATAAGGATATCGACAGGATTATCGTTACGCGCCCGGTGCTGCAGGCGGATGAAGATCTGGGATTCCTTCCCGGGGATATCTCAGAAAAGTTCGCCCCTTATTTCCGCCCGGTTTACGACATTCTGGTTAAACGTCTTGGCGCATCCTTTATGCAATATTGTCTGCGGCCCGAAATCGGCAAAGTCGAAATCGCTCCCTTTGCTTATATGCGTGGTCGTACTTTTGAAAATGCGGTAGTGATTCTGGATGAAGCGCAGAACGTGACAGCTGCGCAGATGAAAATGTTTCTGACCCGCCTTGGCGAAAATGTCACGGTGATTGTTAACGGCGATATAACCCAGTGCGATTTGCCCGCTGGGGTGCCTTCTGGTCTCGCAGACGCGCTGGCGCGTTTCGAAGAGGACGAGATGGTGGGCATTGCCCGTTTCGGCAAAGAGGATTGCGTGCGTTCCGCGCTGTGTCAGCGCACTTTGCATGCTTACAGCTAGCGTTCGATTGAGCCATGTAGCGACCAAAACCCGGCTTCGGCCGGGTTTTTTATATTCGCCCGGCGCGTTATTCGCCGCCACCAATCTGCCAGATAAAGGTCGGATCACGTTGGTTTACCTCCCAGTCACCCACGTTGCGGCTCTTGTAGATCACCGGATTATGCGAACCAATAGTACGGGCATTGCGCCAGTGTCGATCCAGGGCTTTACTGACGCGCGTATCTGATGCGCCAAGGGCGTTAAACAGCTCGCTTGCTGCGCGCGTAATCCAGTCAACAGCCACCACCTGAGCCTTTGCCGCCTCCACTTCGGCCTGCACGTTGGCCGCATGAATCTGTTTTTCGTCCCGTCCCTGAATGTGCGCATCAAAAGCCAGCTGTAGCGCGTGCGTTGCCTGCTGCACGGCGGCATCAGTTGCCCACACCCAACTGCTTATCTGCCCCACGACCTGTAAAACCTGCACATCCTGGCTAACCTGTCGGGCATTACCGTGGCTGTAGATTCGCTTTCTGCTTGCCACGCCCTGTGACACATCGCGAACAATGGCCCGCCCAATACCAGCCAGCGTCGCCAGTAAAACATGCTGATAGAAGGCGGTTTGATAGCGAAAGCGCTCACTGAAATCATAGACGTGCGCAGGCTCAACCCAGGCCTCGCGAAAGCGCGTCGTACCGCTACCCGTCAGGCGTTGGCCAAATCCGTCCCAGTCATCGTCCCGCGCCACCGCATCCTGATGTGTACTGACTACCGCAATCACATCACGCTGATTGTCAGTGCGCTTAGCGTAAACATCGATCCAGTCGGCATACAACGAGCCGGTGCTGTAAAACTTCTCACCATTGAGCTGCCAGCCTTTGTCGGTAGGAGACACGCGGGTGTTGACGTCTCCCAACTTGACGCTGCCTGTTTCACTCCAGCCGCTGCCAACGATATCGCCGTCGATAAAACGACGAAACCAGCGTTGGCGATCGTCACTGTCGGGTTGATTAAGGCGATCCTCGACAAAGGCCATATGGGCACGCAGCGCCTGCGGCAGGTTGGAATCGGCCTCGGCCAGTTCGGTCAGTAAGCGGAACAACTGAGGCAGGGACGCGCCAAAACCGCCGTGTGCCTGAGGAATACGCAGCGTGCCAAAGCCCGCCGCCTTCAGCCAGCGCAAAGGCTCATGCAGCAGCGTACGGTCACGTTCACGCTCGACGGCGCCTTCGGCGATACGGGCGAAAAGGGGGCGAAAACGCGCGGCCAGTAAGGTGTAATCAGGTTCAGACATGGTGTTCTCCGTGTGTTGACGGGTCATCAATATCCTGGCGAGTCGGCTCAAAACGGACCACTAACAAGAAAATGATGGGAATAATGGCGGCCAGTGAAACAATCCAGAACATGTTGGTGCCATAAGCCGCCTGCAGTATGGGCAGGATGAACAGCGCCAGGGCGCTTCCGATGCCCGAGATGGAACGACTAAAACCGACGCCGGTGGCACGAATATGTGTGGGATAGGAGAGTGCGGGATAGATCATTAACTGCGCGCCCGGTCCAAAGCCCTCAGCAAACAACCACAGCCCCAGCATCAAAATGGCAAACACCACGCCGGTTGTCGCATCGGGATGGCCAATCAAGGCCAGTGAGGTGAGGGCAATAAACTGCAGGGCAAATCCGGCAATGGCGACATGGCGTGACGGAAATTTCCAGGCCAAACGCATGCCAAGCAGGCCGCCGGTAAAGGCAAACAGCGCGTTGAGTCCCAGCGAGGCGGAAATGGTTTCGAAGATGCCCGCCCCCAGAAACTGCGCCAGAATGGAGGGCAGAAAAAAGGCAATCGCGGTGTATTCAAACGAAATACAGGCGTTCATCACCGCTGCCACCACGGTGCGCTCCCGATAAGGTTTCTGGAATAACACGCGAAAACTGACCGCCGGTGCGGCCGGTTTTGTTGCCGCAGGAATACTGGTGTCTTCATGCGCGCGGATGCCGTACGAATCACGCAGGATACGCACTGCACCGCTTAAATCACCCTGGTTCGCCGCCCACAGTGGGGATTCGTTCATAAACTTACTGCGCACGGCAATGATAAGCAGAGCAGGCACGGCACCAAACAACAGCGAGGCACGCCATAACCAGTCAAGGTGCTGCGCCGGTAACAGAAAATAAAGGGCGAAGATAATCAGAAAGCACACCGAGGAGGCGGCGTACCACATCGGGCACCAGGCTGCCAGACGGGACGCTTTATTGCCTTTGCCGGAGAATTTCGAAAATTCAGCCAGATAAGCCATCGCCACAGGCAAATCAATGCCCACACCAATGCCCATCAGAAAGCGCGCGCCAATCAGTACCCAGACGTTGGGTGCCAGACCGGCTGCAATGGCGGACACCACAAAGAAAAGCATGTCAGCCATAAACACGGAATAGCGACCATATTTGTCGGTCAGCCATCCACCGATCAGATTGCCCAAAATCGTGCCAATCATAATGGATGACGTGACTAATCCGGTTAACGTGGGCGTTAAGCTAAACGCTTTCACCACATCATCAATGCCGTAAGACAGGGTCGTCAGATCGTAGGCATCCAGAAATACACCGCCCAGCGCCAGAAACACTATCCAGCGCGCATAGCTGTTTTTCTCACTTTGGGTATTAATCAGTTTCGCGACATCACTGACGGAGCGAATGGGCGTGGAGTGAGGCGAGGCGGGGATCGCCGCCTCCTCATCAATATTCAGTGTGCTCATGTTGTCCTCGTTATTGTCTGTACAGGTAATGCCTTTATATGAAGGAATTGAGCCGTAAACAAACAACAAAAAGTCATAACTATTATTTTAAATTCAATAAGTTATTTAATTTATTTTTGGCATGAGAAACACCGGAAGCGTTGTCGCGCATCCGGTGAAAAGAGAGCGTCAGAGAGAATAATTCAGGCCTGACCAGAGGCTGACAGGCCAGATGGACAGACCTCAGGCGGCGGGACAAACCTCATCATGATGCCTCCGCCGGGACAATCAGACCTGATTCCGACATGGTGCGTCGATAGCCAGCGCCCGGGTGCGGATGCTCAAGGCGCGCACCCTGGCCAAAGAGCTTCTCTCTCAACGTACCGGGTTGATAATCCTGTTTATAAACGCCTCGTTTTTGCAGTTCCGGCACCAGCAAATCGACGACATCAGCAAAGGTTTCATGCGTGACGGCATAGGCCAGATTAAAGCCATCAACATCGGTTTCCTCTACCCAGCTTTGTAATTCATCGGCAACGGTTTCAGTGCTGCCGACCAGCAGAGGCCCAAAGCCGCCGATGCCGACCCATTCAGCCATATTTTGTACGGTCCATTCACGTTGCGGATCGGCAGTGGAAAAGCTCTCCACAACGGACTGAATCGCATCGGTATGCAGATGCTTAAACACCTGATCGGGTTGGTACTGACTGAAATCGATGCCGGTCCAGCCGGAGATCAGCGCCAGTGCCCCATCATGGCTGACATAGCGTTTGTAATCCTGCCATTTAGCCCGGGCGACGTTGTCGGTTTCCCCCACAATCACCGTTTGCATATTGAAAATCAAAATACTGCGTGGATCGCGACCGGCTTCCTCTGCGCGACGTCGGATATCGGCCACCGTTTTCTTTAACAGCACCTTAGACGGTGCGGCGACAAACACACATTCGGCGTGCTGCGCGGCGAAGGCTTTACCGCGGCTGGATGCACCCGCCTGATAAAGCACTGGCGTGCGCTGCGGCGAAGGTTCACACAGATGAATGCCCGGCACCTGGAAAAAGGTTCCCTGGTGATTGATGGGATGCACCTTACTGGGATCGCTGAAAATATGGCGCTGGCGATCGCGTATGACGGCATCATCCTCCCAACTGCCTTCCAGCAGTTTGTAAACCACCTGCAGATATTCGTCGGCGTAATCATAGCGGGCATCGTGGCTGGTTTGCGTGGCCTGACCCAGATTACGGGCGCCGCTTTCCAGGTAGGAGGTGACGATATTCCAGCCGACCCGACCTTTGGTCAGATGATCCAGCGTCGACATGCGCCGGGCAAACGGATAGGGGTGCTCAAAAGAGAGCGATGCGGTCAGGCCAAAACCGAGGTGTTTTGTGACCATCGCCATTGGCGTAATCAGGGCCAGGGGATCATTCACCGGCACCTGGGCCGCACTGCGAATGGCCGCATCATTATTGCCGTTGAACACATCATAAATACCCAGTACGTCGGCAATAAACAGGCCATCGAATTTACCGCGTTCCAGCAGCACCGCTAAGTCCGTCCAGTACTCCAGATCTTTGTATTGCCATGAGCGGTCGCGGGGATGCGCCCACAGGCCAGGGGACTGATGACCAACACAGTTCATATCAAACGCATTTAAGCGAATTTCACGTTGTTTAGGCATAGCAAACTCCTGAGCGGATGCGGCACTGTCAGGCCGCCCACGTTATTGGGATGGTGAAGAAAAGGGGTGAGTCAGTCAGTCAGCGAAAGGGGACATCGCTCATTTAGCGTTTCGGCGGTGAGGTTCAGCAACTGGCGGGCGACGGATTCAGCATGTGTGGCAACCTGGGGCAGGCCCATCAGTTCGCCAAAACGCCCGCGCGCCGCGGGGCCGACCACATAAAGATGGGGGTTAGGCTGGCCCTGAAGGTTGAGCGTCTGTGACTGCGCATTGACATGTATTCCCAGCGCCAGCGGATCGGGCTGGATAACGCCGTCGTCGGAAAGCTGTTTTAACAGCGCATCGCGCTCTGTTAAAGCACCATGTGCAGGGCCAGTGGTCACGATAACCTGCTCAACCTCCAGCATCACTGCATTGCCAGAACGGGGTTGCAGAGTAAGCTGAATGGCGGACGGTAGGGCTTCAGCCACAGTCAGCCGCGCGGCGAGCACGCATAATTCACCACGGCGTTGTCGGTCCTCTAAGACCTGTCCGACCTGAGGCGCGATGCGATAGCGGTGTACGTCCCACCATGGCCGCAGATGCCGCAGAAAGCGGCGTTGTTCACTCAACGGCAGGCGCTGCCAAATCGCCTGGCCATTGCGCCTGACCTCATCAAACACCACCTGCCAGGGAATCGATTTTGCTTCGGCCTGGCGGATGTCCTGCCTTATTCGCCGTAGCCAGGCGCGGGTGCTCAAGGGGACGGTAAGATCACCATCAAACTGCCAACTGAGGTTCGCCTCACTCAGATTGGGCCGGGGAAGCTGCCCGCGCCGGGAAAAGACAGTGACAGGGCCACGATGTCCCTGCCGTTCAAGCGTAGCAACCATGTCGGACATGGTTAAGCCCGACCCGACAATCGCGACACGGTCTTCAGGCGCAATCTGTGACAGGGCTTGATGCCGCCAGGGATTGGCGATAAGCCCTGGATGATTTGCCAGCGGTGTTAAGGCTGCGGGAAGCTGGGGCGCGGGATGACTGATCGCCAGCACCACGATATCCGCCTGAATACGCTTGCCGGATGCGGTGCTGACCGTGCCTTGCCGCAAGGCTACGGCGCGGTCCTGCACATGTACCAGCCCGACCGGGGAATGCGCCTTTACCGCCTCAAACTGCTCATTCACCCAGTGTGCAAACTGCCTGCGTTGAGGATAGACATTGCCGTCATGCCAGTGGGCAGCCGAATCACGGATAAACGCACTGGAAGCACGGAACCAGCGGTCAAAACTGCCTTCTTCATCACCGGCTAATTGCATACGCGAGGCGGGCACATTAATGCGATGGGCCGGATCGGTTGTCGAGTAGGCAACGCCCTGAGCCAGCTGCGCCCGGGGTTCGATAACCGTCACGCGCAATCCTGAACTGCCGAGACGACCCAAATGAACGGCCAGCGCCGTTCCACTGAATCCGCCACCAACGATGACAATATGCTGCTCGGACATACACTGCCTCTCTGATTAGCTCGCACTGGCCTGTTTTTCGGGACGATGATCGCCCCCGATGGTTTCGCCGAAAGGACCGGTATTCACACTGCGCTGCTTTTTATCGGCATGGGTGGAAAGCGGCAACAGCGGCATCAGTAAATCGGCAACCCGATGTGCTTCTTCAAGATGCGGATAACCGGACAGAATAAAGTTATCAATGCCCAGCGCCTGATATTCCCGTATCCGTTCCGCCACCTGTTGCGGATTACCCACCAGCGCAGTGCCTGCGCCGCCCCGCACCAGGCCGACGCCAGCCCATAAGTTGGGCCCGATGCGCAGTCCATCACGTGAACCGCCGTGCAGGGCGCTCATGCGGGCCTGACCGGTCGAGTCCATGCGGGCAAAGATTTTCTGTGCTGCGGCAATGGTTTCTTCATCCAGGTGCGCGATCAACTTATCGGCTGCGGCCCAGGCCTCTTCCTCGGTTTCCCGCACGATGACGTGCAGACGAATGCCGTAGGAGAGCGTCCGGCCACGTTCCTCGGCGCGCTTGCGCACCTCTTCCAGTTTAGCGGCAACCTGGTCTACCGGCTCGCCCCATGTCAAATAGGTATCAACCTGGCTGGCTGCAACCTCAACGGCTTCATCCGAGGAGCCGCCAAAATAAAGGGGCGGGCCTTCGGCCTGAACCGGGGGAAAGAGGATCTCAGCGCCTTCAACGTGAATATGTTCCCCGTGATAATCCACCTTTTCCCCTTTAAGCAGACGGGAATAGACATCAAGAAACTCACGAGTGACCTGATAACGTTCGGCGTGGCTGAGAAAAATGCCGTCGCCTTTGTTTTCTACCGGGTCACCGCCCGTCACCACATTAATAAGTAAACGTCCTTCAGACAGACGATCCAGCGTTGCAGCCATGCGTGCGGCCAGGCTCGGTGGTTGTAAACCCGGTCGGACGGCCACCAGATAACGAAGCTGTTTGGTTATCGGAGCCAGCGCCGAGGCAACCAGCCAGGCGTCCTCACAGCTTTTCCCGGTCGGAATCAGTACGCCGTAAAATCCCAGATTATCGGCGGCAAGGGCAACCTGTTGCAGATAGGGCAGATCTACCGCTCTGCCGCCCTGGGTGGTTCCCAGATAACGCCCGTCGCCATGGGTCGGTAAGAACCAAAAAAGATTAATGTTTTTTTCAGCGGCATCACGCATTAGCAGATTCCTTTATAACGATATTTGAAATTGGTAATTAGAAAATTCATTTTCGGTTATATAGCATTAAGCAGGATGCGTGCCAACCGGTGTTGTATTTTTTATCTATTAATATCAATAAGATGGATTTTCATCGGTGTGGTAATGACTGCTGCAAATGCAGCAATGTGTGGCAGCTGTTGTTGCGTTTGCAGCAATTCACTACCGGCAGCGGCTCGTTTCTGACCGCAATAAGGGATATGTTTAGCGTTCACTCACTCTGCAGGAATGCGCTATGCAGCACGCTGGCCCCGATTTAATTGACCCCGCTTCCCTGGCGTTCAGGCATATTCTGGATCAGCTGGCACCCACGGACGCCACTGTCTTGATCATCGGTGAAACGGGTACCGGCAAAGAGGTGATGGCGCGCTATCTGCATCATCACAGCCAGCGTCGGCATGCGCCCTTTATGGCGGTTAACTGCGGTGCGCTGACGGAGAGCCTGGCCGAGTCTGAACTCTTTGGTCATGAAAAGGGGGCGTTTACCGGGGCAACCGACCGCCATCGTGGCTGGTTTGAGGCCGCGCAGGGCGGAACGTTACTGCTGGATGAAATCGGCGAACTCAGTCTGCCCCTTCAGGTCAAACTGCTTCGCGTGTTACAGGAAAGGGAAATTACCCGCGTGGGCTCTTCTCAGGCTGTGAAGGTTGATGTCCGGGTTATTGCCGCGACGAACCGCGATCTGACAACGGCGATAGCCGAGCGGCGGTTTCGCGAAGATCTCTACTACCGGCTTAACGTCGCCAGCGTTGCCTTGCCCCCGTTGCGCCAGCGGTCTGAGGATATCCCGGTTCTGGCAGACTATTTTCTGCAGCGGTATGCGCGCCGACTGGGGCGACCGCAGTTGCGTCTGAACGACGAGGCGATGGAAACGCTCAAAGCCTATTCCTGGCCGGGGAACATACGGGAGCTGGAAAATACATTGCACAACGCGGTGTTGCTCTGCGAAACACCGCAGATAGAACCCCAGCAGCTGCGGCTGGGCACGGTGACGGGCGCGGGACAGGTACAAAAGCAGGATGCGCTTGATGCGTTTATTCGCCAGCAGATCCAGTGCAGCGAGTCGCCACTTTATCCCCGCGTCATTGAGGCGCTGGTCAGAAATGCCTATGAACTGAGCCAGGGCAACCAGTTACAGGCCGCGGCGCTGCTGGGAATCAGCCGTAACAGCCTGCGTACCCACCTTGGCCATTTCGGCATCATCAAGCCGCGCCGTAGCCTGACGTCAAGCCCCCGCACTGCTTCAACGGTCGTCGCGCAGGAGCGCGAGTTGCGCATCGGTTATCAAAAGTTCGGCAACCTTGGCATCCTCAAAGCGCGCCAGCAACTTGAACAGCAGCTGGCCGGGCAAAACGTCAGTGTCCTGTGGAGCGAGTTTCCCGCCGGGCCTCAGTTGTTACACGCGCTGAGCCACCGGGAAATAGATTTTGGCACCACGGGTGAAGTGCCACCTTTGTTTGCCCAGGCCAGTCACTGCGCACTGGTTTATGTTGCCTGGGAACCGCCCGCGCCGCAAAGCGTGGCGCTGCTGGTGGCGAAGCACAGCCCAATAAACCAGATTGCCGATTTAAAGGGCAGACGTATTGCGGTGAATAAAGGTTCCAACGTCCATTTTCTGCTACTGCAAATCCTGGATGAGGCGGGGTTGACGCCGGAGGACGTGCGGATTGTTTATGCACCGCCTAAATATCCGTTAACGCCCAGCGATCTGAATGCCGTTGATGCATGGATGATGTGGGACCCTTTACTGAGCGAGGCGGAAAGCGGGGATCAGCTTCGGGTCATTGCCGACGGTGTCGGGCGAGTGAATAACCATCAGTTCTACCTTGCGGACCATCACTTCGCGAACCATTCGCCAGACCTGCTGCAGATACTGATGACCGCCCTGGAGCAGACAGGACGCTACATTGATGCGTACCCGCAAGAGGCCGCCGGGCTGCTGGCCGGAGAGCTGGGCATGTCCGATAGCGCGCTGCGTCGTGCGTTAGCCCGGCGAAGCCATCAAACACAGTCAATGAACCTGGCGATCATTCGTGAGCAGCAGAGAATCGCCGATCGCTTTTATGCGCTCGGCTTGTTTCCCCGAGCGATTAACGTGCGTGACAGGGTATGGCCGCAATGACGTTTTATGACTAAAGATAGATGTTTTACGCATTAAGCCGTTTGCGTCTGATTTGTTATGTTGCGCTGATGACAACACCACTCAGGAAAGAGACATGAAAAAAATCTTATTTAGCGCGCTGCTTGCGGTCGCGCACATTGGCACTATCGTGACGGCACAGGCAGAAGAAAAGCTCAACGTGGTGAATATCGGTTTTCAGAAGGCCAATATTTTTGCCTTACTCAAATACCGTGGCACGCTGGACAGCGAATTCAAAAAGCAGGGGATTGCGGTGCACTGGGTGGAGTTTCCGGCAGGCCCGCAAATGCTGGAAGGGCTCAACATTGGCAGTATCGATCTGGCCGCAACCGGTGATGCGCCGCCAACCTTTGCGCAGGCCGCACAGGCTGACCTGGTTTATCTGGGGCACTCACCGGCGAATCCACAAACCGAAGCTATTGTGGTGCCCGCGGATTCGACGATAAAAAGTGTCAAGGATTTAAAAGGCAAGCGCGTCGCCCTGAACAAGGGATCGGATGTGAACTATTTGCTGGTATCAGCCCTGGAGCAGGCGGGGCTGAGCTACAAAGACATCACGCCGGTTTATCTTCCTCCGGCTGATGCGCGAGCGGCATTCCAGCGTGGCGCCGTGGATGCATGGGTCATCTGGGACCCTTACCTGGCGGAAGTGGAAACCAACGCGGAAGCGCGGCTGCTCAAAAATGCCGAAGGCCTGGTGCCGCACTACACTTTTTATCTGGCCAGTCGCAAATTTGCTGACGGTCATCCCGACACCGCAAAACAGGTTCTTTCAGAACTTGAAAAGCTGAGCAGCTGGGCCAATAAAAATCAGGGCGAGGCCGCTAAAATTCTGTCTGGCTCGACGGGCCTGCCCCAACCTATCTGGCAGCGCGCGCTGGCAAGAATGCCCTTAGGGGCCGAGCGAATGACGCCGGATGTCTTTAAAGAGCAGCAGACACTGGCGGATAAATTTACCCAGATTGGATTATTGCCAGTGAAGGTGGATGTCAGCAGCGCGACATGGTCGCTGGATAAAAAATAAGGGATGGATGTGTTAAGGGCCTGCCGGGTAGACCGGTAGGCCTTTTGTATTGGTGGGGGATACATTTCGTAGCGCGTAATTTTTTGGGGAGCGGCCCGCACTTCGCGTACGCAAGGCGTGAACAGGGGAGTGGGGAATCTGAATCGCTGATAGCGTGGGCGGGTGTTATTCATGGCCAGCGGTAATGGCGATGCGCACCGATTGGATTTCTTGCTTTTTTACGAATAGCTTCAGACCCATTTGGACGTAAGACCAGGAGCCTCAGGCTTGTGAAGTGTAGTAATCATTACTATAATTCTCGCCATAACGAAAAGGGACTTTTCATGGGTTTTACGCTTTATGTTCATAAACGTTTTGACAGAGTGTTTAAAAAAACGCGTCTGACAGACAGCGTCCTGTGTTACGCAGCAGGTGACGTTATTACTGGCGTGTTTGAGGCTGACTTAGGCGGGGGCGTTATTAAAAAGCGCCTTGCTCTTCACCAAGGCAAGCGTGGCGGCGCGCGAACGGTCATCTTCTTCAGACAAGGCACCAACCTGGTTTATTACGATGGATGGGTTAAAAACTTGTCGAGGAAATACGCCAGGGAAATCGATCAAGATCAGCTGGATACCTACAGGGATGTGGCAAGAATGTTTTTCCGTGCAAACAGTGAAGTGATGAGCCTGCTCGTCAGAAGCGGAATGGTCAGAGAGGTTAAATGTAATGAAAACTGAACCCGCCGAATTGAGCGAACTACTTGAAGATGCGAAAGCGTTTCACGCGTTAGGACTGGCAATGGATGAAGAAGTGGAGTCCATAGCAAAGCGCGCAAAAAATCGTGAACTCCGTGCCCGTATTGCAGCAGTAAAGCCCATGACGGCAACTGAAATTAAAGACGTGCGCATGCGTTGGGGAATGTCGCAATCGCTTGTGGCGCTCTCATTTGGCATGACAGTCGATAGCGTATCGAAATGGGAGCGAGGTGAAATCACACCGAGCCCACCGGTGATGCGGATGCTGCAACTCCTTCGCGATAACGGCCCTGAACTCTTTACCTCTAAGCATTAAGGTATGTAGACGCCGAACCCCGGTCGGGGCTTCTCATCCCCCTCAGCGGAGAATAGGTAAAAAAAAAGCCTGAACGTGAGTTCAGGCTCTTCTTTGAAGATGGCGGTGAGAGGGGGATTCACTCGCTGCGCTCGCCCTGCGGGTGGCCTTGC
>NZ_VIVB01000004.1:139326-288680 GCF_007828605.1 Pantoea sp. SJZ147
TCGGGGCTTCTCATCCCCCTCAGCGGAGAATATGTAAAAAAAAAGCCTGAACGTGAGTTCAGGCTCTTCTTTGAAGATGGCGGTGAGAGGGGGATTCACTCGCTGCGCTCGCCCTGCGGGTGGCCTTGCGGCCATGCAAAACGGCGGGCCGTTTTGTCGAACCCCGGTCGGGGCTTCTCATCCCCCTCAGCGGAGAATATGTAAAAAAAAAGCCTGAACGTGAGTTCAGGCTCTTCTTTGAAGATGGCGGTGAGAGGGGGATTCGAACCCCCGATACGTTGCCGTATACACACTTTCCAGGCGTGCTCCTTCAGCCACTCGGACACCTCACCGCAAATTGTCGCTGACCGCGCTGGGTCAACGGGGCGCTACTATAGGGAGTCGGCCTGAAACGGTCAAGCACTATTTTTCTCTTTTGTTCTATTCGCTTAAGCTCTGAACGAATCGCATTAAGGCTGCGCAAAAGTCGGTTTTTTAGTGCAAAAAAGGCGACAGTGCACAGCGCATTTGTCGGGAAGATTCGCCAGGATGCGTAAGCTTACTGCGCGCTTTTTACCCGGTTAGCAAAACTCTTACGCAGCTTTTGCAGTTTAGGTGGAATCACCGCCATGCAGTAACCGTTGCGCTGACCGGCACCTTCCCAATAATCCTGATGATAACCTTCCGCCGGATACCATGCTTTTAACGGCTCAATGGTGGTCACGATCGGGTCATTGTGATCCTGCTGAGCGCGCGCAATGGCCGCCCGGGCTTCGGCTTCCTGCTCCGGCGTCTCAACAAAAATAGCGGAACGGTACTGTGTACCGATGTCATTGCCCTGACGATTAAGCTGGGTCGGATCGTGGGTTGCAAAGCTGATGTCCAGCAAATCACCGTAGCTGACCTTCTCAGGATCAAAACCAATACGAATGGCTTCGGCATGGCCGGTGGCACCACTGCACACCTGCTCATAGGTCGGATTAGGGCGCTCGCCGCCGGTATAACCACTTTCCACTGACTCAACGCCGATCACATCTTTAAATACCGCTTCTGTACACCAGAAACAGCCGCCTGCGATCACTGCATATTCGATAGCCATAAAGTTACTCCTGTCTGGTCTGAAGGAAAGAGGTGGGGATGGGATCGATCGTTTTCAACGCCACAAGGCAATTCACTCCGTGTCAGCCTGTGGCAGGGTAAGGAAATGACGTGAGGCGAATGACTTAGCGTAGCAGGGATTGCTTGCCTGTGCCTGAAGGGAAACCTGAGGGCAGTGCGGTTTAATGTTTCCTTAATATAAGGAAGAGATACTGCATAAAACGTTACCGGAGAGACCAATGAAAACCACTAGCGTATCCGTCAGTTCTGTTTCGTCGCGCAGCAGCAGCGAATATCTTGCTACCATGATTGCCGTTTGCACAGTGATTGCCTTCCTGGCCTGCTGGTTCAACGGCTAAAGCACGCCAGCGAAGTTTACCCTGGCGCGGCAGCCTGAAAGGTCAGGGCGATTTTCCAGCAGAAATTTTCCGTTATGCAGTTGGACAATCCGGCTGACAATACTCAATCCCAGCCCGATGCCGCCATAGCGCGTATCCATGCGCACAAACGCTTTGCTCAGTTCACCGCTCATACTCTCATCAATCCCGGCCCCTTCATCCTCTATTACCAGCGACATGCCGGTGGCGTTTTC
Source organism: Pantoea sp. SJZ147 (assembly GCF_007828605.1). Lineage (NCBI taxonomy): Bacteria > Pseudomonadati > Pseudomonadota > Gammaproteobacteria > Enterobacterales > Erwiniaceae > Pantoea > Pantoea sp. SJZ147. The sequence goes on from NZ_VIVB01000004.1 coordinate 140,996, forward strand.
AAGCCGAACCGTAATGTTGCCTTCGGGTGGGCTATAGCGATGGGCGTTCTCGACCAGATTACGCAGCAGCATCCTGAGCAATATGGCATCGCCTTTAACCACGAAAGCGTTTTCAACGTCCAGAGTGAGTGTCTGGTTACGCGCCTCAAGCATCGCGCTCAGCTCGGCTTCCATCGGCAGGATCACCTCATCCACCATCGCGACATTCTGGTAGCTGCCAGAGGTAAACTGCTGACCGGCACGCGTGAGTTGCAGCAACTGGGCGACATTTGCAGTCATCTGATCCAGCCGCTGTAATAAAGGCTGAGTATCGACCGCCTGATTACGTTGTAACAGCTCAAGATGTAACCGCAGCCCGGCCAAAGGCGTCCGCAGTTCATGGGCAACATCGGCAGTGAAGAGTCGTTCACGTTCCAGACTGGCGGTTAAGCGCGCGACGAGCCGATTAATAGCCTGCGTCACCGCGTCAATCTCCTGCACCGAGCCTTCAAAGACAATCGGTTCCAGATTCACTTCACTGCGACTTTCGAGTTCGTGCTGCAGTTGATAAAGCGGGCGCGTAATCCATCTTACCGCCTGATAGCACAGCAGCAGCGTCAGGGTAATCATCACCAGGCTTGGCAAGGCAAGGCTGACGATGGCTTCGCGCACTTCTTTATTAACGTGCTTATCCATATTGCGGTTATGCAGATGGGCTTCAACCAAAAACTGTACCTGCTCTTTGCTTTCATGCCAGAGCCACGCAACGCTGATCAACTGAAAAAACAGCATGATCAGGCCAATCGTGAGCATCAGCCGAAAACGCATCGTGGTGCCAGAGCGATAAGGATTCATGGTTATCACGACTCTTTTTCTGTACGCGACGGCGATAAGGCATAGCCGAAACCGCGCACTGTACGGATCATGCTTTTGCCAATCTTGTCACGCAGGTTATGAATATGAACTTCAAGCGTATTGGTGGAAGGTTCATTATCAAAGTTGTAGATGTCCTGATACAGCAACTCGCGATGAACCGGATGGCCCGCCTTAAGCATCAGGCGGGACAGGATGGAGAACTCTTTTGGTGTGAGGTCCAGTAGCGTATTGTCCAGATGAATCTGGCGGTGAGTCATATCCAGCGACAGATTACCCACCTCGACGCGGGAGTCACCCTGATTAACGTGACGCCTGATCAGCGCACGAATCCGTGCCAGCAACTCATCCAGTGCAAAAGGCTTTATCAAATAGTCATCAGCCCCGGCGTCCAGTCCCGCAATACGCTCCTCTATGGTATCGCGAGCGGTCAGGATCAACACCGGCTGCATCTGCTTTTGCCGACGCAGACGTTGCAACAAATGCAGCCCGTCTTCATCTGGTAGGCCGATATCCAGAACCAGCAGGCTATAGAGCCCATTAGCCAGATGCGCTTCTGCGGAACGCGCCGTCGAAACACCATCACAAACGTAGCCTGCACCTTCCAGCGCCAGTACCAGTCCCTGTAAGAGCAGGGTATCGTCTTCAACAATCAATATCTTCATAATCGTTTTTTGGGGACCTTTTCCAACCAGCGCAGGTTATTGGAAGAGAGGTTGCAGCGCCTCCGCCTCAACAGACTCGGATTTCTCAGGACATGCATGTTGAGCATTTTGACCGAAAACCAGAAAGCCGCCTATCGAATCCGGGGAAATGCGACTTTTGCATCGCGCGACGAATATCTGTTACAGGCATCCCGTACTCAATGCCTGAGTGACACCGCGTTTACGCCGGCGGCCTGCCCGCATTTGCCAGGGCCAGAAAGCGCGTTAACGTGCACGTTTATCGTAAAGCACGCATCCCTTTCGGCAAATACAGCGTTCAGCATCGGTAAAAATAATCTAATCAGTAAAAAAGGACAGTGCGCCAATTTAAAAAGGAATAATCAGAAAAAGAGGGTAGCCATGCGCTATAAGAAAAAACAATTAATCACCCTTATTATCAATTGAGGAATATTCATTTAACCCAGAAGCAAAAGCCGGGTTCAAAACGTCCAGAACAGACAAGACATATTTGCCGACAATAATATTGTCGAGTCTGCCTGTGAAAGATTAGGAAAACCTTAAACAGGTCCATTTATTACATTTATGTTTCGTCTGGATTTGCGCAAAAACGATCCAGTAATCGCGAAATGCAAGAGAAATTTTCCACGACCCTGTTAAAGCGAGACGGCTGGCACGGGAAATGCATATTTCTGGCAGAACAGAAGATAGCGACTACACTTTATGTGGCGACAATGACAGTCAGCGGGTTTATCAGCATTGAAACGCGTTTGTTTTTGGAGATAACGTTATTGAATTGCAGGGTTTTACCACGCACTCTCCTTACTTCATATGGCCTTGAGCCAACCTCTTGCTGAAATCCCTCTGCTGTAATGTCCTGATGATGAACCTATTTACAGGAGAAGACACGTGACCCAGACGGCAGATAGTGATGCCTCATTCCCGTCATTGAGCGGCGGTCTGTATGCCTTCTTTTTTGATGTTGATGGCACGCTGGCAGCGATTCAGTCCCAGCCAGATGCCGTTTTCATTCCAGAAAATGTCGTCGCACAACTGCAACGGCTCTCATCTTTATGCCACGGCGCGCTGGCGCTGGTCTCAGGCCGACCCGTTGAACAACTTGACGCACTGGCGGCTCCTCTGCGTGCACCAGCAGCGGGCGTTCATGGCGCAGAACGGCGCGATGCGACAGGCGAGCTGCACCGGGTGACCTTGCCGGACGACGTTGAACGTCCGCTAAAAATCATGCTTGAGAATGCGATGGCGCAGTGGCCCGGCACGCAACTTGAAGCCAAAGGCATGGCGTTTGCGCTGCATTTTCGTCGCGCACCGCAGTACGAGCAGGATGTCATGCAGCTGGCAGAGGCGGCTGTCAGCCGTTTTGATGGCCTTGCGCTGCAGCCAGGCAAATGCGTCGTTGAAATCAAACCTACCGGTATTGATAAAGGCGCAGCCGTCCATAAATTTATGCAGGAAGCGCCATTCTCAGGCCGTATCCCCGTATTTATCGGCGACGACCTCACAGATGAAAAAGGATTCGCTGCAGTGAATGCGATGCAGGGGATCTCGATAAAAGTCGGAGAAGGCCCAAGCGAGGCACGTTATCGTTTACATGACGTTACGGATGTCTATGCCTGGCTTGAAAGAACACGATTACAATTAGAGAAAGACAACGTTGGTAAGGAGTTTAGGTTATGAGTCGTTTAGTGGTTGTATCTAACCGTATCGCCATGCCAAATGGGAACAAAACCAGTGCAGGCGGCCTTGCAGTCGGTATTCTGGATGCGCTTAAGAGCACTGGCGGACTCTGGTTTGGCTGGAACGGTGAGATTAGTGAGTTTTCAGGCGAGGAAGAAAACCCGGTATCGGTCATGGAGCACGACGGTATTGAGTACGCTTCTTTCCCTTTGAGCCAGAACGAGTACGATCTCTACTACTGCCAGTTCTCCAACACCGTTATCTGGCCTGCCTTCCATTACCGCCTGGATTTAGTGCAGTTCCAGCGTGAAGCCTGGGAAGGCTACTGCGAGGTAAATGATGCGGTGGCACAGCGCCTGAAGCCATTGATCCAGCCAGATGACATCTTGTGGATTCATGATTACCACTTTTTGCCGTTCGCCGCCGCGCTGCGTCGGGCAGGCATCAACAACCGTATCGGTTTCTTCCTGCATATTCCGTTCCCTACACCGGAAATTTTCAATGCGCTGCCTCCGCATCAGGAACTGCTGGAGATGCTGTGCGAATACGATTTACTGGGCTTCCAGACAGAATCAGATCGCGTCGCCTTTCTCGACAGCGTCAGCCAACTGACCCAGTTGCAGAACAAGGGTGACAAGAAACATCGCGCCTACGGCAACACCTTTATGACTGAGGTTTACCCTATCGGGATTGAACCAGACAGCATTAAAGAGATGGCAGAAGGGCCGTTGCCACCGAAGATGGCCGCGATGAAAAAAGAGCTCGGCGATGCGCGTAATATCATTGCCTGTGAACGGCTGGATTACTCCAAAGGGCTTCCCGAGCGCTTCCTGGCTTATGAAGCGCTGCTGGAAAACTATCCTCAACATCGGGGTAAAATCCGCTACTCGCAGATCGCGCCAACGTCACGTGGTGATGTGCAGGCTTACCAGGACATCCGCCATCAGCTTGAAACCGAAGCAGGGCGCATCAACGGTAAATACGGTACGCTGGGCTGGACACCACTCTATTACCTCAACCAGCACTTTGATCGTCGCTTGCTGATGAAAATCTTCCGCCTAACCGACGTCGGTTTGGTCACACCGCTGCGTGATGGCATGAACCTGGTGGCGAAAGAGTATGTTGCGGCGCAGGACCCGGATGACCCAGGCGTACTGGTGCTGTCCCGTTTTGCCGGTGCAGCTAATGAGCTGACCTCGGCATTGATAGTGAATCCTTATGACCGGGATGAAGTGGCCGCAGCGCTGGATAAGGCCATTACCATGCCCCGTACAGAAAGGATTTCACGCTATAACGACATGATGGCGGTATTACGCAAAAACGATATCACCGCCTGGCGTGAAAGCTTCTTACGCGATCTGGAAAAGATTGCGCCACGTAGCGCAGATCATGGAATAGCGAATAAAGTGGCAACCTTTCCTAAACTCGCCTGATGCCTCAGCAAGCCACGGATGGCTTGCTGTTTGCCGTACTTATCCCTTACCTCGCAAAACCCTTTCTCACCCCCACAAAACGCGTCTGGCCTCGCCAGTCCCATGACTCAGGTTTCTAATAGGTTATCCTTAACGCAAAGCCTCACCTGACCTGCGGCTGTACGGTATGACGCCATCCTGACCTCAGGATGAGTAACAAAAATGGCAAAACACTATTTTTACCTGGTTAAGCTAAAGTTCTCTTCAATTCTGCCGATAGTCTAAGTGCACAAAAGTATCCTGCCTGCAATTCATTCACGTTCTTAATGTAACTCCTTGTTACATCGACGATCGCCTCCTAAACACCTTGCTGTCGGCCTTTATACCGGATTGTCAGAAAGCGCGTAATCCTTCTGAGCTGCCTTTCATTACTGGTTGTCTTCAGGGGCCAGTAAACGTCTAACTGTCTAATTTGAATGCGAATAATTGTTTCTGGTGACAGAGTATTACACTAGTTTTATGGTTTTGGCTGGTTCTAAATAGGGCGCAAATTGCATTCGCGAACATAAACGTGAGCTCAACCACCCTGTTTCAATTCCGTCATGGTTTTGTTGCCAATTAAGTCCTTGTCAGGACAAATCCCTACAAAAAAAACACGGATTTGTTCAAAAATTAGCCATTCAAAGTGTGATCATAAAGTATTTCTGAAGAAAATAGGGGCAAAAGTGTGACCTGCGTCACACTTTATCTAAAATTTAACCTAACTGTCGTTGTATGTGAGGATCAGACGATATAGATTTGCCTTGTTTTCGGATTAGTCTTAAAAAATGTGAAAAGACCTCACGGAAGAAGGTTAACGACTTAAGAATAAAGTGGACTGAAAAATGACTTCTGACCCGGACGTAAAAGGGTCACAAAAAGAAGCAGTGCTCAGAACCATTGGCTGTTTATGATTAATTATTTTGCCATCTTTAGATTTACCAACCAGCAGCTCGATACGCAGAGAAGTTATCTGCGGTAAGTTACGTCGCGTCTCTCAGGATGGAAAAATGGGTACATCTGAATTACTAAAACATATTTACGATATCAACTTGTCATATTTACTGCTCGCGCAGCGATTAATTAACCAGGAAAAAGCTTCGGCAATGTTTCGCCTCGGGATTGATGAAAAGATGGCAGACGCATTGTCTGAATTAACCTTACCTGAAATGGTAAAATTAGCTGAGACCAATCAACTTGTGTGTCAGTTTCGTTTTACCGATAGCACCGTTATTAATCGCCTGACGCAGGAATCACGCGTGGATGATTTACAACAAATCCACACCGGGATTCTGTTATCCAGCCGTTTACTACGCAGCGCGTCTAAAGACGCCGCGCCTACTAAAAAGAGGGCGGTATAATGGGTGAAAAAAGTATTGTTCAGGAAGCACGTGATATTCAGCTCGCGATGGAGTTGATCACATTGGGTGCGCGCTTACAAATGCTGGAAAGTGAAACCCAGCTTAGCCGCGGTCGCCTGATTAAACTGTATAAAGAGTTGCGTGGTAGTCCGCCACCAAAAGGCATGTTGCCTTTCTCTACTGACTGGTTCATGACGTGGGAACAGAATATTCACTCTTCCATGTTCTGTAACGCCTGGACTTTCTTACTGAAGACCGGTTTGAGCAAAGGTATTGATGCGGTAATTAAAGCTTATCGTCTCTATCTTGAGCAGTGCCCGCAATCGGACGAGGGCCCGCTGTTGGCGCTGACACGCGCCTGGACCCTGGTGCGATTCGTTGAAAGCGGTATGCTGGAATTATCTGACTGCAAAAGCTGCAATGGTAGCTTTATTAATCATGCACATCAGCCCATTGGCAGTTTTGTTTGCAGCCTGTGCCAGCCGCCATCACGTGCCGTAAAAAGACGTAAACTTTCTGCAGATACTGCCGATATCTTTCCACAACTGCTGGATGAACAGGTTAAACAAGCCGTTTAAATTTGTTCGCAATGTGGAAGTCATCCAGCAGCGGTTAATCCCGCTGCTTTTTTTTTGCCTCCATGTGGTGAATATCACCTGGGTCTCTGGCTTAACGTCGACCAACACGTTACGGACGTAAGGATTTTTTGTGCTGATAATTATAGGTTACATCGTTGTATTAGGTTCCGTGTTGGGCGGATACGCTTTAGTAGGCGGCCATCTTGGCGCGCTGTACCAACCTGCTGAACTGTTGATGATCGCCGGTGCGGGTCTGGGTGCTTTTCTGGTGGGGAACAACGGTAAGGCGATTAAAAAGACGCTGAAAGCCCTGCCGATGCTGTTTCGCGGGTCCAAATACAATAAAGCGGTGTACATGGATTTAATGGCCCTGCTTTACAGGCTAATGGCGAAATCTCGCCAGCAAGGCATGTTATCGCTGGAGCGCGATATTGAAGATCCTGCGCAGAGCGAAATTTTTGCTAATTATCCCCGCATCTTAGCCGATAAACAGTTAGTAGATTTCATCACTGATTATTTACGCCTGATGGTCAGCGGCAACATGAATGCGTTTGAGATTGAAGCATTGATGGATGAAGAGATTGAAACCTACGAACACGAGTGTGAAGTGCCTGCGCAAAGTATCTCAGCAGTAGGCGATGGCCTGCCAGCCTTCGGTATCGTCGCAGCGGTAATGGGTGTGGTACATGCCCTGGCATCCGCCGACCGCCCAGCTGCAGAGTTAGGCGCGCTGGTTGCACATGCGATGGTGGGAACCTTCCTCGGGATTTTGCTGGCATACGGTTTTGTTTCGCCTCTGGCGTCAGTATTACGTCAGAAATGTGCCGAAACGACCAAAATGATGCAGTGCGTCAAAGTGACATTGCTGTCCAGCCTGAATGGCTACGCACCGCAAATCGCCGTCGAGTTTGGTCGTAAAACGCTTTACTCAGCCGAACGTCCTTCGTTCAGCGAACTGGAAGAGCACGTTCGCAACGCGAAGAACCCGGCTAAACAGACTTCGGATCAGACCTCATGAAACATGGCAATCGCCCAATTGTGCTGATTAGAAAGCGCAAACATAAAAAACATGAAGGAGGACATGGCTCATGGAAAATTGCCTATGCCGACTTTATGACGGCGATGATGGCATTTTTTATGGTGATGTGGCTGCTGTCGATCGCCAGTCCACAGCAGTTGATCCAGATAGCAGAATATTTTCAGACGCCATTAAAAGTGGCGCTGACGGGTGGACAGCGAAGCAGCGATAGCAGCAGTCCTATTCCCGGCGGCGGTGATGATGCGACCAAGAAGGATGGCGAAGTTAAAAAGGTTGTGGATATGGATGCGCAGAAACGCAAGCTGGATGAGATTCGCCTCAACCGGTTGCGTGAAAAGCTCGACCAGCTGATTGAAGCCGACCCACGCCTGAAAGCACTGCGACCGCATTTGATCATCAATATGGTGGAAGAAGGGCTGCGTATTCAGATTATCGATAGTCAGAATCGCCCAATGTTCAAAACCGGCAGTGCTGAAGTTGAACCTTATATGCGCGATATTTTGCGTGCGATTGCACCGGTTTTGAATGATATCCCCAACCGAATCAGTATCGCGGGGCACACGGATGACATTCAGTATGCCAGGGGCGATAAAGGCTACAGTAACTGGGAGCTGTCGGCTGACCGTGCCAATGCTTCCCGTCGTGAGCTGGTGATTGGTGGCCTGGATGGCGGAAAAATTCTTCGTGTCGTCGGCATGGCTGACACGATGAAACTGAAAAACCGCGGTGGTGATGATGCCGTAAACCGCCGTATTAGTCTGCTGGTCTTGAACCATGATACCGAAGCAGCGATTGAAAAAGAGAACGCTGAAAGTGACGCCGTTCAGGTCAGCGATCCGGCAGCCATTGAAAAGGTGACCGCACCCTCAGCTTCAATAGGGAATGCGGTAGACAACGTGACGTCTGCACCTTCATCCGCTGCCCCATCCGCGGGTGCGGCTAAACCAGCCACATCGACGTCGCCATCATCATCGAGCGGTGCGGTGAAAACAGGAACTTCCACGCAGCCAGCGTCTTCGACGGGTGCGGTGAAAACAGCAACATCCGCACAACCAGCGTCTTCGACTGGTGCGGTAACCACAGTATCTCCTGCACCGTCAGCTTCGTCGACGAGTGCGGTGATAACAGTAACCTCTGCACCGCCAGCGTCATCGGCTGGTGCGGGTAAAATAACCTCCGCGCCGCCAGCGTCATCGGCGGGTGCGGTGACTACAGCAGCCCCCTCACAGCAGAGGTGATTCCCGTGAGCATGGACATCAGCGATTTTTACCAGACGTTTTTTGATGAAGCCGATGAGCTGTTAGCGGATATGGAGCAACACCTGTTGGGACTCGATCCCCAGGAGCCAGATTCTGAGCAGCTTAACGCCATCTTCCGCGCCGCCCATTCCATTAAAGGCGGAGCCGGAACCTTTGGTTTTACGGTTTTACAGGAAACAACCCATATCCTGGAAAACATTCTGGATGGTGCTCGTCGCGGCGAGATGCAGCTCAGCACCGACATCATCAATCTGTTTTTGGAAACTAAAGACATTATGCAGGAACAGCTAGATGCTTATAAAACCGCGCAAGAGCCTAACGCGGAAAGCTTCAAGTATATCTGTGAAGCATTACGCCAACTGGCGTTAGAGGCTAAAGGTCTGCCGGTTGCAGCACCGGTTGTGGTTTCACTTGATGTGCCAGTAAGTCAGGCAGACTCAGCGAAAGCGGGCGCAGACAGCGTCCACCTGCAGCTGGTCGATCTGAAAGAAAAAGACATCGACCTGATGCTGGAAGAACTGGGTAACCTCGGCACGCTCAGCGACGTCAAGAAAGGCTCGACGTCTCTTGAGTGCCACATCACTGGCGTCGGTAAAGACGATATTGTTGCCGTACTCTGCTTTGTGATTGATGAAGCACAGATTCGCTTCCCGAGCGCAGACGCCGACGCTGCTGCAGCGGCGGAAAGCGATGCTGAGCCTGAGGTTGCAGAAGTGCAGACCGCCACCGTCACCGAATTGCCAGTTGCTGCCGTCAAGCGCGAAAGCAAACGTGTTGCCGCACCGGCCAAGACCAGCGAATCAAGCAGCATCCGTGTTGCCGTAGAAAAGGTCGATCAGTTGATTAACCTGGTGGGCGAACTGGTGATTACCCAGTCTATGCTGGCGCAGCGTTCAGGTGAGCTGGACCCGGTGGCCCATGGCGAACTGCTGAACAGCATGGGGCAGTTGGAGCGTAATGCACGCGACCTGCAAGAGTCGGTGATGTCGATTCGTATGATGCCGATGGAATATGTGTTCAGCCGCTTCCCGCGTCTGGTTCGCGATTTGGCCAGCAAACTGGGCAAAGAAGTCGAGCTGACCTTACTCGGCAGTTCTACCGAACTGGATAAGAGCCTGATCGAACGTATCATCGATCCGTTAACGCATCTGGTGCGTAACAGTCTTGACCACGGTATTGAGTCGCCGGACAAGCGTATTGCCGCAGGAAAAGTGGCAACGGGCAACCTGACGCTGTCGGCAGAACATCAGGGCGGCAACATCTGTATTGAAGTGTCAGATGACGGTGCGGGCCTTAACCGTGAACGTATTCTTGCTAAAGCGCTCACATCCGGCTTGCCGGTTCACGAAAACATGAGCGACGAAGAAGTTGGCATGTTGATTTTCGCCCCAGGCTTCTCCACCGCAGAACAGGTAACCGATGTGTCTGGTCGTGGTGTGGGCATGGATGTGGTGAAACGGAACATCCAGGAAATGGGTGGTCACGTTGAAATTGCCTCTAAACAAGGTAAAGGCACCACGATCCGTATCCTGCTGCCGCTGACGCTGGCCATTCTGGATGGTATGTCAGTGCGCGTAGCCGATGAGGTCTTCATTCTGCCGCTGAACGCGGTGATGGAATCATTACAGCCTCGCGCAGAAGAGTTAAAACCGCTGGCGGGTGGCGAGTGTGTCCTGGAAGTCCGTGGTGAATATCTGCCGCTGGTTGAGCTGTGGAACGTCTTTGATGTGAAAGAGGCCAAAACAGAAGCGACGCAAGGCATCGTGGTGATTCTGCAAAGCGCGGGCAAGCGTTACGCGCTGCTGGTAGACCAGTTAATCGGTCAGCATCAGGTTGTCGTTAAAAACCTGGAAAGCAACTATCGCAAAGTACCAGGTATTTCAGCCGCCACCATCCTCGGCGATGGCAGCGTGGCGTTGATTGTTGACGTTTCGGCGTTGCAATCACTTAACCGTGAAAAACGTGTGGCCGGCGCTGCCGCCTGATTGATAACGAAAAGGTAAATAACATGAGTGGAATGGCAACCGTGACAAAAATTGCTGGCGAAACTGTTGGTCAGGAATTCCTGGTGTTCACGCTGGGTGATGAAGAGTACGGCATCGATATTCTTAAGGTTCAGGAAATTCGCGGCTACGATCAGGTAACCCGCATTGCTAACACGCCTGACTTTATTCGCGGCGTGACCAACCTGCGTGGCGTTATCGTGCCCATCATCGATTTGCGTGTGAAGTTTGCACAGGCCGATGTTGAGTACAATGAGAATACGGTCGTAATCGTCCTTAATCTGGAAAACCGCGTAGTCGGTATCGTGGTTGATGGTGTTTCTGATGTCCTGTCGTTGACGCAGGAACAGATCCGTCCTTCACCAGAGTTTGCGGTGACAATGTCCACCGAGTACCTGACCGGTCTGGGTGCACTGGGCGACCGCATGTTGATTCTGGTTGACATCGAGAAGCTGCTGAGCAGCGAAGAGATGGCGCTGGTAGACAACCTGCGTACTGCCTAATCTTTCTTCACGGGTCAGTGAACGCTGGCCCGTGTTGATCTCCATAGCTTTCTGCATTCTCGCCTGCTTCAAAAGCGTTAACAGTGTTCGCAATATGTTAATTCTTCTCGCGTTGTCTGTGATCGTTCCCGCTAAATAACACAATTAACTGATATCAATAATTACAAAAGCCTTAAACGCTGCTTTTTCCTCGAACTTCACTAAAACATCTCATCTTCCCGCCGATACAGCCCCTGCACTTTACTTATTACGCTCGGGGAAAACGATGTTAAAACGAATAAAAGTGGTGACCAGTCTTATTGCGGTACTGATGCTTTTCGGTGCCATGCAGCTGCTATCGGGCAGTCTGTTCTGGTCAGCGCTGCACAAAGATAAAGAGGCCTTTGCCCTGTCGCAAATTTCCACCCGAAATGTTGCGGCGATGACCGATGCTTATATGGCGCTGAATCAGTCACGTACCACCCTCAACCGCGCCATGTTGCGCTTACAAACCAGCCTGGCGACACAGATGAATGGCGGTCAACTGGAGAGCCTGACAGATAAAGCCATCAGCGAGGCTAACAAAGGTGAACAGTTCCTGACGGAGTTTAACGCCATTCCTGAAACGCCAGGGGCCGATACCGAATTGCGCGATCAGCTGCAACACAATTTTGCCGCCTACCTGACCGGACTGCGCGGCATGATCGCCAGCCTGAAAGCGAAAGACCTGGAAGGCATGTTTAAACAAAACATTGAGCAGAAGCAGCAGGCGATGCAGGCCACCTATTCAACATGGCGCATGAAGCAGAGTGAACTGTCTGCGCACGGGGCAGAGCAGAACCAGCAGGCCTTTACCCAGATGATGTGGCTGCTTGGCATGGTTGGCGTACTGGTTATCGTTGTCATCATGGGCTGTTGGTTTGGGCTGCGCCAGCTTCTTATCCATCCTCTGCAACGTCTGCTGGTGGATATTCGGACCATCGCCTCTGGCGACCTGACACAACCCATTCTGGTGGAAGGCCGCAATGAGATGAGTCAGCTGGCAGAGGGCATTCATGAGATGCAACGCTCTCTGGTTTCCACGGTGGGTGAGGTGCGCAGCGGATGTGATGCCATTTTCACCGGTGCCAGCGAAATCGCCGCTGGAAACAACGATCTTTCTGCCCGTACGGAAGAGCAGGCAGCATCGCTTGAACAAACCGCTGCCAGCATGGAGCAGTTAACCGCGACGGTGAAACAGAATGCGGATAATGCCCGCCAGGCTTCTCAGCTGGCGCAAACGGCATCGGAAACTGCGCTGCAGGGCGGCAAGGTGGTGGACGGTGTTGTAACCACCATGAAAGAGATTGCCGGCAGTTCGAAGAAAATTGCTGACATCATTAGCGTGATCGATGGCATTGCTTTCCAGACCAACATTCTGGCGCTTAACGCCGCCGTCGAAGCGGCACGTGCAGGTGAGCAGGGCCGTGGCTTTGCCGTCGTGGCGGGTGAAGTGCGCAATCTGGCGCAGCGCAGTGCCCAGGCCGCTAAAGAAATTAAAGGCTTGATCGAAGACTCCGTCGCGCGCGTTGACAGCGGTTCGCTCCAGGTTGAAAGCGCAGGCAGCACCATGAATAACATCGTTGGCGCTGTAACGCGCGTCACCGACATCATGGGCGAGATTGCGTCTGCTTCTGACGAACAAAGTCGCGGCATCGACCAGGTAGGTCAGGCCGTAACGGAAATGGATCGCGTGACGCAACAGAACGCCTCACTGGTTGAAGAGTCCGCCGCCGCCGCCGCTGCGCTGGAGCAACAGGCCAGCTCACTGTCACAGGCCGTGGCCGTATTTAAAATTTCCCGCTTATAAGTTTTCCAACACTTTTTACGGCCAGCGTGAACCTCTCTTCACGCTGGCCGTAAAGTTCCGCACGTCCGGGCCGATAAACAGAATCGAATTGCTAATGAATGAGGTTTCTATGTTTAGTCGAGTACGTGTTGTCTCCGGTCTTCTATGTGTATTGGCACTGTTCGCATTACTGCAAATTTTTTCAGGTGGTGTGTTTTACAAGACGGTGACGGAAGATAAAGAAAACTTTGCCTATAACCAACGTCTGAGTACTCTTCAACGCGCCATGGGCACCTCCTGGGTGGCACTGGTTCAGGCGCGAAATACCTTAAACCGCGCCGGAATTCGTTATTTACAGGACGGACAAATGGCGGGTTCAGGTGCCACGGTAAAAGAATTAGTGGCGCTGGCAGATAGCGAATTAAAGCGCGCCGAGGAAGGCTATGCCTTGTTCAACGCGAATCTTTCTGAGAAAGGCAAAAGCGCAGCTAACGTGCTGACGCTGCAGGCGAACTATAAGCAGTTCCATGACGGGCTCGCTGAACTGATTGTGTTTCTGGGCAACGGTAACTTTAAGGGATTTGTTGATCAGCCGACGCAGAGCTATCAGGACAAATTCCAGAAAGACTACGATGACTGGCTCAATTATAACCTTAAGCTGAGCCAACAGGGTGTGGATGCCAATGATGCCGCCTATCAGAGCATGATTATGCTGGTGATCGGTACGCTGGCGGTCACGCTGTTAGTGATCGTGCTGGTATGGAACCTGATGCGAAGCCTGCTTATTCGCCCGCTTAAACAAAGCATCGAACACATTCAATGTATCGCGAACGGCGATCTGACGCAGCCGATTCATATTTCGGTGCGTAACGAAATTGGCGATTTACTGACCTCCCTGCAAGACATGCAACAGGCGCTGGTGCGAACTGTCGGCACCGTACGTGACGGCGCTGATGCGATTTATACCGGTGCCAGCGAAATTGCTGTTGGCAATAACGATCTCTCGTCCCGAACGGAACAGCAGGCGGCGTCGCTGGAGCAAACGGCGGCCAGCATGGAGCAGCTCACCGCGACCGTGAAGCAAAATGCGGAAAACGCCCGTCAGGCTTCAAAGCTGGCGCTTAACGCCTCTGAAACCGCACAGCAGGGCGGCAAAGTCGTGGATGGCGTGGTGACAACCATGAAAGAGATTGCCGGAAGTTCGCGCAAAATTGCCGACATTATCAGCGTGATCGATGGTATCGCTTTCCAGACCAATATTCTGGCGCTTAACGCCGCCGTTGAAGCCGCGCGCGCAGGCGAACAGGGCCGTGGCTTTGCTGTCGTCGCGGGTGAAGTGCGTAACCTGGCCCAGCGCAGTGCGCAGGCGGCCAAAGAGATTAAAGGGCTGATTGAAGATTCTGTTGGTCGGGTTAACACCGGCTCAGTCCTGGTCGAAAGCGCGGGCGACACCATGAGTGAAATCGTCAGCGCGGTGACGCGCGTTACCGACATCATGGGTGAAATTGCCTCTGCATCCGACGAGCAAAGCCGTGGCATTGACCAGGTTGGCCAGGCGGTGACGGAGATGGATCGCGTGACACAACAGAATGCTTCCCTGGTTGAAGAGTCTGCTGCAGCCGCGGCTGCACTGGAAGATCAGGCCAGTAACTTAAAACAAGCGGTTTCTGTCTTCAATATTGGTAAAGAAATTGTCACGCAGGCCGTTAACAAGACTACGGCGGTAAAAAATTTACGTTTAGAAAGTCCGTCAGAAGGTATTCGCCAGCCATCACCACGTGGTGATGAGAACTGGGAAACCTTCTAATTGCCTGGATGGCCCAACCGCTGATGTGCGGTTGGGCGTAGCAGCAGATGTTCAACAGGTTTAGTTCAGGCCAGGTGCAAAGATGAAGAAATCGACGTTATTAGATCAACCGGAGGCGACCACGCTGCTGTCACAAATGGTACAGCGCCTGCCCCTCTCCGATACCCATTTTCGCCGTATCAGCCAGCTCATTTATCAGCGTGCGGGTATCGTGCTGGCCGATCATAAGCGCGAGATGGTTTACAACCGTCTGGTTCGTCGTCTGCGCACGCTGAATATTGATGACTTTGGTCGCTACCTGGCGCTGCTAGAGAATGATCAGAACAGTGCAGAGTGGCAGGCGTTTATTAATGCGTTAACCACCAACCTGACGGCTTTTTTCCGTGAGGCGCATCATTTTCCAATTCTGGCGGAACATGCACGTAAACGTCAGGGTAATTTTAGCGTCTGGAGTACGGCTGCCTCAACCGGCGAAGAACCTTACTCTATCGCGATTACGCTGGCAGAAACATTGGGCGCGGGACCGGGTAAATTCCAGGTTCACGCCAGTGATATCGATACCCAGGTGTTGGAGAAAGCCGTGGCGGGCGTTTACCGCCAGGAAGAGCTGCGCACGCTGTCGCCTGCACAGTTACAGCGTTTCTTTTTACGTGGCACGGGTCCGCATGCTGGCATGGTTCGTGTACGTTCCGAACTGGCGAACATGGTGAACTACAGCCAACTTAATTTGCTGGCAAACGACTGGGCCTTACCCGGACCTTTCGATGCGATTTTTTGCCGCAACGTAATGATCTATTTCGATAAAGAAACACAAGAAAAAATTCTACGTCGTTTTGTTCCACTGCTTAAGCCTGGCGGCATCCTGTTCGCCGGACACTCAGAGAACTTCAGCCAGATTAGTAAAGAGTTTTGGCTGCGTGGGCAAACCGTGTATGGACTGACGAAGGAAAGATGATGAGCAAAATTACCGTGATGTGCGTAGATGACTCTGCGCTGATGCGGCAACTGATGACCGAAATCATCAACAGTCATCCTGATATGGAAATGGTGGCGACTGCCCCCGATCCATTAGTGGCACGCGATTTAATTAAACAGTTTAATCCGCAGGTGTTAACGCTGGATGTGGAAATGCCGCGCATGGATGGCCTGGATTTTCTTGAAAAACTGATGCGTTTACGGCCGATGCCCGTCGTCATGGTGTCATCACTGACCGGACAGGGCTCAGAAATCACGTTGCGTGCGCTGGAGTTAGGCGCCATTGATTTCGTCACCAAGCCGCAACTGGGTATTCGTGAAGGTATGCTGGCCTACAGCCAGATGATTGGTGACAAAATTCGCGCCGCTGCCCGGGCACGTCTGCATGTGCGTAACGTGATGCCTGCACCGCTCACGTTGAAAGCCGGCCCGTTGCTGAGTAGTGAGAAGTTGATTGCCATTGGTTCATCAACCGGGGGCACAGAAGCGATTCGTCACGTTTTGCAACCGTTACCCGCGACCAGCCCGGCGCTGCTGATTACACAACATATGCCGCCAGGTTTTACCCGTTCCTTTGCTGAACGGCTGAATAAGCTGTGCCAGATCACGGTGAAGGAAGCGGAAGACGGCGAGCGTATTCTGCCAGGCCATGCCTACATTGCGCCCGGCGCGATGCATATGGAACTGGGCCGTAGCGGTGCCAACTACGTGGTGAAACTGAATGAAGGTCCGCCGGTCAACCGGCATAAACCTTCCGTCGATGTCTTATTTAAATCGGTTGCGATCAACGCAGGGCGTAATGCCGTCGGCGTCATCCTGACCGGTATGGGTAACGATGGGGCTGCAGGCATGCTGGAAATGCATCGTGCCGGCGCCTGGACCATCGCACAAAATGAAGCAAGTTGTGTCGTTTTTGGCATGCCACGCGAGGCGATAGCCAGCGGTGGCGTGAGCGAAGTAGTGGATTTAAGCAACATCAGCCAGCATATGCTGGCGAAAATTAGCGCCGGACAGGCATTGCGTATATAACAGGCCCGTCCTGCCGGGCGAGATAACACAGGAGTAGATATGGCTGATAAAAACATGCGCTTTTTGGTAGTGGACGACTTCAATACGATGCGTCGTATTGTGCGTAACCTGCTGAAAGAGCTGGGCTTCAATAACGTAGAAGAAGCAGAAGACGGCGTTGATGCGTTAGGCAAACTCAAGGCAGGTGGTTTCGATTTCGTGATCTCTGACTGGAACATGCCGAATATGGATGGCCTGCAACTGCTGCAGACTATTCGTGCCGATGCTGCCATGGCGAGTCTGCCAGTACTTATGGTGACGGCGGAAGCGAAGAAAGAAAACATTATTGCTGCCGCTCAGGCGGGTGCAAGCGGCTACGTAGTTAAGCCGTTTACGGCCGCCACGCTTGAAGAAAAGCTGGGCAAAATTTTTGAAAAACTGGGTATGTAAGGAGATGTGATGAGCGACCTTCCGAAATCAGCTGAGCAAGCCGCGGCACATGATATTATTTCCCGCATCGGTTCACTGACCCGCATGCTGCGTGAAAGCCTGCGTGAGCTGGGGCTGGATCAGGCCATTGCAGAAGCTGCTGAAGCCATTCCTGACGCCCGCGACCGTCTGGACTATGTAGTGCAAAAGACCGCCCAGGCGGCCGACCGGGCGCTGAACAGCGTCGAAGCTGCGCAACCGCACCAGGATAAAATGGAAGCGGGAGCTGTAGCGCTGAAAGGACGCTGGGATGCGTGGTTTGAAAATCCAATTGAACTTGCCGACGCGCGCGAACTGGTGACGGATACGCGTGAGTATTTAGGGGAAGTGCCTGAGCACACCTCTTTTACTAACAAGCAGTTGCTCGACATCATGATGGCGCAGGATTTCCAGGACCTTACCGGTCAGGTTATCAAGCGCATGATGGATGTGATCCAGGAAATCGAGCGCCAGTTGTTAATGGTGCTGCTGGAAAACATGCCAGAAGTGAGCGCCGAGAAACGTCAGGTTGGCACCACGCTGCTCAATGGCCCGCAGGTAAACTCTGCTGCGCCAGGCGTTGTGGCTAACCAGGACCAGGTTGATGACCTGTTGGATAGCCTGGGCTTTTAACCGCCAGCCTGTCTGGCGATGGCTGACCCACTACCGGGTCGCCATCGCCCCCTTCTTCAAGATGGCCTGTTTCTGACAGGCCACTTCTCTTTTCTCTTTTGCCATCCGTGAAAGAGCGCGTGTTTTTCACGTTTTATCCACGCTTTAACCAAACCCAAATTTGGCATTCTATGCTCAGAATTCCTGCCAACCGAGGTGTGTGGTGTCAGAAAATAGCGACGAAGACAAAACAGAATCGCCCACGGCCCACCGACTTGAAAAAGCACGTGAAGAAGGCCAGATTCCGCGTTCGCGCGAACTGACCTCATTGCTGATGCTGTTAGCCGGCATCATGATTTTATGGATTGGCGGCACCATGATGGCTCACCGACTGGGTGCCATGGTGTCAACCGGGTTACGTTTTGACCACGGCATGGTCACCGATGACAAAATCATTATTGCCCATGTCGGCAATCTGATTATGCAGGCTCTTGGCGCACTGTTGCCGTTACTGGGTGGACTGGTTCTGGTCGCCATCGCCTCGCCGATGCTACTGGGCGGCGTAGTGATTAGCGGTAAATCCATCAAAGTGGATTTCGGCAAGCTTAATCCGCTGACGGGCTTTAAACGTATGTTTGCGGCGCAGGCATGGACCGAACTGTTTAAAGGGATACTGAAAACCATCCTGGTTGGCTGTGTGGCAGGCTGGTACATCTGGACGCACTGGCCGGATATGCTGCGTCTGATTGCCGAGTCACCTACAACAGCACTGATTCACGGCATGGATATGATTGCCATTTGCTGTTCGCTGGTCATGCTCGGGTTGATCCCCATGGTGGGCTATGACGTTTTCTGGCAGCTGTACAGTCACTTTAAAAAGCTGCGCATGTCGCGTCAGGAAATTCGCGATGAGCACAAGCAGCAAGAGGGTGATCCGCATGTTAAAGGACGCATCCGTCAACAAATGCGTGCCGCAGCCCGGCGTCGCATGATGGCCGATGTCCCCAAAGCGGATGTGATCGTCACTAACCCGACGCACTATTCGGTTGCTCTGCAATATAACGAGAAAAAGATGAGTGCACCGAAGGTCATCGCCAAGGGCGCAGGGGATATTGCCTTACGCATTCGTGAACTGGGCGCGGAACACCGTATCCCGGTTCTGGAAGCACCGCCGCTGGCGCGTGCGCTGTACCGACATACTGAAATTGGACAACACATTCCGGGCGCGCTGTATGGCGCTGTGGCAGAAGTGCTGGCCTGGGTCTGGCAGCTACGTCGCTGGAAGCGCGAAGGCGGCCTGATACCCGTAAAACCTAAAGACCTGCCGGTCCCGGCAGAGATGGACTTTGCAGGAGAGAACAAAAACGATGGCTAATCTGGCCGCTAAACTACGCCTACCGGGCAACTTCAAAGACATGCAGTGGCAGGTGCTTGCTGGTCCGGTCCTGATCATCATGATTTTGTCGATGATGGTCCTGCCGTTACCACCATTCATCCTGGATCTGTTGTTCACCTTCAACATTGCCTTGTCGATTATGGTGCTGCTGGTCGCGATGTTTACCCAGCGGACGCTGGAATTTGCCGCGTTCCCGACCATTTTGCTGTTTTCGACCTTACTGCGCCTGGCGCTGAACGTCGCCTCAACCCGTATCATTTTGCTGGAAGGTCACACGGGTGCGGCCGCAGCCGGACGGGTGGTTGAAGCCTTTGGCCACTTTCTGGTCGGGGGCAATTTTGCCATCGGTATTGTGGTGTTTATCATCCTGGTGATTATCAACTTTATGGTTATCACCAAAGGTGCTGGCCGTATCGCTGAAGTGGGCGCACGTTTTGTGCTTGATGGGATGCCCGGTAAACAGATGGCCATCGACGCCGACCTGAATGCGGGGTTGATTGGTGAAGATGAGGCGAAACGCCGCCGTGCCGAAGTCACCCAGGAAGCCGACTTTTACGGCTCAATGGACGGTGCCAGTAAGTTTGTGCGTGGTGATGCCATCGCGGGCATTATGATCATGGTAATCAACGTGATCGGTGGACTGTTGGTCGGTATCGTTCAGCACGGGATGGCCGCAGGACAGGCGGCAGAGACTTATACGTTGCTGACCATCGGTGACGGCCTGGTTGCCCAGATCCCGGCGCTGGTTATCTCCACGGCGGCCGGTGTGATTGTTACCCGCGTAGCGACTGACCAGGACGTGGGTGAGCAGATGGTGGGGCAGCTGTTCAAAGATCCCCGCGTGTTGATGCTGAGTGGCGGGGTGATTGGTTTGCTGGGCTTAGTGCCGGGCATGCCAAACTTTGTTTTCCTGCTGTTTACCGCCGCATTGCTGGGCCTGGCATGGTGGTTACGTGGCCGTGAAATGCAGCCTAAAACGAATATCGAATCGCCGGGCAGCCTCACCAAATCCATGGACACACCGGCATCGGCTGAAGCCTCCTGGACCGATGTCCAACTGGAAGATACGCTGGGCATGGAAGTGGGCTACCGCCTGATTCCGATGGTCGATCATAACCAAAACGGCGAACTGCTCGGTCGTATCCGCAGCATTCGTAAAAAGGTGGCGCAGGACGTCGGGTTCCTGCCTCCTGTGGTGCATATCCGCGACAACATGGAATTGCCACCAGCCCGCTATCGTATTCTGATGAAAGGCGTGGAAATTGGCAGTGGTGATGCCTATCCGGGACGTTGGATGGCGATCAACCCAGGCACCGCCGCAGGGACCTTACCGGGTGAAGCCACGGTGGACCCGGCCTTTGGCCTTGCCGCCGTCTGGATTGATGGCGCGCTGAAAGAACAGGCGCAGATTCAGGGCTTTACCGTGGTGGAAGCCAGTACCGTGGTGGCAACCCACCTTAATCATCTCATTGGTCAGTATGCCAGCGAGCTGTTTGGTCGTCAGGAAGCACAGCAACTGCTGGACCGCGTCTCTTCAGAGATGCCTAAACTGACCGAAGATTTGGTGCCGGGCGTTATCAATCTGACCACCCTGCATAAAGTTCTGCAAAACCTGCTGGTAGAGCGTGTCTCAATTCGCGATATGCGCACCATTATTGAAACCCTGGCGGAGCACGCCCCGGTACAAAGCGATCCGCAGGAATTAACCAGCGTGGTACGCGTGGCATTGGGTCGGGCAATTACCCAGCAGTGGTTCCCGGGTAACGGTGAAGTTCAGGTGATTGGACTGGATGCCACACTGGAGCGCCTGTTGCTGCAGGCCCTGCAGGGCGGTGGCGGACTGGAGCCGGGGCTTGCTGACCGCCTGTTAGCGCAGACGCAAGAAGCATTGCAGCGTCAGGAGATGATGGGCGCACCGCCGGTATTACTGGTGAATCATCCATTGCGTGCCTTACTGGCCCGCTTCCTGCGCCGTAACATGCCGCAGCTGGTGGTGCTGTCAAATATGGAATTAAGCGATAATCGCCAGATTCGAATGACCGCTACCATCGGAGGCAAACAATGAGATCGATGATGCTGTTTGCGCTACTGCTGCCGATGTTTGCTCAGGCCGCCGATGGCGCATGGAGTGCCAGCGCCGCAGGGCCATTGCTGGTCAATCGCGGGAGCTGGCAATCCTCCCAGCCGTTGACGCCGCCGGGAGAGGTCAAAGGGGCAATCAGCCTCGTGAACTGGCGCTATCAGTTTACCCAGCCTGCGCCGTCAGGCCTGCAGGTTCGGCTTTGTGCTGAGCAGCGTTGTACCGATCTGGAGGGGGCAAATGGTGGGACGCGCGGTCTTACCGGGGTTGCCGCAGGTGAAACGTTGCACATGGTGTTTGGTTTCGCCGGCAGCGGAAGCTTACCGCCGGGACTAAAAGTGGTCAGCACCGAAGTGACGGTCAATTATCACTGAGTCGGGCCATCAACCGGCTCAGGTCAGACCGACAGCGTGCGATCCTGTTGCCGCTGCCGGTCTGGGCGATGACCCACAGGTTCGGTCATCACCGTCATCCATTAGTCTTTACTTGCCAGCAAATAACGATAGAGCAACCCGCCAGTTACACCGCCCACCAGCGGCACCAGCCAGAATACCCACAACTGCTGTAACGCCCAGGTTCCCTGGAATACCGCCATCGCCGTACTGCGCGCCGGATTCACCGACGTATTGGTCACGGGAATGCTGATTAAATGAATAAGCGTTAAGGCGAGGCCAATCGCCACCGGCGCGAAACCCGCAGGCGCGCGTTTATCGGTCGCACCCTGAATGATGATCAGAAAAAAGGCGCTGAGCACCAGCTCAGTCACCACGGCTGCGCACAGTGAATAGCCGCCTGGGGAATGTTCGGCAAAGCCATTGGCAGCGAAACCGCTGGCTGCCACATCAAAACCAGCCTGGCCCCGTGCGATCAGATACAGCAGAGCCGCCGCGGCGATACCGCCAGCCACTTGCCCAATCATATAGGGGAAAATAGTCTGATATCCGATGCGGCCACCGGCCCACAGCCCCAGAGTGACGGCAGGATTAAAATGCCCGCCTGAGAGATGACCAACAGCAAAGGCCATGGTCAGCACGCAGAGGCCAAAAGCCAGAGCCACGCCAGCAAAACCTATCCCGGTTTGCGGAAAATTCGCGGCGAAGAGGGCGCTCCCGCAACCCCCCAATACCAGCCAGAATGTACCGATGAATTCGGCAAATGTTTTTCTTAACATCGATGGATTATCCTTTCTCGAAACACGTAAAGACCTGATGAAATGCGGGCTTATAGTAGAGTTCGGTACTGAGAATGGCATCACGTCATGAGATTTTGCCGATAAACAGGGGATGTAGGTTGTCTGCGCCTATCGGGCTGCTGCCAGGCATGACGATGTCTTGTTTTGAGGCAATAGTGTGCTGATTTATGTCGTTACCACCTTCAGGTGCGAAGACAGGCATGCAGAGGGGCGCAGAGGAAATCATGAGGCAGCGGGGGATAAGACAGGTGGGCAGGATGACAGACAGGCGCTGAGTCAGAGTGAGGGCTCAGCGCCTAAAGCAATTACATGCGATCGACGGTTTTGATACCCAGCGTATCCAGCCCCAGCTTCAGGGTTTTAGCGGTCAGGGCAGCAATCTGCAAGCGGCTCTGGCGGGTCGCGTCATCCTCTGCCGCCAGAATCGGGCAGTGTTCGTAGAAGCCAGAAAACAGACCGGCCAGGTCGTAGAGGTAAGCACACATCACATGCGGCGTGCCGTCGCGGGCAACCTGGGTGATGACCTCTTCGAACTGTAGCAGGCGCGTTGTCAGGAGGGCTTCACGATCGTCGCTCAGGGTGATGTCTGCCTGAATCGTCTCGGCCTCGATGCCCGCTTTGCGGAATACGGACAGCACACGCGTATAAGCGTACTGCATGTAGGGCGCGGTGTTACCTTCAAACGCCAGCATGTTGTCCCAGTCAAAGATGTAATCCGTGGTACGGCTTTTTGACAGGTCAGCATATTTCACTGCGCTGATGCCCACCACTTCCGCGAGCGAAACCACTTCGTCTTCGCTCATATCCGGGTTTTTTTCGCGCACCAGCGTGTAAGCACGCTGATAGGCTTCATCCAGCAGATCGGAAAGTTTAATGGTACCGCCACTGCGGGTCTTAAACGGACGACCGTCTTTGCCCAGCATCATGCCAAATGCGTGATGCTCAAGCGGGACAGATTCAGGTACATAGCCGGCTTTACGCACGATGGTCCATGCCTGCTGCAGATGCTGATGCTGGCGCGAATCGATGTAATAAATTACGCGATCGGCGTGCAGCGTCTCGTAACGGTATTTCGCACAGGCAATATCGGTTGTGGTGTAAAGATAGCCGCCGTCTTTCTTTTGAATGATGACGCCCATCGGCTCACCTTCTTTATTCTGGTATTCATCCAGAAAAACGACCGTTGCACCTTCGCTTTCGACCGCTAAGCCTTTTGCTTTCAGGTCGGCGACAATACCGGGCAGCATATCGTTATAAAGGCTTTCGCCCATGACATCTTTACGGGTGAGGGTGACGTTCAGGCGGTTATAAATATGCTGGTTTTGACTCATGGTGATATCAACCAGCTTTTTCCACATCTGACGGCAGTACTCGTCGCCGCCCTGTAACTTCACCACATAGCGGCGCGCACGCTCCGCAAAATCAGGGTCTTCATCGTAGGTGCGCTTGGCTTCACGGTAAAAGCCTTCTAAGTCTGCCAGCGCCATTTCGGCGTGGTTCTCGTTTTGCTGTTTCTCAAGAAAGGCGATCAGCATACCGAACTGCGTGCCCCAGTCGCCAACGTGGTTGGCGCGGATGACGTTATGTCCCAGAAACTCCAGGGTGCGCACGGCCGCATCACCAATAATGGTGGAGCGTACGTGACCGACGTGCATCTCTTTCGCCACGTTCGGCGCAGAGTAATCCACCACCACCGTTTGGGGTTCAACGGTGCTAACACCGAGTCGCGGATGATGCAGTGCTTTTCTGGCGTTATCTGCCAGCCAGCTGCGATCGAGAAAGATATTAATGAAACCCGGTCCGGCAATCTCAACCTTGCTGGCGATACCGCTAAGGTCCAGATGTTGAATGACGGTTTCGGCTAGTTGTCGTGGCGCCTGGCCCAGTTTTTTAGCAACGGCCATAATGCCGTTTGCCTGATAATCACCAAACTGAACTTTGGCCGACTGGCGAACCTGAGGTTCACAATCGGAGGGAGCACCAGCCAGCACCATAGCCTGACTGACTTTTGCGGAAAGAAGCGCCTGAATATTCACCGGATTACCTTAAATATGCTGAGAAAAGCACGCTGACAGCGCAGCGAGCTGTCATCATCATTCTGCCGGATGGAGTGACAAGAGCTATCATCAGGCAGAACGGAAAAAATGAGGGAAAAAGTATACGTGAAATGTCAGCTTGAGTCAGTAACTGGATAAAGGCGGGGGAAAC
The DNA here is from genome assembly GCF_007828605.1 of Pantoea sp. SJZ147. Taxonomy (NCBI): domain Bacteria; kingdom Pseudomonadati; phylum Pseudomonadota; class Gammaproteobacteria; order Enterobacterales; family Erwiniaceae; genus Pantoea; species Pantoea sp. SJZ147. Next base: position 165,955 of record NZ_VIVB01000004.1, read on the forward strand.
AGGCCCGAAAATGTTTCCCGGCGGCGTCAGCGACGGCGTGCGTGGCGCGCGTTTTTAACACTTTTGTCTTCTCGCACCTTCCAGTGGCGCGCAAGGGCAAATCCCATCAGTGCGATCAATGTTGCAACAACGATGAGCATAGTCATAAAAACTTTCCTTATAATGGTATCAATGCAAATTTATAAGAAAGGCGACGCAGCTGCAATCAGTCCGGGATTAAATGAGACTTATCTTATTGTATTAATTATGTTCAATAAAAACATTATATTAACTGGTGTTTATCAACTTAAGAGTGGATCTAAAAAGAAGATAACTCTGAATTAAAAACGTTATTTATTCGCTTTAGCTGAAAATAATCACCCAAATAAGATGAATCTCACCCTTTTGTCATTTACGATTCAACGTTGACAATGAGTTACGAACCTTAAGTAATTAAATTTGATCGGGAGAGAAGTAACAGTGAGTACCCCCTTTCCAGCAGAACTGGACGACTTACGCGACGATCTGGCCGCCTTTGAACAACGGTTACAAAAGTTTTCACAACGTTTGGGGTTAAGGGCTGACGAACTGCACGTCGATCACGTTGCTGTGCGCTGTCACCAAAACGCCACCGCCGAACGTTGGCAGCGGGGATTGGCACAAATGGGGCGGCAGTTCTCGGCGGCCATGATTAATGGTCGTCCTGTCTGCCTGTTCAAACTGTATCAACCTCTGGTCATTGCCAGTTGGCACATTGACGTGATTGAACTGCCGTGGCCGGGAGAGAAACGTTATCGCCATGAAGGCTGGGAGCATGTAGAAGTGGTATTGAGGGGCGAGCCAGAAACCCTTGGGATGCGTGCGATGGCGCTACTGTCTGACCACGCGCTCGCACAACCCGGTATTTCTTTTAAAACCAGCTCGCCTAAAGGGGAAAATGAGCGTCTGCCTAATCCGACCCTGGCGGTGACCGATGGAGAAACCACGATAAAATTTCACCCGTGGAGCCTGGAAGAAATCGTAGCCAGTGAGCAGTCTTAGGCGAGAGCCTCGACGGCGCGTTGAAGCCGTTTGACCGCTTCTTCCAGCAGGGCGCGCGGGCAACCGAAATTAATCCGCACAAAGCGGTCATCGCCAAAATCGCGACCCGGTGAGAATCCCAGTCCGTGCTTTTCGAAGTAAAGTGCCGGACTGGCCACCGGCAAGTCGCTGGCATCGATCCAGCCAAGATAGCTGCCTTCGGGGGATGTCATTGAGAGCCCGGGCAGCGCATTCACCTGAGAAACCAGCCAGTCGCGATTACCCCGCAAATATTCAAGCTGTGCATCAAGCCAGTCATCATTGTCGCGCCAGGCAACCTCGGCAGCGACCAGCGCCAGAATATCCACCGAGGGCACAATGCCCTGACGCACGGCGGTAAAACGCGCGCGCAGTTCGGGGTTGGGGATGATGGCGACGGAGGCGCCCAGGCCTGCAATATTAAAAGTTTTTGAGGGGGACAGCAGCGTGACGCTGCGCTGGGCAGCATCATCGCTCAGCGAGGCAAACGGAATATGCTGCAAGCCCGGCGTTAACAGCAGATCGCAATGAATTTCATCAGAACACACGAGTAAATCATGCTGTTGGGCAAATGCCAGCTGTGCCTCCAGTTCCTCCCGACGATAAACGGTGCCGCCTGGGTTCTGAGGATTACACAGCATTAACAGCTTTTTGTCCTGCATCTTTCCCTCCGCTGCGCGCAGATCCATCACCCAACGTCCTTGCTGCAAGGTTAATGGCAGGCTCAGCTGATCGCGCTCTGCCAGTCTGGCGGCCGAACGGAAAGGGGGATAAATCGGTAAGGGGGCAACGGTGCCTTGCTGTGGCGAGGTAAAGGCCCGAACCGACAGATTTAAGCCGCAGACCACGCCGGGTAAAACCACTATCCATTCGGGATCAACCTGCCAGTGATAGCGCGATGCACAACGTGCGATCAGCGCTTTTATCAGGCCGTGAGGCGCATCACCGTAACCAAAAACGCCGTGGTCAACGCGACTTTTAATGGCTTCAATGATCGACTCAGGCGATCGAAAATCGGTATCGGCGACCCACAGTGGCAGAATATCCTGACCCGCATATTTGTGCCATTTAAGACTATCACTGTGACGGCGGTCTATCCGTTGGTCAAAATTGAATGTCATAGTTAGTTTTCCACGTAAACTGTTCTAAGGGATAAGCATACCTGACGAATTTGGCGTGAACAGGAAGCCATGTAAAGGAGAAGAGAATGACCACACTGGAAATTTGTTGCTATGGCGTGGATTGTGCATTAACCGCCCAGCAGGCGGGAGCCGATCGCATTGAGCTTTGCGCGGCGCCACGTGAAGGCGGACTGACGCCTTCTGCCGGCATGCTGGAAGTCGCCCGTCGTGACATTTCTGTTCCGGTGCATCCTATCGTTCGCCCGCGCGGCGGCGACTTTTGCTATTCCAGCCGTGAATTTGAAACGATGAAGTCAGACGTAGCACGCATCCGTGAACTGGGGTTCCCTGGCATCGTGCTGGGTATGTTGGATGAAGATGCCAATATCCACGCCAGCCAGATGCGCCAGATTATGGCGCTTTGCGACGGTATGGCGGTGACCTTTCATCGCGCCTTTGATTTGTGCCATCGGCCTAAGCGATCGCTTGAGGTGCTGACGGACTTCGGCGTCCGGCGCATCCTGACCTCTGGCCAGCAACAAAGCGCGGAAAACGGAATTGCATTATTGAGGGAACTTAATGAATACAGCACAGGTCCAATCATTATGGCCGGTGCTGGGGTACGTCTCAGCAACCTGCAAAAGTTTCTTGATGCGGATATCCGCGAGGTACACAGCTCGGCCAGCCACCTTGTGGCATCGCCGATGCGCTACCGCAAAGCGGGTGTCTCCATGTGTTCCGAAGCCGAAATTGATGAGTTCAGCCGTTACTGCGTCGACAGCGATGTCGTTGAAGCAATGAAAAGCGTGATGCAGATGAATACCGCCCGAGTGGCCTGACTCACTACCAGTTTTGCCGCGCAGCACGCCGTTTGATGACGTGATGTTTGCAAGTACCAAACCCCAGCACATTTGCTGGGGTATTTTTTGTCCAAAATTCCGTCAGGACGCCTCTGGGATGACCTGTGAGGCAATCGTGCTGTCAAAATAATTCTGCTTTCCTTCATCAGTCGGTTCCTGCTATTTAAGGTAAACCGTTAACGACATTGACGTCCGAGGCTCATACCATGCGATGCGTTCTGCTGTCCGCTGTAATCACCCTGATTTTATTCCCCTCTTCATGGGCAGCAGCATGCCAGCCACACAATAAAGCGGTGACCAACAGCAATAACTGGATTCTGCTGGGCGGTAGCGCAAAGGGTGAGGTACGTCAGGTCATCGCCGGTGAGTTTGGCAAAGACGTTAATTCACAAAAGCGGGTGCTGGGACAGTTCGACCGCTGTGGCGATCTGCTGGTGGCCGATATCAGCTACGACAAAAATGAGCGTAATGTCATCCTGAGCATGGAGCAACACCTGGTGCGGGTTCAGGGCGGCTGGGTCGCGGAATATGCCTATCTGGTTAAAGTGTTAAAGCAGGGTAGCGAAGTGGTGGTGGATAATCGCCAGGGCACGATTAACTGGCAGAAGGGTAAAAACGGCAACATCATCAGCGCGTCAGATAAATTTATCAGCATGGGTAAAGACGGCTTTACCGATACGACTTACCGTTATGACAACGGCTTTCGTTTGCTGAAAAGTGTTGCGCGGGGAACCGATCCCGTCAGTAACGGTGAATACCGTTATCAATGGAATTCGCAAGGTCTGGTAACGCGTTCGACCTCGTCCCGTCGCAAAGATACTTACACCTACGACAAGCAGGCGCGGGAACTGCGCCTGAATGGCACCGCGACGACCGACGTCAGCACCTTGCGCTCCGTGGATGAATGCCAGTTTTGGGATGAAAAGGGCAACTGCACGCTGAGTTATCTGAATGAAACCGAAGTGTTCGAAAAAGGGACCATTCAACGCCACCTCAGCGCGGTCTATAAATACCAGTACTGGGATAACCCCGCTGAGGCGACGGAATAGCGATTATTTTACCGTCTGACTAAAGGCATCCAACCCCAGCAGCGCATGGGCAATCTGCTCCGGTGCCAGGTTAGGGTTAAGGTTTTTCAGCGTATCGCCTTCACTGTTGGCCAGCGCCCCTATTTTTACCAGATTCTCCCAACTTACCCCGTCCAGATGCATCTCTTTCAGCGTTGTTGGCATATTGATGGAGCGGTAGAAACGGATGTAGCGGGCAATTTCCTCATCGGGACGCTGCTCCAGTACCATCTGGGTTAAGGTGCCGTAGGCCACTTTCTCGCCGTGAGTGAGGTGGTGAATATCGCCTTCGATGGCGGTAAAACCATTGTGAATGGCGTGCGCGCCTGCCAGACCGGCATTCTCAAACCCCAGTCCTGACAGCAAGGTATTCGCTTCCACCACCGCCTCGACCGCAGGCGTCACGCGTTTTTCCTTAACAGCCACATAGGCGCTGTAGCCCCACGTTAATAAGGTCTCTTCACAGGAGCGGGCTATTGCCAGCCCGGCGATGGTCGGATCGCCATTCACCATCGATTTAGCATGGCTACGGGCTACTGCCTGGGCTTCGACCCAGGTGGCCAGACCATCCGCAATGCCCGAGGCAAATAAGCGAGCAGGCGCGGCGGCGCAGACTGCGGTATCGACCAAAACCAAATCCGGGTTTTTACTGTAGAAGCGATAGCTTTCAAAGACGCCGCTGTCAGAATAGATCACCGACAGGGCACTACAGGGTGCATCGGTGGAGGCAATCGTCGGAACGATAACCACCGGTTGCTTGAGTTCATCGGCAACTGCTTTAACGGTATCCAGCGTTTTACCGCCACCCAGCCCAATCACCACGTTACAGCCTTGTTGCTGTGCCTGCTGGCTGAGGCGGGTGATTTCATTACTGGACGCTTCACCATTGAACTGCTGGCGAATAACCTTCACGCCCGCCTGGGTCAGCGTAGAATGCGCCCGCTCACCGACCAGTCCCCAGACGACATCGTCTGCCACCACAAAAGCATGATTACCCAGCTCGGCGACATAGTTTCCCAGTTCATCGAGTACGCCAGCACCTTGCACATATTTGCGGGGTGAAGAGAAAATAAATTTCATAAACGTTGCTCCTGGTTACATAAATGAAGGCCGTTACCGGCCCGAAGATAAAGCCCTTAAAAAGAATAGCAGCTAATGCTTTTTTGCTGGCTGTACAGACAGAAATGCGCTTGATATCGTGAGTCGGTGTTTATCGGGGATACGCATATGACGGCTTCTTTACTCTCTTTCCTGTTTGCTATTGTGATTTTGACCCTGACACCGGGATTTGATACCGCCTTAATCCTGCGTTCGGCAGCGGCACAAGGCTGGCGGCGCGCCAGCGCCACGGCATTGGGCGTGGCATCAGGGTGTTTGTTGTGGGGGATAGCGGTGGGGCTGGGATTGGGCGCGCTGCTGCTGGCCTCTGAAATGGCTTATAACCTGTTGAAGTGGATAGGTGCGGCCTATTTACTTTATCTGGGCGTCAAGCTGCTGTGGCACCCACGCACCCAGAGCGCGTCGCTGCCTGCTGAAGCCGTGGCTCAGCAAAGCCATCTGGTCTGCTTTAGCCGTGGCTTGCTGGGTAATCTGCTGAATCCCAAAGTCGGCGTTTTCTATGTGACATTTTTGCCACAGTTTATTCCGCAGGGTGCTTCCGTGGCGATCTGGTGCAGTCTGATGGCGTTGACGCATATGCTGGTGGGATTGGCCTGGAGCACGGTGCTGATCGGCAGCAGCCATTATTTTGCTGAGCAGTTAAAACGGCCTCGGGTACTGAAGGTCATGGACCGTTTAACCGGCTGTGTATTTATAGGCTTTGCGGCGAAACTGGCGCTGTCTCGCCGCTGAGGGCTACGGTTTTGTGGCAACCAGCACGGCGCGCAGCGGGGCTGGATAACCTTCAACGGTTTTGCTGCTGTCGTCGGGGTCGAGAAACTCGGCCAGTGATTCACTGGTCATCCAGTCAGTACGGCGCTGCTCTTCGGTGGAGGTCAGGGCGAAATCAACAATACGCACGTCAACAAAACCGCACTTCTCCAGCCAGCTTTTCAGCGCCTCAGCCGAGGGGATAAAATAGACGTTGCGCATCTGCGCATAGCGTTCGCCTGGCACCAGTACCTGATTCACATCGCCTTCGATCACCAGCGTTTCCAGTACCAGTTCGCCGCCGTTCACCAGCTGATTTTTTAACTGGAGAAGGTGGTCAAGCGGGGAGCGACGGTGATACAGCACGCCCATGGAAAACACCGTATCAAATGCCTGAAGAACCGGCAGTTGTTCAATGCCGAGCGGCAGCAAATGGGCGCGCCGATCGTCATTCAGCAGTTTACGCACGGCTTCGAACTGGCATAAAAACAGCTGCATGGGATCGATACCTACCACCAGATGCGCGCCCGCACCAATCATGCGCCACATGTGATAGCCACTGCCACAACCGACATCCAGCACGGTTCGTCCGGCCAGCGATGAAATATGAGGCAGCACGCGCTCCCATTTCCAGTCCGAACGCCATTCGGTATTAATCTCAGTCCCATACAGAGAATAGGGGCCTTTACGCCACGGCATCAGGTTTCGCAGCAGTTTCTCAATGCCCTGACGATGACGATCGCTGATATCATCACGATCGGCGCTCACACTATTCAGCAGATCCAGCCGCTGGGGTTCCAGCAGCGGTAAATATTCCAGCGATTTGTACCAGTCACGGAAATGTCCATGCAAATTTTCCCGCTGCCAGTCGCTGATCTGTGCGGGCAGCACTTCCAGCCATTTTGCCAGGGGGCCAACGGCGATTTGCTGATAAAAACGGCCAAAGTCGATCATTTTAATGCCACCAACGAACCAAAATTAAAGCACTGAAACCATAACTCAGCATGGGAAAACCCCGCCTGCTTCAGGCGCGCCTTGTGCGCTTCCACGCTGTCGGTCAGCATGACATTTTCCAGCATGCTGCGCTTCTGGCTGATTTCCAGCTCGCTGTAACCGTTGGCACGCTTAAAGTCATGGTGCATGTTAAACAGCAGTTCGCCGACTTCAGGATCTTCAAAGCTAAACTTCTCAGAAAGCACCAGCGCACCACCGGGATTCAGCCCCTGCCAGATTTTACTTAACAGCGTAAGACGGGCCGGTGGCTCAAGAAACTGCAGGGTGAAATTAAGCACGACCAGAGAGGCGTTCTCAATCTCAATGTCACAGATATCCGCTTCAACCACGCTAACCGGCGTATCGGCGCGAAAGGCATCGATATGGCGGCGGCAGCGCTCGACCATGGCCGGAGAGTTGTCCACGGCAATAATCTGGCAGCCGGGCACGTGAATATTGCGGCGCACCGAGAGCGTGGCGGCACCTAATGAGCAGCCAAGGTCAAACACCTGGCTGTTGGGCTGGACGAACCGTTCAGCCAGCATCCCAATCATCGAAATAATATTGGAATAGCCGGGCACCGAGCGCTGAATCATGTCGGGAAACACTTCAGCTACACGTTCGTCAAAAGTCCAGTCGCCCAGTTTTGCAATGGGCGCAGAAAAGAGTTGATCGCGATCAGACATATCGAAAATCCGAAGAGACAGCGGAAAGGGCGCTATTCTGGCAGAAACTGCCGCGGCCTGCACCCTTTAAGCCGCGAACATTAATGCAGGGTGAGCACCAACTGCCAGGGGAGATAAATAAGGTTAAAAACCACCATTCCACACAGGGCAAACAGCGTCAGCATCATGCCATATTTGCGGCCGCTCATGGCGTCATTGCGCAACCCATAAGCGTGCAGGAAACGGCCAATAAAAAACAGGATGCCCGTCAGGTGAACCATCCAGACATCTGCGCCGTTCATTTCCAGGGTCACGAGTAGCAGCAACGCCAGGGGAATCGTTTCAATGGCATTGCCGTGAATACGGATAGCCATATTCAGGTCGTGATGACCGCCATCCCCAAAGGCAACCTTGTGCTGACGCCGAAAGCGAACGACGTTGAGCGTGAACTTCATTATCAGTAAAGCACCTATAACCACATATAACGCGCTGATCATCATTGATTCCTTTTTTATCGATATCACCAGAGGGGGCGAGGCTGCCCATTGCTATCAGAATAGCGAATCCTGTTGCGGCCAGTCAGGTCCGGGACCGATGCTGGCATCAATTTTTTGGAGTTCAGGCCATAAAGCCTGCACCAGCGGAAAAACCTGTCCCATATCCGGCGTGTGAATAAACACCAGCGGTTCACTCTGGGTGTGCCATTCCGCCAGCTTTGTCAGCCAGATGTGAAACAGTGGCAGGCTTTCTTCCAGATTGTCGCTGCCGACAAAGCGAATCATGGGCCGCGAACCGGTCAACAGCGCGTGCGGCGGAACGCGAGGCTTTTGCTGACGGGCGTGAAGCGCTGCCGGACTTTGCGAGGTGGAGCTATGGACCGGGCGGCTGTCCAGTACGACGCGATTCACGCCACGCTGCAGCAGACCGCGGTTCAGGGCGCGTTCTGCCTCACCTTTGGCAAAAAACGCGGCATGACGCACTTCTACGCCATAGGAAAAATGCGCCGGTAAGCTGTCCAGAAAGCGCCAGAGATCGTTCAACTGAGCGGGCGAAAAGCTGGCAGGCAGCTGTAACCAGTACTGACCAATGCGATCGGCGAGCGGTGTCATCAGGCGAAAAAAGTCGGTGACTAAATCGTCAGTATTTTGCAGAGCTGCCTGATGGCTAATGCTGCTGGGAAACTTAAAACAGAAACGAAACTGGTCATGTGTCATATCCCGCCAGCGCAGGACCGTTTCGGTATCCGGCAGCGCATACAGCGTGGTATTGCCCTCCACCGTGCCGAAATAACGCGCATAGTCAGCCAGGGTTTCGATGCCCCATCGCTTCCAGTGCGCATGATGCCATTGTGGCAAACCAATACGAAGTGTCACGCCTGACTCCCGCCGTTGAGTGTGATAGTAATTATCCTGTAAGGCAGTATATTGACGCAAACCGGTGAAAAGCGAACAGGAAATGCCGCGCTTTAACGTGGCTCCACTTATCCTGTTTGCCTTTTTCCATTATAATAGCGGCCTTTTTTACGACAGCACCTCATCAGGTTACGCGGCCCGGTGCTGTCAGCTGCAGCGGCGAAGTTAAAAGGATAGTGTTATGCGTACAGAGTATTGTGGACAGCTCAATCTGTCTCATGTAGGTCAGCAAGTCACGCTTTGCGGCTGGGTCAACCGCCGTCGCGATCTGGGAAGCCTGATTTTTATCGATATGCGCGACCGTGAAGGTATTGTGCAGGTATTTTTTGATCCCGATCGTCAGGATGCATTCAAGCTGGCTTCTGAACTGCGTAACGAATTCTGTATCCAGATCAGCGGAACTGTGCGTGCGCGTGACGGGAAAAACAAAAATGCCGATATGGCGACCGGTGAAGTCGAAGTGTTTGCCGAAACGCTGAATATCATTAACCGTTCCGAACCGCTCCCGCTCGATTCCAATCAGAACAACAGCGAAGAAGCGCGTCTGAAGTACCGCTATCTGGATCTGCGTCGTCCGGAAATGGTTGAGCGCTTAAAGACCCGTGCAAAAATCACCAGCTTTGTGCGTCGCTTTATGGATGAGGCGGGCTTCCTGGATATTGAAACGCCGATGCTGACGAAGGCCACGCCGGAAGGCGCGCGTGATTACCTGGTGCCGAGCCGCGTGCACAAAGGGAAGTTCTACGCACTGCCTCAGTCACCGCAGCTGTTTAAGCAGTTGCTGATGATGTCGGGTTTTGACCGCTATTATCAGATCGTCAAATGCTTCCGTGATGAAGATTTACGCGCTGACCGCCAGCCTGAATTTACGCAAATCGACGTGGAAACCTCCTTCCTGACCGCGCCGCAGGTGCGTGAGATTATGGAACGCATGATCCGCGAACTCTGGCAGAGCGTGAAGGGCGTGGATCTCGGTGAGTTTCCGCAGATGACCTTTGCCGAAGCCATGCATCGCTACGGGTCTGACAAACCAGACCTGCGTAACCCGATGGAACTGGTGGATGTTGGCGATCTGCTGAAAACGGTGGAATTCCAGGTGTTCTCCGGCCCGGCTAACGACGAGAAAGGCCGTGTTGCCGCGCTGCGCGTACCCGGCGGTGCGCAGCTGAGCCGTAAACAGATTGATGAATACGGCAAGTTTGTCGAGATCTACGGTGCCAAAGGTCTGGCATGGATGAAGGTAAATGAACGCGCGAACGGTCTGGACGGCGTGCAGAGTCCGGTGGCGAAATTCCTTAACGCTGAGATCGTCGAAACCGTTCTCAGCCGCACCGGCGCTCAGGATGGCGATATCCTCTTCTTCGGTGCCGATCGTGCCAAAGTAGTGGCGGATGCGTTAGGCGCACTGCGTCTGAAAGTGGGCCGCGACCTGCAGATCACCGATGAGAAAGCCTGGGCACCGCTGTGGGTTATCGACTTCCCGATGTTTGAAGAAGATGACGAAGGTGGTCTGGCCGCAATGCACCACCCGTTTACCGCACCGAAAGCGATGAGTGCGGAACAGCTGGCGGCCGATCCTACCCAGGCCGTAGCGAATGCTTACGACATGGTGATCAACGGCTATGAAGTGGGCGGCGGTTCTGTGCGTATCCATAACGGTAAAATGCAGCAGACGGTGTTTAGCATTCTGGGCATAGAAGAGCATGAACAGCGTGAGAAGTTTGGCTTCCTGCTGGATGCACTGAAGTACGGCACGCCGCCGCATGCTGGCCTGGCCTTTGGTCTGGATCGTCTGACCATGCTGTTAACCGGTACCGATAATATTCGTGACGTTATCGCCTTCCCGAAAACCACGGCAGCGGCCTGTATGATGACTGAAGCGCCAAGCGAAGCCAATCCGGCCTCACTGCTTGAATTAGGCATTCAGGTGGTGAAGAAAGATAAGCTTGAGAATAAGTAATGCCGTATAAACATCCGGTTTCTGTGTTAGTGGTGATTGTTGCGCAGGACAGTGGCCGGGTGTTAATGCTGCAGCGCCGTGACGACCCGGACTTTTGGCAATCGGTCACCGGCAGCCTTGAAGCGGATGAAGTGCCGCTTCAGGCCGCTGAGCGCGAAGTGGGTGAGGAATTAGGCATTGATGTGCAGGCCGAGCAGCTAACAATAGAAGACTGTCAGCGTGAAATCGACTTTGAGATTTTCCCGCACTATCGGCATCGTTACGCGCCCGGCACCACGCACAATCGTGAGCACTGGTTCAGGTTGACCTTACCGACTGAGCGCGACCTGCTGCTCACTGAGCATCTTGCCGCGTGCTGGCTTGAGCCTGCTGCTGCCGCGGCTCTCACTAAGTCCTGGAGTAATCGTCAGGCGATTGAAGAATTTATTTGAATGCTTGCCGCAACGCGTTATTTGCGCGGCGAATGCATTAAGTTTTATGAAGCGGGTAAGTTTTCACACAACGTCACCAACGCATTGAACAGTCGAGCATAATCGGCGCAGCGAGGCCGGTTACCGCCAGCGTACCGCAACCGACGCGTACTTGGGTACGTGAGGATGACGGGTGATGCTCGCCCCTTCGGGGCCGCCTTTTCCGGGCGTTCAGGTTGTCTGCAACCTGGGTGAGCACTGGCGGGAGTCGGGGTCGCACGTCAGATAGCTCGGGCGAAATAAAAGATTGGAGAGAAAGTAAGATGGCTGGACACAGTAAATGGGCGAATACCAAGCACCGCAAGGCGGCTCAGGACGCCAAGCGCGGTAAAATCTTCACCAAAATCATTCGTGAGCTGGTCACGGCGGCCAAACTGGGCGGCGGCGATCCTGGCTCGAATCCGCGTCTGCGTGCGGCGATGGATAAAGCGCTGTCCAACAACATGACGCGTGACACCATGAACCGGGCGATTGCACGCGGCGTGGGCGGTGAAGATGATTCCAATATGGAAACCATCATTTATGAAGGTTACGGTCCAGGCGGGTCAGCCGTGATGATTGAGTGCCTGAGTGACAACCGCAACCGCACCGTTGGTGAAGTGCGTCATGCCTTCACCAAAACCGGCGGCAACCTGGGCACCGACGGCTCCGTGGCCTATCTGTTCAGCAAAAAAGGCGTGATCTCCTACGCACCGGGACATGACGAAGATGCGGTCATGGAAGCGGCGCTGGAAGCGGGCGCAGAAGATGTGGTCAGTTACGATGACGGTGCCATCGACGTGTTTACCGCGTGGGAAGAGATGGGTGCAGTGCGTGATGCGCTGGAAGCGGCTGGCCTGAAAGCCGACACGGCCGAAGTGGCGATGATCCCGTCAACCAAAGCGGAAATGGATGCGGAAACGGCCCCCAAACTGCTGCGTCTTATCGATATGCTGGAAGACTGTGATGACGTGCAGGAGGTTTACCATAACGGTGAAATCTCCGACGAGGTGGCGGAAACGCTTTAATGCTGTACTGCCGCACGCTCAGGCTGGAGACGCGTTATGTCGATTATTTTGGGGATTGACCCCGGCTCACGCGTTACCGGTTATGGGGTGATTCGTCAGACCGGTCGCCAGCTCACTTATCTGGGCAGCGGCTGTATTCGTACCAACACAACGGAATTACCAGCACGTCTCAAGCTGATCTATGCCGGGGTCTGCGAAATCATTACGCAGTTTTCCCCGGATTTTTTCGCGATAGAACAGGTTTTTATGGCGAAGAATGCGGATTCTGCCCTGAAGCTGGGGCAGGCGCGAGGTGCAGCTATCGTGGCGGCGGTTAACCATGATTTGCCGGTATTCGAATATGCGGCGCGTCAGGTGAAGCAAACGGTGGTGGGCACAGGTGGTGCGGAAAAAAGCCAGGTTCAACATATGGTCAAATCCCTGCTGAAACTGGCGGCGAATCCGCAGGCCGATGCCGCCGATGCACTGGCAATCGCCATCACGCACTGCCACGTTGCACAAAACGCGGCGCGCATGAGTGACAGCAAGCTGGTGCTGAGCCGTGGCAGATTGCGCCAGAGTTAACAGCAACCGCAGCGTAATCGCTATCAGGCTGGATATTCATCCAGCCTTTTTTATGGTATAAATTCCGCCACATACTTTGGATAAGGAAGGCATCAGGTGATTGGTCGTTTACGGGGCATTATTCTGGAAAAGCAGCCGCCGCTGGTGCTGCTTGAGGCGCATGGCGTCGGCTATGAAGTACATATGCCAATGACCTGTTTTTATGAGCTGCCTGATCTTAATCACGAAGCGGTGATCTTCACCCAATTTGTGGTACGTGAAGATGCGCAACTGCTGTTTGGGTTTAACAGCAAGCAGGAACGCGCGCTGTTCCGCGAGTTAATTAAAGTGAACGGCGTTGGCCCTAAGCTGGCGCTGGCGATTCTGTCGGGCATGTCGGCACAGCAGTTTGTCACGGCAGTGGAAAAAGAAGAGATCGCCGCGCTGGTTAAACTGCCGGGCGTGGGCAAGAAAACCGCTGAACGTCTGGTGGTGGAAATGAAAGATCGCTTTAAAGGCATGCATGGCGATCTGTTCGGCGGGGATTCGGCCTTTACGCTTACCACGCCTGGCCCGGAGCCGGAGACCAACGACGCAGAAGCGGAAGCGGTTGCAGCGCTGGTTTCACTGGGTTATAAACCGCAGGAAGCGAGCCGTATGATCAGCAAAGTTGGCCGCCCTGATGCGGATTGCGAAACGTTGATCCGTGAAGCGCTCCGCGCTGCTATTTGAGGTAATTCATGATTGAAGCCGATCGCCTGATCTCCGCTGTCAGCATTAACGAAGAAGAGGGCCTCGACCGCGCTATTCGTCCGAAAATGCTGACCGAATATGTGGGCCAGCCTCAGGTGCGCGAGCAGATGGAAATTTTCATCAAGGCTGCGCAACTGCGCGGCGATGCGCTGGATCATTTGCTGATTTTTGGTCCGCCCGGATTGGGTAAAACCACACTGGCCAATATTGTGGCAAACGAGATGGGCGTTAATCTGCGCACAACCTCTGGCCCGGTGCTGGAGAAAGCGGGCGATCTGGCGGCGATGCTGACCAACCTCGAACCTCACGATGTGTTGTTTATTGATGAGATCCATCGCCTTTCGCCGGTGGTGGAAGAGGTCCTTTATCCGGCCATGGAAGATTACCAACTGGATATTATGATTGGCGAAGGCCCGGCAGCGCGCTCAATCAAACTGGATCTGCCGCCCTTTACCCTGATCGGTGCCACGACGCGGGCAGGCTCGCTGACCTCGCCCTTGCGCGATCGCTTCGGCATCGTACAGCGTCTGGAGTTTTATCAGGTAAAAGATCTCCAGCATATCGTAGGCCGGAGTGCCGCCTGCCTTGGCCTGGCGTTGAGCGAAGAAGCCGCGCTGGAAATTGCCCGCCGCTCACGGGGCACGCCACGTATCGCCAATCGCCTGCTGCGTCGGGTACGCGATTTTGCGGAGGTGCGTGCAAATGGTCTTCTGAGCGGCGAGGTGTCGGTAACAGCACTCAATATGTTGAATGTGGACAGTGAAGGCTTCGACTATATGGATCGTAAACTGTTGCTGGCCATTATTGATAAATTCACCGGCGGCCCGGTGGGGCTGGACAACCTGGCGGCGGCAATTGGTGAAGAGCGGGAAACGATCGAAGATGTCATCGAGCCATTCTTGATTCAACAGGGCTTTATTCAGCGCACACCGCGCGGCCGGATGGCCACGCAGCATGCCTATCGCCACTTTGGTATCACCAAAGACGCGTGATTACAGCGCCGGTTTGCGCACCATGCTGAGCATAAAAAGTATGGCTGCGCATAGCACCACTGAAGGGCCGGCAGGCGTGTCATAAAATGCCGAGAAGGTTAATCCACCGGTTACCGCTATGATCCCAATCAGTACGGCGACCGCCGCCATCATTTCAGGTGAACGGGCAAAGCGCCGGGCAGTGGCGGCCGGAATAATCAGCAGCGATGTGATGATCAGTGCGCCAACAAATTTCATCGCCACACCAATGGTCAATGCGGTTACCAGCATCAGCATCAGTCGGGTGCGTTGAATATTGACGCCGTCAACCTGAGCCAGCTCCGGGCTGATGGTCATCGACAACAGTGCGCGCCACTGCCAGGCCATCACGGCCAGGACGAACAGCACGCCAGCCGCCATCGCCCACAGATCGCTGGGCGTTACCGCCAGCAAATCACCAAACAGATAGGCCATCAAATCCACCCGGACATTCGACATCAGGCTCACCACGACCAGCCCAAGTGAGAGTGCACTGTGTGCCATAATCCCCAGCAGCGTATCAATCGCCAGATGTGGGCGGCGTTCCAGCCAGACCAAACCCAACGCCAGACAGACCGTCACCATGATCACGGCGTAATAGGGATTGACGTTGAGCAGTAAACCAAAGGCGACACCGAGCAGTGAGGCATGCGCCAGCGTATCGCCGAAATAGGACATCTTGCGCCAGACGACAAACGAGCCCAGTGGACCGGCCGCCAGCGCCAGCATCACGCCGCCCAGCCAGCCCGGAAGCAGTAATTCAATCATGATGGACCCGGTCCTTTGCGTAATACGATACGTCCCTGAAGATCGTGACGGTGATTATGATGATGACGATAGATAGCCAGTTCCTGCGCGCCACGCGGTCCAAACATCGCGATAAACTCGGGATGCTGTGACACCGCTTCAGGCGTACCTGAACAGCAAATATGATGGTTAAGACAGAGCACTTCATCCGTTTTTGCCATGACTAAATGCAAATCATGGGAAACCATCAGCACGGCACAATTCAGTTCATGACGCAGCTGATTGATCAGATCGTAAAGCGCGACTTGCCCGTTAACATCCACGCCCTGAGTCGGTTCATCCAGCACCAGCAACTGAGGCTGACTGAGCAGGGCGCGGGCCAGTAACACGCGCTGGGTTTCGCCGCCCGACAGTTTCTGCAACGGTGATTTCAGCAGGTGTCCGGCCTGAACGCGCTTCAGGGCCGGCAAAATATCCTGATTACGGGCGCCGCGTGACAAACGCATAAACCGCTCGACCGTCACCGGCAGCGTAGGATCGATATGCAGTTTCTGTGGCACGTAACCGATACGCAAGTCCGCACTTCGGCGAACCTGACCGGACGTGGGCGCAAGCAGGCCAAGTACCACCCGAACCAGCGTCGATTTACCCGCGCCGTTAGGACCCAGCAGCGTTAAAATTTTACCAGGATGAAGTTCTAAACTCACGCCAGATAACACCGGGCGATGATCAAAACTAATGGATACGTTCTCAAGTGTGACAAGTGATGGCATAAGATTTACAGGTTGCACAGAATTTCGAATGTTATAATATCACATCCAATCTGTTGATGACGAAGGAATGACGCATTATGTTACATAATAAAAAAGGGGTATTTTTTACCCTGACTGCGATGGCTTTTGCGACCTCTGCTGTCTTACCCGCGCATGCCACTATCGTGGCCTCAATTAAGCCCGTGGGGTTTATCGCCTCGGCCATTGCTGATGGCGTGACGCCCGTGGACGTTTTGCTGCCTGATGGGGCATCCGAACACGATTATGCCTTGCGTCCCTCTGACGTAAAACGCTTACAAAACGCGGAGTTAGTTGTTTGGGTTGGTCCTGAAATGGAAGCTTTCATGACCAAGTCAGCCGCAGCACTGCCCGAGAAAAAGAATCTTGAGATAGTGCAAATTTCCGGCGTAAAACCGATGCTGCTCCGCGGTGGTGAAGACGATGATCATCATGACCACGACGATACTGAGCACGATCACGATGCAGAGCATCACCATCATCATGGTGAGTTTAATATGCACTTGTGGATGTCACCAGAGATAGCGAAAAAAACCGCGGTTGCAATCCATGGCAAATTATTGGAACTTATGCCGCAGGATAAAGCCAAACTTGACGCCAACCTGCAGCACTTTGAGGCAGAATTAGCGAACACAGATAAGCGCATTATCTCACAGCTTGCTCTGGTTAAAGATAAAGGGTATTTCGTTTTTCACGACGCTTACACGTACTTTGAAAAACACTACGGTCTCTCGCCCACAGGGCATTTTACCGTTAACCCAGAAATTCAGCCTGGAGCACAGCGCTTACATCAAATTCGAACACAGTTGGTTGAGAAAAAGGCCGTTTGCGTCTTTGCTGAGCCACAATTCAGGCCGGCGGTCATCGATGCTGTTGCCCGTGGAACCCAGGTGCGAAAAGGCACGCTCGATCCACTGGGCACAGACATCAGCTTAGGAAAAGACAGCTATGTGAAATTCCTCTCACAGTTGTCGAGCCAGTATGAGACCTGCCTGAAAGGAGCATAGAGGAATAGTTCAACGTGCAGCAGATAGCCCGCTCTGTCGCCCTCGCATTTAATAATTTGCCGCGCCCCCACCGCGTTATGCTGGGATCGTTAACCGTTGTCACTTTGGCCGTCGCAGTCTGGCGGCCTTACGTCTACCATCCCAGTAACGATGTGACCCCCATCGTCAAAACCATCGAACTGGACAAAAACGAATTTCGGACACTGCTTCCTGAAGCCAGTGAACCCATCGATCAAAGCACCCCTGAACCGGATGAAGAGCTTCCTGCGGATGATGTCGATCAGGATGTCGCAGACAGCGCTGGTACGCATGAATACACGGTTTCTTCTGGTGACACGCTCAGTAGTGCATTGAATCAGTACGGTATCGACATGGGCGATATTAACGCCCTGGCCTCCAGCGATCGTGATCTGCGTAATTTACAGGTCGGTCAGCAGCTTAGCTGGACGTTAAACGACGACGGCGCACTGAACACCTTTACCTGGGAAATTTCGCGTCGGGAAACCCGCACCTATGAGCGCACCGATAACGGTGGCTTTAAAATGCAGTCGCAGATGCAGCAGGGCGAGTGGCGCAATAGCGTGATGCAGGGTGAGGTACACGGCAGCTTTGCCGCCAGTGCCCGCCGTGCCGGCCTGACCAGTGGTGAAGCCAGCAGCGTCATCAAAGCGATGCAGTGGCAAATGGACTTTCGTAAGCTGCGTGCAGGCGATAAGTTTAGCGTGCTGATGTCGCGTGAAATGATGGACGGCAAGAGCGCTCAAAGCCAACTGCTGGGTGTGCGTTTACGCAGTGGGGGTAAAGATTACTACGCCTTCCGTGCGGATGACGGTAAGTTCTATGACCGCAGTGGCGCAGGCCTGGCTCGTGGCTTTATGCGCTTCCCGACCGTCAAGCAGTACCGCGTGTCGTCTAATTTTAATCCCCGTCGCCTTAATCCGGTAACGGGACGCATTGCGCCTCATAAAGGCGTCGATTTCGCCTTACCGATCGGTACCCCTGTTCTGGCGGTTGGCGATGGTGAAGTCGTGGTGGCCAAAAATGGCGGCGCAGCCGGTAACTATGTTGCCATTCGGCACGGGCGTCAGTATATGACGCGCTATATGCACCTCAAAAAAGTGCTGGTGAAACCGGGGCAAAAAGTGAAGCGTGGCGATCGTATTGCGATCTCTGGTAACACCGGTCGTTCAACCGGTCCACACCTGCATTTCGAGATCTGGATTAATAACCAGGCTGTGAACCCCTTAACGGCCAAGCTGCCGCGTATGGAAGGGCTGGCGGGTAAAGAACGAACACAGTATCTTGCTCAGGTGAAAGGCTGGCTACCCCAGTTGGGACTGAAGTAAGTTTTTGATAAAGTCGACGGTATTGCCGTCGACTTTTTTTATCTCTGGCGCAGGATGATTGCAAATTTACTCGTCGCCACTATCATTAGCCCGTCATTGATTGAGGCGAGTGCATGGAAACCCGTAAAAAAAATAACAGTGAATTTATTCCCGTTTTTGAACGTTCTTTTTTAAAACCAAAATACTGGGGCAGTTGGCTGGGCATTGGTGCGCTGGCTGGCATTGCGTTAGTACCGGCAAAAATGCGCGATCCGCTTCTGGGGCGGCTGGGTAAATTTGCCGGAAAGCTGGCGAAAGGGGCGCGTCGCCGTGCGCTGATTAATCTCTACTATTGCCTGCCTGAACTCAGTGAATCTCAGCGTGAAGCGATCGTGGATCAGATGTTTGCGACTGCGCCACAGGCCATGGCAATGATGGCGGAACTGGGCATGCGCGATCCGGCTCAGGTGCGAAAGCGCGTTGAGTGGCACGGTCGTGAAATTATCGATCAGATGCTCGCCGAAAAGGAAAACGTGATTTTCCTGGTGCCGCATGGTTGGGCCATCGATATTCCCGCCATGCTGCTGGCGTCAGAAGGGCAAAGCATTGCTGCGATGTTCCATCACCAGAGCGACCCGCTGTTGGATTATGTCTGGAACCGCGCCCGACGCCGCTTTGGTGGACGTATGCATGCGCGCGAAAACGGCATCAAACCCTTTATCAGCTCGATCCGTCAGGGATACTGGGGCTATTATTTGCCCGATCAGGATCATGGCCCTGAACATAGTGAGTTTGTGGATTTCTTTGCGACCTATAAAGCCACGTTGCCTGCCGTTGGCCGGTTGATGAAAGTCTGCCGTGCGCGGGTTATACCGATGTTCCCGGTTTATAATGCCGAAAGCCACAAGCTGGACATTTATGTCCGTCCGCCGATGGACGATTTAGTGGAAGCCGATGACCGTCAGTTGGCTCGCCGGATGAATGAAGAAGTGGAAGTGTTTGTGCGCCCTCATCCGGAACAATATACCTGGATATTAAAGCTGCTTAAAACACGCAAAGCGGGAGACAAAGAACCTTATTCGCGTGACGAGCTGTATCCGCGCAAATAGCATGCAGGCCGCAAGGCGGCCTGCATGATTTAAAGTGGCGTCACTTTTGCGTGGCGCTTACGTTCGCGCAGAAACATCAGCACCAAACCAAACCACAGTATGCCGCTGATAAAGTTAATCAGGCTAAACCCGATCACCCCGCTGTTAAAATAAAAATGCTTAGCCAGTTCAATGCCCGTGGCCAGCGTCATAATGCTGACCATGCCCAGCATCGCCGCTACGCTGCCTTTACCCTCATCGCTGGCATACAGCGTCAGGCGATAAAGACCGGCATTGACCATTCCGCCGCCAAACGCATACAAACTGAGCCCCGCCGTAATAAACAGGTAGCTGTGCGCGTTAAGCAGTGTGGCTAACAGGGCGAGGCTCAGGCCCAGCAGTATCGGCCATGCCGCAAACCTGACGGGTTGTTCAATCGGCATCCGGCCTACCAGCTTACTCAACGTCACGTTGCCGGCGATCATCGCCAGAAAAACCGGGAGCTGGAGCAGGGCGTACTGCATACGGGAAAGCCCTTCATCCCGCATTAAAATCACCGGGGACAGCGCAACCCAGGTCAGGATGGGGATAAACACCAGCCCAATAGCGAAAGAGCCAAACATCACCTGACGATCTTTGAGAATACGGCCGTAGTTGCGTGCCAGCACAGGCAGCGCAACAGACTGGGTGCGATCCCCGGCGGTTTCAGGCATGACGCGCCATAAAACGATAAATGCCACAGCGCTACAGGCGGCGAACAGCCAAAACATACTGCGCCAGCTTCCCACTGTCAGCCAGGCTGCGCCCGCCAGCGGGCCGGCAAGGGGAGCCAGTAAGGCCACGTTTGCCATCAGCGCCATGATGCGCACCGCTAAGGCTTCGTCAAAAGCTTCCTGGATGGCCGCATAACCTACCGCGCCAATAAAACACAAGCTGATGCCCTGGACGAAACGCAGGCTGACAAACTCCTGAATATCACTGACCCAGGTGGTCAGAATGCAGGCGGCAGCGAAAAACAGAATCCCAAACAGCAATACTGGCCTACGGCCATATTTATCTGACAGCGGGCCAAGTAACCACTGCAGCACAACGCCGCCCAGTAAATAGGCTGTGAGAGAGGTGGATACCCATTCTGCGCCTACATCGAATTCGGCAGTCACCAGCAACATGCCGGGTTGAATCATATCGTGAGCAATATAGGTCGCAAATTCGTACAGCACCATCGCCAGCGGAAACAGCATCATGCGACCAGTGAGCTGGCTGATGGGTTGGTAACGGGCCATCCGGCCTCCTTGTCAAAAAACAAAAACGCGACTGCAGGGCAGTCGCGTTTCCAATGGTAATACAGGTGAGGCTAAAAAGGCGGAATTAATCGACGCGCAGCACACGACCTGTATTGGTTGTGCCGGTGGCACCCATGACGTCACCCTGGGTTACTACAACCAGATCGCCAGACACCAGGAAGCCCTTGTCGCGCAGCAGATTTACGGCATCATGGGCGTTAGCCACGCCTTCATTGTTGCTGTCAAAGAACACCGGTGTGACACCACGGAATAAGGCCGTGATGTTCAGCGTGCGCTCATGACGAGACATGGCGAAGATGGGCAAGCCAGAGGTAATGCGCGAAGTCATCAGGGGCGTACGACCGGATTCCGTCATGGTGATAATCGCGGTTACACCCTGCAGGTGGTTGGCGGTGTACATCGCCGACATAGCGATAGCTTCTTCGATATTGTCAAACTGTACGTCCAGACGGTGTTTGGAGACGTTAACGCTCGGGATTTTTTCTGCACCCAGACAGACTTTTGCCATGGCAGCGACCGTTTCAGCAGGATACTGGCCTGCGGCGGTTTCAGCTGACAGCATTACGGCATCCGTCCCATCCAGCACGGCGTTGGCCACATCCATGACTTCTGCACGGGTTGGCATTGGGTTTGTGATCATCGATTCCATCATCTGGGTCGCGGTGATGATGGTACGGTTAAGCTGGCGGGCGCGGCGGATCAGCGCTTTCTGGATACCGACCAGTTCAGGATCGCCAATCTCGACGCCAAGGTCACCACGGGCGACCATAACAACGTCTGAGGCCAGAATGATGTCGTCCATGGCTTCCTGAGAGGCAACCGCTTCAGCACGTTCCACCTTCGCGACCATCAGGGCATCACAGCCGGCATCACGCGCCAGACGACGTGCATAGTGCATGTCTTCGCCGCAACGCGGGAAGGAAACGGCCAGGTAATCAACGTTAATTTTTGCCGCAGTAAGGATGTCTGCTTTGTCTTTCTCGGTCAGCGCTTCGGCCGACAGACCGCCACCCAGTTTGTTAATGCCTTTGTTGTTAGAGAGCGGGCCACCAACGGTGACTTCGGTAAAGACTTTTACGCCCTGAACTTCCAGCACCTTTAACTGTACGCGCCCATCATCCAGCAGCAGGATATCGCCAGGCACCACGTCTTCAGGCAGACCTTTATAGTCGATGCCCACGCGCTCTTTATCGCCTTCACCTTTCCCCATTGATGCATCCAGCAGGAAAGGGTCACCGACGTTCAGGAAGACTTTGCCTTCTTTAAAGGTTGAAACGCGGATTTTAGGCCCTTGCAAGTCGCCAAGAATGGCAACATGGCGCCCCAGTTTTGCCGCAATCTGGCGCACTTTGTCAGCACGCAGTTGGTGATCTTCAGCGGTGCCGTGGGAAAAGTTAAGACGCACGACGTTAGCGCCAGCAGCAATGATTTTTTCGAGGTTATTGTCGCGGTCAGTGGCTGGGCCGAGGGTGGTTACGATCTTGGTTCTTCTTAAACGTCGGGACATAGGGATTCCTTTGGAGGTTGGAACTGAGCTGAATCATTACATTTTAAGGGGTTAACCTATCAGATCATGCTTACCACACAGAGGTATTATTATACATTCGAGTGTGTCAGAACTGTGGCACCGGGCCTTTACGAAGTAAAGTAAAGGCATTTTTCTTAGATACAATACTGAGACTCACCAAGGAAGTCATCCCCCGGACGGCTTTAGCGAAAGCTTAATTGACCAGACGCAAGCCAGGTCGCTTTTTCGCACAGGCTACGCGCCAGCCAGATGCTGCCCGACCAGCCGGTGAATCAGGAGATATCGTTATCGGCGATAGCGGTTTTGTCGTAGCGCGAGGCCTTCAGGGCTTCTTTAACCCGCTTCAGGTTCTGCCGGAAGGACGGCCCCCGTTCCAGCGTAAAACCGGTAGCCAGCAGATCGATCACGGTGAGTTGAGCCAGTCGCGAAACCATTGGCAGATAGATATCGGTGTCCTCCGGCACATCGACGAGCAGCGCCAGCGTGGCGTTAAGCGCCAGTGGTGAGCCTGCTGACGTCATAGCGATAACGGTAGAACCGTTGGCGCGCGCGAGCTGCGCCAGCTCGACCATATTGCGGGTGCGCCCGGTATGGGAGATCAAAACAAACACCTCGTTGTCGCGGCTGTTGATACAGCTCATGCGTTGCATCACCACATCGTCTGACCAGATAACCGGCAGGTTAAACCGCAAAAACTTGTTGAAGGCGTCATGCGCTACCACGGCGGACGCACCTAAACCAAAGAAGGTAATTTTGTCGGTACGCGTTAAATAAACCACGGCCTGTTGCAGGGCGGCAAGATCGAGGCTGTCCCGTACCCGCTGAAGACCGGCCAGGGCGGAATCGAAGATTTTCTCGCTGTAGCGCTCAACGCTGTCATCTTCCTGCACATCCCGACTCAGCCAGTTAGGTGACTTCACCAGGGCCTGGGCAAGCTGAAGTTTAAAGTCGGGGAAACCCGCCGTGCCCAGGTGTCGGCAAAAGCGGTTTACCGTGGGCTCACTGACCTCGGCTGCCCGAGCCAGCGTGGCAATACTGGAATGTATCGCTTGCTCAGGTGCGGCGAGAATATGGTGTGCCACTTTACGTTCTGACTTACTGAGCACAGTCATCTGCGCACGAATTTTATCCAACATAGTCCTGACCTGCTAAACATGGCGTATCTGTTAAAATGAATAATTGCTGTTGTTACAGTAAATTAACAGAGAATATACCCTGCCTGACCGACAGGGGCGCAATGTCTGATAAGTCTGCAGCACTTTTTTTTGCGATAATCAGGCCCACGCTGGATTTTTGCCAGACAATATTTGACACAGAAAAATAGAGGAAAGCGCACGGGTCAACCTACCTCAGATGCTAATTGGGTGCAGAGTTAGCGTCGTGACGCCGCTGGCTGGTTTACCTGGCCTGGGGAAAAAAGTACATTGTGCTGAAAGAACATGACAACGTGGACCCGGTGCTCAGGACGCAACGCCACCGGGACAATCCTGCAACGAGGAGAGGAAAATGGCGGTAACACAAATAGCCCAGGCATGCGATCTGGTAATTTTCGGCGCCAAAGGCGATCTCGCCCGTCGTAAACTATTGCCCTCGCTGTATCAGTTAGAAAAAGCGGGCCAGATTCATGAAGAAACCCGAATCATCGGTGTGGGCCGGGCTGAGTGGGATAAAGCTGAATACACCAAAGTGGTGCGTGAAGCGTTAGAAACCTTCATGAAGGAAAAGATTGATGAAGCGCTCTGGGACAAGCTCAGCAGCCGTCTCGACTTCTGTAATCTTGATGTGAATGATACCTCGCATTTCCCACGACTGGGTAAGATGCTGGATCAGAAAAACCGTACCACCATCAACTATTTTGCCATGCCGCCAAGCACCTTTGGTGCCATTTGTCAGGGACTGGGCAAAGCGAAGCTGAATGACAAGCCGGCGCGTGTCGTGATGGAGAAGCCGCTGGGCACCTCGCTGGAAACGTCAAAAGAAATTAACGACAGCGTGGGCGAATATTTCGACGAGAGCCAGGTTTTCCGCATCGACCACTATCTGGGCAAAGAAACGGTGCTGAACCTGTTAGCCCTGCGATTTGCCAACGCCATCTTTGTGAATAACTGGGATAACCGCACGATCGATCACGTGCAAATTACCGTGGCCGAAGAAGTCGGTATCGAAGGCCGTTGGGGCTATTTTGATAAAGCCGGGCAGATGCGCGATATGATCCAGAACCATTTGTTACAGGTTCTGACGATGATCGCCATGTCTCCGCCTTCCGATCTCAGCGCGGACAGTATTCGCGATGAGAAAGTGAAAGTGCTGCGCTCGTTGCGTCCAATCGATCAAACCAACGTCCGCGAAAAAACGGTGCGCGGTCAGTACACGTCTGGCTTTGTGCAGGGCAAGAAGGTACCGGGCTACCTGGAAGAAGAAGGCGCGAATAAAACCAGCGCTACTGAAACCTTTGTGGCTATCCGCGTGGATATCGATAACTGGCGTTGGGCAGGCGTACCTTTCTACCTGCGTACCGGTAAACGTCTCCCGACAAAGTGTTCAGAAGTTGTGGTGTATTTCAAAAACCCTGAGATGAATCTGTTCAAAGATTCCTACTCTCAGTTACCACAGAATAAACTCACTATTCGTCTGCAGCCTGACGAAGGTGTTGATATCGAGATCCTGAACAAAGTGCCAGGCCTGGATCATAAACATAAACTGCAAACCACCAAGCTGGATCTGAGCTACTCAGAAACCTTCAATCAGTCTCATCTGGCGGATGCCTACGAGCGCCTGTTGCTGGAATCCATGCGCGGTATTCAGGCGCTGTTTGTGCGTCGCGATGAAGTGGAAGCCGCCTGGACGTATGTGGATTCGATTATCGATGCATGGGCCGCAGATGGCGATTCATCCAAGCCTTATCAGGCAGGGACGTGGGGGCCGGTTGCCTCCGTCGCCATGATTACCCGTGATGGTCGTTCCTGGAACGAATTTGAATAAATGCCTCAGCCCGCCGCGTGCGGGCTTTTTTTTTGCACTCACTCTCAAAAATGAACTGCTGTTTTAAAAATCTCAACCGGCAATAGACGGATAAACCGCTGTTCCTGTATGGTAGTAGCGCTGTTAACAGGGCTGACGCTGTGTTTTCTCCGGCGTGCCGCTCCCAATGTTATGCATCAGGGGATGTGATGAAAAACTGGAAAACGAGTGCCGAACAGATTCTGAAAACCGGACCGGTCGTGCCGGTAATTGTGGTTAATAAACTGGAACATGCGGTTCCTATGGCGCAGGCGCTGGTCGCAGGCGGCGTCAAGGTGCTTGAGGTGACGTTACGCACCCCCGTGGCGATGGAGGCACTGCGTGCCATTATCAAACATGTGCCTGACGCAATTGTAGGGGCCGGCACCGTGCTTAACCCTCAACAGCTGCAGGAAGTCACAGACGCGGGTGCTCAGTTTGTGATCAGTCCGGGTATTACTGAGCCGTTGCTCAAGGCTGCGGTGGAAGGCCCGATCCCGCTGATTCCTGGTATTAGCACGGTGTCAGAATTAATGACGGGTATGGATTATGGTTTGCGGGAATTCAAATTTTTCCCGGCGGAGGCCAACGGCGGGGTAAAAGCGCTGCAGGCTATCGGCGGGCCTTTCCCTCAGGTCCGTTTCTGTCCGACGGGCGGTATCTCACCAGCGAATTACCGTGACTATCTGGCGCTGAAAAGCGTGCTTTGCATCGGCGGCTCCTGGCTGGTGCCCAACGATGCACTGGAAGCGGGTGACTGGCAACGCATTACCCAACTGGCGCGTGACGCCGTCGCTGGCGCGAAGTAAAGCAAGTCAAAAGTGTGCGGTGAGTCCCGGACTCACCGCAAACGGCATTAACCCTGAACGCTGACTGCTGCCGCGCTGGCGACCGCGCGCGCAACGGCTTCTTCGGTTGTATAAGCACAGGCCAGGGCGACGCCCAAACGGCGCTGACCCTCGATGTCCGGTTTGCCAAACAGGCGCAACTGTAAACCTGCACCCAGCGCGGCTTCCACATTCACGAACTGCACATTCTGGCTGGTTAACTGCGGCAGGATCACGGCTGACGCAGAAGGGCCGTACTGACGAATGGCACCAATGGGCAGACCAAGAAAAGCACGAACGTGAAGGGCGAACTCAGACAGGTCCTGTGATATCAGCGTCACCATACCGGTATCGTGTGGCCGGGGTGAGACTTCACTGAATACCACGTCATCGCCACAGACAAACAGCTCCACGCCGAACAGTCCATAGCCACCTAAGGCTTTTACCACGGTTTCAGCGATATGCTGAGCACGTTGCAGTGCCAGTTTGCTCATCTGTTGAGGCTGCCAGGATTCGCGGTAATCGCCGTCTTCCTGACGATGGCCAATGGGTGCACAAAAATGAATGCCGTCAACGGCACTGATGGTCAGCAACGTGATCTCAAAATCAAACTTCACCACGCCTTCGACGATAACGCGTCCTGCGCCCGCACGGCCGCCTTGTTGGGCATAGTCCCAGGCTTTTTCCAGCTGGCTGGCATCCCGGATAAAGCTCTGACCTTTACCTGAAGAGCTCATCACCGGTTTAACGATGCATGGAAACCCTATCTCGGCGGCGGCAGACACAAAATTATCTTTACTGTCGGCAAAGCGGTAGCTGGAGGTAGGAAGCGCCAGCTCCTCTGCCGCCAGACGACGAATGCCCTCGCGGTTCATGGTCAGGCGCGCGGCGCGTGCGGTGGGCACCACGTGCTGGCCTTGCTGCTCCAGCTCCAGAAGCTTATCGGTCGCGATAGCTTCAATTTCGGGCACGACAAAGTGAGGCTTTTCCTGCGCGATAACGGCGGCCAGTGCATCGCCATCCAGCATGTTAATCACATGGCTGCGATGGGCAACATGCATCGCAGGCGCATCGGCATAGCGGTCAACCGCGATCACTTCCACACCCAGACGCTGACATTCCAGCGCAACTTCTTTGCCCAGTTCACCTGAGCCCAACAGCATAACGCGCGTTGCGGCAGGGCGCAGCGCAGTTCCGAGAGTCGTCATAAATCCACCTAAAATCAAAGCAGTCAAAATGCGCGCGCAGTATATACGAAAACGTTTGCGTTCTCACCCCTTCTGCTTTTGAGGCAGGGTTTGCGCTACTTTTCCTGCTCTGACGTTTCCTGACATCTTTTTGGTAATGATGATGTTTCCGAATGGTTAAGGGAGTGAACGATGAATAACTGGCTGCAACAGATTCAATCGCTGCTGGCTAAAAAAAGCAGTGATGGCAAATCCAGCGGTGGATTGAGCGATATGTTGGCTCCGGGTGCACTGGGTGGACTGGCGGGCATGCTGGTGGCCAGTAAATCATCCCGGAAGTTGTTAACCCGCTATGGCGGCAAAGCATTGATTATCGGCGGCGGTGCAGCAGCAGGGGCTGTACTGTGGAACAAATACAAACAACGGGTGCGGGAAACCCATCAGAATGACCCCGGCTTTGGCGAATGGCAAACGCCTGTGGATCAGCGGGCAGAACGTCTGGTAACCGCTCTGGTCTTTGCCGCCAAAAGTGATGGTCATATCGACGATCGGGAACGCGCAGCGATTGAGCAAAATATCCATCAGGCAGGCTATGGTCAGGATGCCGAAACGCTCATCCAGCAGGCTATGCAGCGACCGCTGGACCCTGAGTGGCTCGCCGCTGATGTCAAAAATGAAGAAGAGGCGCTTGAACTCTATTTTCTGAGCTGTGCCGCCATTGATGTGGACCATTTTATGGAGCGCAGCTATCTATCGGCACTGGGCGATGCGTTAAAAATCCCACAGGATGTCCGTGATGGCATTCAGCAAGATATCCTCCAGCAGAAAGCCAGCTAATCCCGAACAGGGCCGCCACATGGCCCTGAATTAATTAACAATGTTCGTACTTAACTTGGCATCTGATTACATTAGTGCCACGCTTAGTGTTCATTACATTCAGCGGGACGGATGACATGAAAGCACCGAGCGCAAAAAAAATACCTTATGAACTCTCGTTGCATGGCGAGACGCGCGTTGATAATTATTACTGGTTGCGTGATGACAGACGTGAAGACAGCGACGTACTGGACTATTTGCGTGCTGAGAACAATTACGGCCAAAAAATCATGGGCTCACAGCAGCCCTTACAGCATCGTATTCTGCATGAAATTATCGACCGCCTGCCACCGCAGGATCACTCCGTACCTTACGTGAAAAATGGCTATCGCTATCAAAGCCGGTATGAAAGCGGCAATGAATACGCTGCCTATTACCGACAGCCAGCCGCCAGCGAGGAGAGCGAGGCGTGGACGTTGCTGCTGGATGCGAATCAGCGTGCGTCACACAGTGATTTTTACACCATGGGCGCGCTGCACATCAGCCCGGATAACCGGGTAATGGCGCTGGCAGAAGACTTCCTTTCCCGGCGTCAGTACGGTATCCGCTTTCGCAATCTGGATAACGGCAGTTGGTATCCAGAGGTGCTCAACGATGCGTCCTCCAGCTTCGCGTGGGCCAGCGATTCGCGCACGCTCTATTACGTACGTAAACATCCGCAAACCCTGTTGCCTTACCAGCTCTGGCAACATGAGTTGGGCACGCCGCAGAGCGACGACCGGTTAGTGTACGAAGAAAAAGACGATACCTATCACCTCAGCATCCATAAAACCACATCGAAACAATTCATCCTGGTCGTGCTGTACAGCACCAGCAGCAGTGAAATTCAGCTGATTGATGCCAATTTCCCGGACGCTATTCCACAGGTTTTTTTACCCAGACGGCGCGATCACGAATACAGTCTCGATCATTATGACCATACGTTTTTTATACGCTCGAATCGCGATGGGAAAAACTTCGGCCTGTATCGCAGCCGCTATCTGGAGGAGTCACGTTGGGAAACCGTGATCCCGGCGCGCGACCATATTGTGATGGAAGACTTTCAGCTCTTCCGTGACTGGCTGGTGGTGGAAGAGCGCCAGCGTGGGCTGACCAGCCTGCGGCAAATCAACTGGCAAACGGGAGAAACCAGCGGCATTGCGTTTGACGATCCCACCTATGTCACCTGGCTGGCATACAACCCCACGACCCGCACCAGCAAGCTGCGCTATGGTTATTCGTCAATGACCACGCCCGCCACGTTGTTTGAACTGGATATGGACACGGGCGAACGCCGCATTTTGAAACAGAGTGCGGTAAAAGACTTTAATCCGGATGATTACAAAAGCGAGCACCATTGGATCACCGTCTCTGACGGGACAGAAGTACCGGTCTCGCTGGTGTACAACCGCAAGTATTTCCAGAAGGGGCAAAACCCGATGCTGGTTTACGGGTACGGCGCCTATGGCAGTAGCATGGACGCTGATTTTAGCGTCAGTCGCCTCAGTCTGCTGGATCGCGGTTTTGTCTATGCGCTGGTGCATGTGCGAGGCGGCGGGGAGATGGGACAGCAGTGGTATGACGGTGGTCGACTGCTGAATAAAATGAACAGCTTCACCGATTTTATCGATGTGACGAATGCGCTCGTGGCTCGCGGATTCGGTCATTCAGACCGGCTTTACGCGATGGGCGGAAGTGCGGGGGGATTACTGATGGGCGCGATCATTAATCTGGCCCCAACGCTTTATCATGGCGTGGTCGCACAGGTGCCTTTTGTCGATGTGTTAACCACCATGCTGGACGAGTCTATTCCTCTGACGACCGGAGAATATGAGGAGTGGGGGAATCCCAATGAGGCGGAGTACTACCGCTATATCCGGCAATACAGTCCTTATGACAATGTTGAAGCAAAAACCTGTCCCCACCTGCTGGTGACAACCGGATTGCATGATTCACAGGTGCAATACTGGGAACCGGCTAAGTGGGTGGCAAAACTGCGGGAGCATAAAACGGATGACAATCTGCTGCTGCTCTGTACCGACATGGACTCGGGGCACGGCGGCAAGTCCGGTCGATATAAGGCTTATGAAGGCGTAGCCCTTGAGCTCACCTTCATTGTCGCCCTTGCGCAGGGCAGCCTGCCACCGGCAGATCTTACGGAAGCTGACTAAGACACTTACGCAGCGCCTGCCGCAACGGTGGGCGCAAATCTTTTACGTTATCCAGCATCCATTTCAAATAACCCGGATCTTTACGGGCAATCACGGCCAACGCCTGACCACGATACTTGCCAAATGGCAGCACATCATCACGTTGAGCGGCAGGCTGCGAGCGTTGACACATTTCTTCCGCATTCCAGCCGGAGATCGCCATAATCCTGATGAGCAGGGCGGCCGTCACATAGCAGTCGTAAAGTGCCCGGTGGGCATGTAACTCCGCAGGCGGGGTCACTTCCAGCTTAAGGCTATGGCGCAGCGCCTGATTGCCATATTTGATGCCCGGCCACAGCTGACGTGCCAGCGTCATCGTGCAGATCCACTCGCCGTGCATTTCCGGCAACATCCGGCGATCGAAACTGGCGTTATGTGCCACATAAAAGGCACTGCCGTGATAGCGGGCGACGGCCTCTTCAATCGGCGGTTTGCCGATGACCATGGCTTCCGTAATGCGGTGCACGGCCATGGCCTGGCGACTGATTGGCCGGTCAGGTGACACAAGATCGCTCATTGGATTGACGATCTGGCCGTCAACCACATCGACCGAGGCAACCTCCACCACACCGCCTTGCAGCCCGCAGGTTTCTGTATCAATTACGCGTAGCATCATTATTTCTGTTTAGGCTCGTAGGGCAGGCGTGACAAGTTGAGAGAGGCCTGACGGTAATGCATTAAACGCTGACGAAACCAGTCGCGCAGGGCTTCTGGTTGTTCATTCGCGACCATTTCAGCCACGACAGGCATGTTATAGCGCTCTTTAAACGCAACACCTGCCGCCGCCAGATCGACATTAACTTTGTCTTTCTCTTCCTGCGACAGCAAGGCAAGGTTATGACTCATGATGTTCTCCCGATAAACGTGGCCAAACGGAATGTTTTCCTCCGCATAGCGCAAGGTACAGGATAGCATTGCTGGCCTCGACAGTTAAATCGCTGCGGCGTATTCTTGCGCCACGCTCGTGGCCTTAACGACAGCTAACAGGATGATGTGATGAACAAAACAGCGATTTCTCGTGTGGTAATCGGCCTGGTTGCCACTGGTGCCCTGGCTTTTAGCCAGTTCGCGCTAGCCCATGCGCATCTGCAGTCTTCGACGCCTGCAGCCAACGCGGCGGTTTCACCCGCCCCACAGAACATTACGCTGACCTTCACAGAAGATGTGGAAGCCGCATTCAGTGGCGTTGAGGTAACCAATGCACAGCATAAAGCCGTAGGCGAAAAGGCCCGGCTGGATGGCAAGCAGCACAACCGCCTGCTGGTGGATTTTGCCCAACCGCTGGCGCAGGGCAGCTATCAGGTCAACTGGCACGTGCTGTCCGTGGATGGGCATAAGACGCACGGACGTTACGCTTTTACCGTGAAATAAATCTGTGACCCTGTTGTGGCTGGTGCTGCGCGCGCTGCATTTCACGGCGTTGATATTGCTGGTGGGAAGTACCTTTTATACCACGCTGCTGGCGCCTGCTGCGTTTCGGCCATCACTGGCAACTCGTCTGTTTCCCTTGCTGAAGGCAAGCGCCTGGCTGGCGCTGTTAACGGCGCTAGGGATGCTGGCCACGCAAAATGTGCTGATGAGCGGCGACTGGCACAATCTGTCAGACATGTCTGTCTGGTTGGCGGTGTTCTCAACCCGCTGGGGATCGGTATGGCAATGGCAGCTACTGTTTGCGCTGTGCGGCCTGGCCGCGATAATCCTGCGCGGGCGGCTACGTCAGCAGGTCTGGTTGTTGTCTGGCCTGCTGCAGACCAGCTCCCTGGCGCTCACCGGCCATGCCGCGATGCGCGAAGGTATAACCGGACTGCTGCAACAAGGTAACCACGCAGTACATTTAGTCGCCGCCGCCTTCTGGGCGGGCGGGTTAGTGCCGATACTGGTGCTGATGCGAGTGGCACGTAATATTGAATTCCGGACTGATGCCATCCGAACCATGATGCGTTTTTCCCGTTATGGTCACATTGCTGTAGCCTTAACGATCGTCACCGGTGTGATTAACAGCCTGCTGATTGCCGGGTCGCCAGTAGACTGGCATCTCAATGATTATGTTGTACTGTTGTTGTGCAAGGCAGGGCTGGTGTCACTTATGGTGCTGATTGCGCTCTGGAACCGTTACTGGCTGGTCCCGCGCTTTCATGTTGCGGGCCTTGCTGCGCAACGTCTGTTTATTCGTATGACTCAGCTGGAAATTGTGCTGGCATGCGGCGTAGTGGGGTTGGTCAGCGTGTTCGCCACGTTGTCGCCAACCTGATTGATAAGAACCCGATAAAGGTAAGTTATGTTGCTGAAGAGAGCGATCCCCACACTGCTGTTATTAACGCTGGCTGGTCAGGCGCTGGCGGCGCAAATCATCACCGTCAGCCGTTTTGAAATTGGCAAAGACAAATGGCCATTTAATCGTGAAGAGGTGATGTTAACCTGCGAGAAAGACGGATCGCTGTTTGCCATCAATCCCAGTACTCTGATGCAGTATCCGCTCAATGATAAAGCGGATGCCCAGCTCAATGCTAAGCGGGTGACAGCGCAGCCCATCAGTGTGATTCAGGCACCCGATAAAGCACATCCGGGTCAGATGATGAGTCTGCAACCGATTGTTGAACGCGCCCAGGCGCTGTGCACCCAATAAGACTCAGGGCACGGTGACGTGCCCGAATCACCGCAAATTTGTCTTACCGGTCACAAACCTGTCGGGTTTATGGACTGAGCCGCTGCGCTGGCTGGAAAATCTACAGGGTTGTCCTACGCTTTATTAGCAAGGCGAGAGCCTCTATCAATGCCAACTTTTAGCGCACGGCTCCTTGAGAGCCATTTCCCTGGACCGAATACAGGAATCGTGTTCGGTCTTTTTTTATTTAGTATTTAGCATCGATGATTTATCGCAAGCTAAATGAGTTAAAGCCCATCATGTGGCCTTTTTTTCTACTCTGTTGGAACCTGTGCCGCCACTCTCTAACCGCCAAAGTCCGGTTCTTAACAGTGTCAGAACCTGCTTGTAGTCATCTATTTTGAACTTAAGTAGTGATTATTTATTCTTGTAAGCTGTGGCCCTGACAACTTCACTCGTTGTCCAATACGATGGCGCACTATTAGGATCGAGAACTATATATTGCGCGCCAGTTGTAGCCGCTTTATCTAATACCTCATTCAATGCATTCTGATAACCGGTATGTCTGGCTACACCGGTCAGAGAGGAAGATCCCGTTAAGTTAGCGACGAATTGATATTGTTTTGCATCATCGGCGGAGATGATTTGTACGCGAGATGCTCTTTCAGACATGCTGGTCGCGCAACCTGCGAGCATAGTAATTGCTACTAAAACCGAATTTATCTTTCCAAGTTTCATTTAATACCTTTCTTACCCCAAAAAAACCTATGGGCGATTATTCGCTCAGCAAATCGAATTTGCAATTGGGTTTAACTTGATAGCGTCTTCAAAATGATCTGGAGCAAAATGTGCGTACCGCATTGTTGCCCTGATGTCTGAGTGTCCCAGGATGCGCTGCAGAACGATGATGTTCCCCACGGCCATTATAAAGTGACTGGCGAAGCTGTATCGCAGAACGTGACTCATTTCCCCCCCAGACAACTCGATACCTGCCAGACGAATAAAGAGGTAAAACTGGCGATAGTACTCGTTAAAATAACGGTCTTTTTTTGCTTTTCTGCACGCTACATGACGGCGCAGATTGTCTGAGATGTTATCCACCCGACAGCACCCGGCCCCCGCAACCGGAGGGCCGAAACGTAACCGGCGCGGTCACGTTTCATTGCCTTGTGCTAAAGGGCGCTACACCTGGAACGCTGCAACCATGCCGCGCAGGGCATGTGCCTGTTCAGAAAGTGACTGTGAAGCAGAGGAGGATTCCTCAACCAGTGCGGCGTTGTTTTGGGTAACGCTGTCCATCTGACTCACGGCGATACTGACCTGCGAAATCCCCTGCATCTGTTCGGACGAGGCCAGAGAGATCTCATCCATTGCCGTTGCCAGTTCACCCACCATGTTAACAATCTTCAGAATACTTTGACCGGTTCCACTCGCGACTGTCACACCGTCTGCAACCTGTTGAACGGCCTGTTCAATCAGCGTTTTTATTTCCTTGGCGGCGATAGCACTACGCTGGGCCAGATTTCGGACTTCCCCTGCCACTACGGCAAAACCGCGACCCTGCTCTCCGGCCCGCGCGGCTTCAACGGCGGCATTAAGCGCCAGAATATTGGTCTGAAAAGCAATGCCTTCAATGACGCCGGTGATATCACGGATCTTTGTCGCACTGTCTGAAATCTCTTTCATGGTTTCCGACATCCGTTGCATATCTGCCTCGCCACGCTGAGCCAGATTGGCTGTCTCGCGCGCTGATGTCGCTGTGTGCTGTGCCCCAGAGGTATTGCTCTTCACTGTCGCGGTTAACTGCTCCATGCTGGCAGCGGTTTCCTGTAAGGCGGCAGCCTGCTCTTCAGTACGGGAAGAGAGTTCGGTATTGCCTTGTGCGATTTCATCGGCGGCCAGCGCGACGTTAGCGGAAGAGCTTTTGATCTCTGAAACCAGGCTGCGAAGCCTGGCCTGCATACCGTCAAGGGAGGCCAACAGGCTTGAAGTATCGTTACGACGCAGTAGCACTGCGGAGGTCAAATCACCGTTGGCAATCGCAGCCGCAATAGACTGAGCCTGAGCAGGCTCGCCCCCTAACTGACGCATCAGCACACGGGTGATAATAAATCCGGTGACGACTGAAAACACGATGGAAAGCAGGCCCAGGATAACCAAAATGAGCGTTGAGGTCCGGGTTGAACGACTGTTATCTTCGACTGCTTTACGGCTGTTATTCAACTGAACGGTAGTCATCTCGCTAAGAGAATTGAGTAGTGCACGCTGAGCAGGACGCACCGTTACCATCAGGTAATTTATGGCTTCTTGTGAACGGTTATCCAGACCAAACTGACCGGCCTTTTCCAGACCGGAGATCACCTGATCTTCATTGACCTGAAGTTTTTCCAGCGCGGCACGCCCGGCGGCCGTTGAGTCCGTACGCATGATGGTTTCAAGGGCTTCACGATTTTTTAAATAAGCCGCTTTTTGCAGTTTCAGCCGCTCCCACTCAGGCTGCATTGCTTTGATATCGGTAAGAAGTGCGAGGTTTCTCGCTGCAATAGCCATATCTCTCAGTTCATCTCGCATATCAACGGCGAGTTGATATTTGCGCATCTTAACATTGACCGCATCATCCATACCGGCACTGGCGGAATTAAGGGCTTTGAAAGAAATAACAATACAAATAATAAAAAGCAGAATTAACAGGCCAAAACCTATTGCCAGACGCGTTGAGATTTTCATCTTAGAATTCCTGAAAGTTAAGTTCAGGGTTCTTATCGGCAGAAAATATATAAAAAATTAATAAAAAATGCACATTTTTGAAATAATAAAATCTGTACGTAGGGTGAAAGTTTCTGGGGGAATGGTCATTTAAAAGGACTTATAAGTTTAATTAACCTATTGAACGTGGCTGATGATAGGGAGGAGGATAATTTTCACAAAGCTATTATGCAGCACAGCAGTGGATCGCTAAAGATGTGCCACGAGGAAAGAACTGCATTTTCCTTAATTTGAAATAAGTGCCCCCATTTTCCTTATGAGTGACGCTTTTGTAAAATTAACAGACAAGTTTATCCGATCGCCTGCTACATTAAATTTAACGACATTTTAAAATGTGTTAACGAAACTCTGTCTCAAAAACTAAACTGCGATTCGAACCGGTGATTTTCTTTCACGGGAGTGAAGCACGCTCTCGCCTTGATGAAGACTGCTGATAGCTTTAGTCACTCAACCCGGTGCGTCGTAAATGATAGTTAACCTGGTAATCGTAGGTGTTTCTGTACATCACTGCGTAGTTGATAAATGCGCCCGTATTGCTGTATGAAAGCGAATCGACTCTGAGTAGCAGTGTTTTCTCAGCGATATTCATGAGGTGCGACAGGCGCTTATCTGATAAAATCGGGCTCAAAGATTCGTAATTGCCCTCTAAAACAATGCCACATTCCTGCTCGATATAGTCAAATTTAGATTTTTCCAGATGGGCCAGGGTAAGATCAGGAAATGTTTTAACTGGCATATAACTTTCTTCAAGCATCAGCAGCTTTTCATCAACATATCGTAACCGACGTGAGAAAAAGAGGCGTTCACCGCTGTTTATGCGTAACTGACTGGCTACGGCGGGAGGCGCGGCGATTAATTCAAATGCCAGAACTTTACTAATAACCTCCTTTCCCTGCAGACGTAATACCTCAGCCAGCCCGGTGAGCGAACTGGTTTCATGACAAATATCCTTTCCTGAAACGTAGGTTCCGCTGCCATGTCGTCGCTCCAGCAACCCTTCACTGACCAGCAAATCTATTGCCTTACGTAGGGTCATTCTCGCCACGCCAAATTCTGTGGCGAGCACTTTTTCAGCCGGTATAGCACTACCGACTGCCACGTAGGGTGAATTTAACCGGAGACGAAGTTTGTCAGCAATAAATTTATAGATCACTTCTGTACCTCCTGGAATGGGGACATAACCGCCAACATACGTAGCATAACGTTAAGGCGTGCAGGGGTTATAAATAAACTCAATTTTTATTTTTTTTAACCGCACTGCAAGATGTCTGGTTATTACCATGAAAATAGACATCATGATTAAAAATAAAACCATGAGGGTGCTCACAAAGTCGCCAGTGACCACGTATGTCAGGTGAGGTATTGCCTTATTTTGACTGCGGTTACATTGACTATAACGATATATTCTTAGAGTCGTTGCGTGAGGAACTAAAATGCTCAGTCAAATACAGCGCTTTGGCGGCGCCATGTTTACCCCAGTATTGTTATTTCCCTTTGCCGGCATCATCGTTGGCCTTTCAATTATGTTACGCAATCCTTTATTTGTAGGGGAAGCACTAACGCATCCAGATAGTTTATTTAATCAAGTCGTGTTCATTATTGAAGAAGGCGGCTGGACGGTTTTTAGAAATATGCCGTTAATTTTTGCGGTTGGCTTGCCGGTGGGGTTGGCAAAACAGGCCCAGGGACGTGCCTGCCTGGCCGTTGTCGTCAGTTTTTTAACCTGGAATTACCTGATTAATGCCATGGGCAGCACCTGGGGCGATTTTTTTTCCGTCGATTTTTCCAAAGGCACTGAAGCCGGAAGCGGACTGGCCATGATCGCCGGGATAAAAACGCTGGATACCAGCATCATCGGTGCCATCGTCATCGCCGGTCTGGTGACGGCGCTACACAATCGTTATTTTGATAAACCACTGCCGGTGTTTCTGGGTATCTTTCAGGGCTCATCATTTGTGGTCATTGTGGCCTTCTTAGCGATGATCCCCTGCGCCTGGTTAACGCTGTTTGGCTGGCCCAAAATTCAAATGGGCATTGAGTCGCTTCAACAGTTTTTACGCGATGCGGGCGCTGTTGGCGTGTGGGTTTATACCTTTCTTGAACGCATTCTGATCCCCACCGGACTGCACCATTTTATTTATGGACCTTTTATCTTTGGCCCGGCAGTGGTTGAAGGTGGCATCCAGGTTTACTGGGCCGAGCATCTGCAGGCGTTCAGCCAGAGCACGCAACCCCTTAAACAACTGTTTCCTCAAGGCGGTTTCGCCCTTCATGGCAACGCCAAAGTGTTCGGCGCAGTGGGGATTGCGTTGGCGATCTATTCGACAGCCTCACCGCTTCAGCGAATCAAAGTCGCAGGGTTATTAATTCCGGCCACGTTGACAGCCGTACTGGTCGGCATCACAGAACCCCTGGAGTTTACCTTCCTGTTTATTTCGCCCCTGTTGTTTGCGGTGCACGCTGTGCTGGCCGCCAGCATGGCGACAGCAATGTATATGTGCGGCGTCGTGGGGAATTATGGCGGCGGCTTACTGGACCAGTTTCTGCCGCAAAACTGGATACCCATGTTCCCTAATCATGCTGGCATGGTCCTGACCCAAATAGGCATTGGCCTGGTTTTTACGGGCCTCTACTTTGTGGTTTTTCACCAACTCATCCTGCGGTTGAACCTGAAAACGCCCGGTCGTGAGGACAGTGAAGTCAGGCTTTACAACAAAGCCGACTACCGGGCAGCGCGACACGCGTCTGCTTCATCTGGTGGGCAGAACCCGCAACGCGATCAAGCGCGGGGTTTTCTGCAAGCATTAGGTGGGGCCAGCAATATAGCCAACATCAACAACTGCGCCACGCGCCTGCGGATAACCCTGGTCGATGAGGCTAAAACGCAAAACGATGCCGCGTTTATGGCGCTGGGTGCGCACGGTGTCGTCCGGCGTGGCAACGGTATTCAGGTCATCGTGGGCTT
This sequence comes from Pantoea sp. SJZ147, assembly GCF_007828605.1. Classification (NCBI taxonomy): domain Bacteria; kingdom Pseudomonadati; phylum Pseudomonadota; class Gammaproteobacteria; order Enterobacterales; family Erwiniaceae; genus Pantoea; species Pantoea sp. SJZ147. The sequence continues at coordinate 204,928 of NZ_VIVB01000004.1, forward strand.
ACAGGTCCCCCAGGTGCGCGAGCAACTTGAAAGCCAAATGAAAGACCAGGCCGAATCTGAAGCAACACCTTCCATGGAGAAACCATTATGAAGACATTCTCAGTTTTAATTGCGGGCGGCGGCAGCACGTTTACGCCGGGTATTGTGCTGATGCTCCTGGCGAACCGGCACCGCTTTCCTTTGCGCCAGCTGAAATTTTACGATAATGACGCCGCCCGTCAGGAAACCATTGCACAGGCCTGTCAGATTATCTTGCAGGAACAGGCACCTGAGATTGCGTTCAGCTACACCACCGATCCGCAGGAAGCATTTAGCGACGTCGATTTTGTTATGGCGCATATTCGGGTCGGTAAATATCCCATGCGTGAGCAAGATGAAAAAATCCCGTTGCGTCATGGTGTGCTGGGCCAGGAAACCTGTGGGCCGGGTGGCATTGCCTATGGGATGCGCTCAATCGGCGGCGTCCTTGAGCTCGTCGATTATATGCAACAGTACTCACCCGACGCCTGGATGCTGAATTATTCTAACCCGGCCGCCATCGTGGCTGAGGCAACGCGGCGCCTGCGACCTGAGGCGAAGATCCTGAACATTTGTGATATGCCGATTGGTATAGAAGGTCGGATGGCGAAAATTGTCGGTCTGCAAGACCGCAAACAAATGCGGGTACGCTACTACGGACTCAATCATTTTGGCTGGTGGACCGCTGTTGAAGATCTGAAGGGAAATGATTTGATGCCACAACTGCTTGAGTACGTGGCGAAACACGGCTATGTGCCGCCTTCAGAGGCGTCGTCAGTGGAGCCGAGTTGGAACGACACCTTCGTGAAGGCGCGCGATGTGCAGGCGCTGGACCCACTGACGTTGCCCAATACCTATCTGAAATATTATCTGTTTCCTGATTATGTAGTCGCGCATTCCAATCCTGCACGCACCCGCGCTAATGAAGTCATGGAGCATCGTGAAAAGCAGGTATTCAGTGCCTGTAGGGCAATCAGCGATGCAGGTCATTCATCTGCCGGCGAGTTGGAGATAGACGAACATGCTTCCTACATTGTCGATCTGGCGACCGCGATCGCCTTCAATACTCAGGCGCGTATGCTGTTAATTGTGCCTAACCAGGGTGCCATTTCCAACTTCGACCCGGAAGCGATGGTGGAAATTCCCTGTCTGGTCGGTCGTAACGGTGCGGAAGCGCTTCAGGTTGGAGACATTCCTACTTTCCAGAAGGGCTTAATGAGTCAGCAGGTTGCGGTCGAAAAGCTTGTGGTGGAGGCATGGGAAGCGCGTTCCCGGCAAAAGTTATGGCAGGCCATTACCTTGTCTAAAACGGTGCCGAGTGCGACGGTCGCAAACGCGATTCTCGACGATCTTATCGAGGCGAATAAAGCCTTCTGGCCGCCGTTGAGCTAAACCGCCAGCCAGCCTGGGCTTGCGTTCAGGCTGGCTGACTTCAGCGCACACAGGGCAAGCCAACAGAATCGAATGCCGTTATGGATCACCCTGTGGATGGGGCGCGGGAGATACCAATATTCTAACGTGCAGTGAGCGGCGATAGCCGCGCTGTGCGCAGCGCGCGAGGGAGATACCTGCGAGCCATTCATCTTCACCGTAACCCATTCTTGATTTTCAACACGCATCCCGCCACATTACCTCCTCGCATCCTGCCTTTTGTAACGGAGTTGATAATGTCGACGGAAAACCAACTGGCTTTATTGCAGCGTATTGATGAACGCTACCGTGCACTCACCGGACGCGGCCTTTATTGCCCCGATGAGCGTGTTGATCGCTACCTGTGGCTGCATGAACATGCACCGTACAGCATTCTGGCCCACAGTAGCGAAGCCGATCCGGTATTTGTCTACGCCAATCGTTGTGCACTGAGCTGCTTCAAATACAGCCTGGAAGAGATGCTGCAATTGCCTTCACGACTCAGTGCCGGACCTTCCGACAGGGAAGCGCGGCAGCGCCTGCTGGACATTGTCAAACGCGACGGCATTGCCACCGGCTACAGCGGGCCGCGGGTAGATAAACAGGGCAAGAGTTTCATCATCTATGAGGGCGAGGTATGGCAGTCAGACAGGGACGCAGAGGCCGGCTGGGGCCAGGCCGCACTGTTCTGGCCCGGTCCCCGTAACGGGATGGCAGACATAACCTGATCGGTCAGGTCATCTCTGCCAGGTGAAGGGGGCGCATTTATACCCTGAAGGCTTCGACCATGCCGCGCAGGGCGTGCGCCTGTTCAGAAAGTGACTGTGAAGCGGACGATGACTCTTCCACCAGGGCGGCGTTATTCTGCGTGACGCTGTCCATCTGGCTGACGGCGACGCTGACCTGAGAAATGCCCTGCATCTGTTCGGAAGAGGCCAGTGAGATCTCATCCATCGCACTTGCCAGATCGCCCACCATGCTGACAATCTTCAGGATGCTTTCACCTGTACCGCTGGCGACTTTGACGCCGCTACCAACCTGTTCCACTGCCTGCTCAATCAGTGATTTTATCTCTTTCGCTGCGGTAGCGCTGCGCTGCGCCAGGGTACGGACTTCGCCCGCCACCACCGCAAAACCGCGGCCATCTTCGCCGGCCCGTGCGGCTTCAACCGCAGCATTGAGCGCCAGAATATTGGTCTGGAAGGCAATTCCTTCGATGACGCCGGTGATATCGCGAATTTTAGACGCGCTCAGCGAAATCTCGTTCATGGTTTCCGACATCCGGTGGACGTCGCTTTCGCCGCTGCGTGCCAGTACGGCGGTCTCGCGAGCCGTAGATGCGGTACTCTGAGCACCGGCGGCATTACTTTTCACTGTGGCGGTAAGCTGTTCCATGCTGGCTGCGGTTTCCTGCAGCGCGGCTGCCTGCTGTTCGGTACGGGAGGAGAGCTCCGTATTACCCTGGGCGATTTCTTCAGCCGCCAGCGCGACATTGCCCGAGGTCTGTTTAATTTCCGATACCAGACCACGAAGTTTGGCCTGCATGGCATCCAGTGAAGCAAGCAGGCTGGTGGAATCATTACGACGGAGCGTGACGCTGGAGGTCAGATCGCCTGCGGCAATCGTGGCCGCTAGCACCTGTGCCTGCGCCGGTTCACCGCCAAGTTGCCGCATCAACACACGGGTTATCATATAGCCGGTGGCCACCGAGAACAGCACGGAAAGCACGGATAAAAACACCAGGGTCAGCGAGGCCCGACTGGTGGCATTGCTGTTGACTTCCACCGCATTTCGGCTGTTGTGCATCAGAATGTCGGTGGTTTTATTTAGGGCGTTCAGCATATCGCGTTGCAGCGGACGCAGGGTTTCCATGAGATAACGTGTCGCTTCATCTCGCTCATTCTTCAGTCCCAGTTGCCCGGCGGACTCAAAGGCACCCATCACCGTGGCCTCAAGTTCTTTGATGTGACTCAAGGCAGCTTGTTCTTCAGCAGTGGACTGGCTCTGCATAATGGTTTCAAGCGTTTCACGGTTTTTGGTGAACAGGCTTTTCTGCGCCTCAATGCGTTCCCATTCTGGCTGCATCTCTTTCGTGTCAGAAAGTAAGGCCAGATTTCGCACGGCTATCGCCAAATCCCGCAGCCCGCCGCGCATATCAAGAATAAGCTGGTACTTCCTCATTTTGACATTCACGACCTCATCCATCCCCGTTTTAGCGTTATGCAGCGAGTTAAGGGAGACGGAGGTACAGATAATAAAAAGCAGAATTAACAAACCGAAACCGATTGAAAGACGAGTAGAGATTTTCATGTGGATGTTCCCGATGGATTACCGTTTTGTTCTCTATCGGCACCAGTCTGGAAAAGGATTAACGAAAAAAGCAAAATTTACATAAGTTTCTTTAATATTATTTTTATAAATCAGAAAAATGATCTTAATCAATAAAGAGGGATATTTTTGTTATGTGCAGTATATTCAGGCAGAAATCAGGAATTTAAGATGGCAGGTTGATGTGTTTAATCGGTTTGAGCGCGGATTTTCGGTGAAAACATAAATTATAATGGTGGTTGCGATTAAGCCTGATAGCGCTGATTCAGTGGACATCAGGATCATGCCCGCGACCTGCTATCAGGCTTTAGCCAGTGCCTTAACGCATAACGCCTATCGCACACGGCGATGCCATCCTCTCTCCGCGGAGATGACGCAACATTACCGAACGGATAACACCGCGTGCCGAGATAGCAGGATGCAACCGGGTGCTGTGCCCGCAGAAAGAGAGGATAAACAGCAGCAAGAATATGTGATCAAGGTAACAATCTTGACGCGAATTTTAAGTTTATCAGACACTTCATTACGCCAGTTTCTTCACTATAGCGACTCCATTCACAGCATGGGAAAGCGCAATGAAGAAACCGTTAGCCGTGGCCTGGTTATTTTTGATGATTTCATTTGGGGCAACCGCACAAGGTCTGGTGCACACCAGGATCGATCGCGTTCATGTCGCCGGATTAAAAACCCATAGCAGCATCGCCGATACGCCGGAGTCACCGGATGAACACGTGAGGGAAAGGCAGCACGAGGTGGGTAAAGCCGTGTGAAGTGAATAAAATGGCTCGCACTCGCGAGCCATTGTTCGGTCAGCGTGCAGGCTTAGCTGACAGGAACCTTTTACCCAGATTGATCCCCGGTTTTTCCACGTATTTGAACAGTAAAGATGCCAGTCCATAGGTCAGCGGAATCGACACGGCGCACACGATCAGGAAACGCGTCAGATCATGTTGATACTCGATATCCGTCTGATTAAGCAACAGCGCAATCGCTGGAATCACGATCAGCAGGTGCAGCAAATAAACCGAAAACGAGACGTCACCTAACCATGTACTCAGTCGGTTGTTCAAAAGCTTGCGTGGGATCTGGATCAGTTTCGCCATCAGACTGTTTTCCTGATACTGCCACAGCACGGCCGCCATACCGATAATCATGACGGCTTCCAGCATCACCTGCAGCTTAATGGCACCCAATCCGATAAGAACGCTGACTGCCGGTCCGGCAAGGGCAAACACGATATAAAGCAGGGATTTGCGTCGAACGGCTTCGGCCAGCAACATACCTGAAATAAACATATTCAGTTTAATCAGAATCATCGATGGCATTTCAAACGCTTCATAGTAGTCGGGCAGCAGGTAACGACCGGCACAGCTCAGCGCCATAATGCTCAGCAGGGCGGTGGCATAGCCAAAGCGCATCACCGCCAGCATAATAAAGGGAAACAGCAGATAGAACTGCATTTCCAGCCCAATGCTCCAGTCGGGCAGCGTTGTATTGAACCCATAGGCGGGCAGCAAGCCGAACAGGAACGACAGGTGCGTTAGCACGTTCATCAACGACTGATCGGCATAGCGGGAGGATTCTGTCGCGGTGCCGGAATAAAACTGTGCAATGGTATCGCGCATTTCACCAAACCAGGGGCCGTAAATCAGCGCAACGGCCAGCAGCAAATAGTAGAGTGGGGCGATGCGGAAAAAACGACGTAACCAGAATTTCTTGATGGTTTCCGCACTTTGCCAGGGCTCTTTATGCTGGCGTTCTACGTAGTTTTTCGCCATCAGATAACCCGAAAGCAGGATAAACAGATCCACACCAATGCCGGGTGAGGAAATCAGGGTGATATGGCAATGGATAAGCAGACTGATGTGCCCCAGCAGTACCCAAAGAGAAGCAATGCCACGCAACCCCTCCAGCTCCGTGGACCAACCTCGTGTCGCAGACATGGTAAAACCTCGTTAATCAGTTAGTTATACTGGCTCTAAGGCGGTAACTAAGCCTTAACGCTGTTGCCAAGTCCACCCGCAAACAAAAAAGTGAGAGGATTCTGACGCTGTGGTTAATAATTGAACGGCGAGATGATGTGCTCGCTACCGCTGTCTGGTACGTCAAACGGGAACCGAAAACATGAAAAAGAGTGGCAATACGTTGTTGATTACCGGCGGGGGATCGGGCATTGGGCGGGCACTGGCACATCGCTGGCACGACGCCGGAAATCAGGTGATTATCACCGGACGTCGGCAGGAAACCTTAGACGATGCGGCAGCCGGACGAGAGCGGATTGCAACCTGGGTGATGGAGGTTACGGATGCAGCCGACGTCAACAACGCCATTCCTCAACTACTGCGCACCTACCCGCACGTGAATGTTTTAGTGAATAATGCCGGTGTGTTCAGCCCCGAAGATATCACTACAGTGCGGGATCTGAGCGAGGTAGCCAGAATGACAGAAACCAATTTTATTGCTCCCATCAGGCTCACGGATGCGCTGATCGATCATCTTAGCGGTCAGCCCGATGCCGCCATCATCAACGTCTCCTCAGGATTGGCTTTTGTGCCTTTTCCGGCGTCACCGACTTACAGTGCGACCAAAGCGGCACTCCATTCCTATACGGCGGCTATTCGGCCGCTATTGCAGGGAAAGGTGGAGGTGATTGAGATTATCCCGCCCCAGGTGCAGACCGAGCTGGCGCCCGGACAGTCACAGGATGCCAACAGTATGCCGCTTGATGCGTTTGCCGATGAGGTGATGACGTTATTGCATAGCGGGGCAACGCCTGCGGAAGTCTGCGTGGCGCGCGTGCGCTATTTTCGCGAGGCCGAAGCGAAAGGCCACTTTGATGAGGCTTTGCAAATGCTCGTGAAGTACAGCTAAGAGCACGCGGGCACGATCGGATAACGCGAGTGTCGATGGCGAGCGTTCAGCTGATGTCGTGCAGCCAGTCGGTTAGATCGCGCTCAACGCTTCCGGCTTTAGCCACCTCAGGTGAGAACAGACAATACTGCGTGCCATCTTCAACAAAATCCAACGGGGCGGCCAGCAGGCCACTCTGCAGATCGTCTTTGACGAGCTGCCAGGGTCCTATCGCTACGCCGATACCGGCAACCGCCGCCTGAAGGCTAAAGTAGAAGTGCTCAAAACATTGCAGTGCATTGGTCGGTTCCGCTATTCCCCTTGCCGCCGACCACGCCTGCCAGGCGTTGGATCGGCTGCGGGAAACCAGCAAAGGTGCCTCTTGCTTCAGGCTGCTGCCTTCATCAAACCAGGCTGCGACACGATCGGGTCGGCACACCGGCCCGACTTTTTCCATAAACAGGTGTTCAACATGGCAGGTCGGCGCTTCAGGGAAGTCATTGCGGCGAATGGCAAAGTCGATGCCCTGATTAAAGGAGAATGCGCCGCTGGCCGCCACCAGATGGATTTCATGTTTTCCGAAGCGCGCCTCAAATTCTCCCCAACGCGGAATCAGCCAGCGCATCAGTAACGTGGGTTCGCAGGACAGGACGCGCTGGCGAGTCCCCGCGCGTAACTGGCTTACGCTGCGGGAAATCATGGCAAAGCCATTACTGACCGCATCAGCAAGGTTTCTGCCCGCCTCGGTCAGGTAAACTTTCCGGTTACGCCGTTCGAACAGTGCAATCCCCAAATCCTCTTCAAGCACGCGCACCGCACGGCTGACTGCGCCGGGCGTAAGATGCAGTTCGTCCGCCGCCCGGGCAAAATTCTCAAAGCGCGCCGCCGCCTCAAAACAACGTAAAGCCACTAATGAGGGCATCCGGGTAGCGGTCAACGGTGAGTTTAACTCACCTTTTGGCTCAGAAATCATCGTTATATCCCGCGTTTTTTCACCATTAAGATGAATGAAACCGAAAAGGGGTTGGCCGTTTATATTACCAGGAGGTTATTCACGTGGACTATATCATTCAGGAAGAAATACCGTCTGTAGAAACCTATCGTCAGATCAGAACCCGCGCCGGGCTAAGTGACAAATCGGTCAAGGCGGCCGGGATTGGGCTAAAAAATGGCTTATACAGCATTGTTGTTTATCACCAGGATAGCCCCATTGGTATTGGCCGGGTCATCGGGGACGGAGGATGCTTTTTTGTCATTACGGATATTGCAGTGATCCCGCAGCATCAAAAGAAAGGCGTAGGCGATCGTATTATGCGTGCGCTGATGAATTATATTCAGCGTCACGCACCGCCGTCAGCTTATATCAGTTTAATCGCCAGCCACGGTACGCCCGCTTTTTATGCGCGCTATGGTTTTGAACCGGCACTGCCTCCCGAGCGCGCAGGGATGTTTTTGCGCATCGCCTGATACGCGTGACGTCATAAATGACAATGGGGGACGTCACCGTCCCCGCAGTGTCAGGCCAGTTTAAGGATAATCATTCCCAGTAATAGCAGGGCAAGCCCGGCCCAGCCTGTTCGGTTGAGCCGCTGATCAAACAGAATCCATCCTGCTGCCACGGTCGCGACGAGGCCAAAGCCGCCCCACAGGGCATACGCAATCGACAACTCGATGCCTTTTAACGCTTGAGACAGCGCGCTAAACGCCAGCAGCACGCAGGCCAACGACAGAATCCCATAACCGGGTTTTTTAAAGCCGTTGCTGTACTTAAGTAAAATATTAGCGGCGATCTCCAGCAGTACGGCCAGCGCCAGCCAGGCAAAGTGAATAAGATCAGGCAGGATCATGTTCTGCCTCCTTAACCTCACCGCTGCCGGCTTTCATTAACAGGATGCCGACAACCAGGGTGAACAGGCCGCAGGCTTTCATCAGCGATAAGGTTTCGTCAAACAGCTGCACGCTAAATACGGTGATCAGCATAATGCCAACGCCTTCCCAGAGCGCATAAGCGACACCCAACGCAATGCGCTTAATGGCGAAACTCAGAAAGAGATAAGAACAGGCAATCATCCCCAGCATGATCACATAGCCCGTCTGGCTTTGATTCAGGCTGGACCATTTCATGGTTAAGGTGCCAATGATTTCCGTAACAATAGCGAGTGCTAATAATCCCCAGGCGCGCATGGGTTTTCTCCACAAATAAACGTCATGATTTACCGTGATGCGTAACGCAACGGCAGAAAGAGAAATTTGCTGGCAGAGAGGGGACTAAAGCGCGCTGCGCCAGTGCTGATCGACGGCGTTAACGCTAAAAGCGGTAAGGGTTAAAAGGGCGGTAAAAAGCGTAATGAACGTCCTGCTCATAATTTAACAATGCATCCACGTTGTTGCTTCTCTTCAGTGGACGGATAAAGCCTCCGGTAATAAACACCACAGCGTTATATCACGTAGTCAGATGAAGAGACAGTCTGTTTGTTCGGATATTTGACGAATATCAGGTGAATATGACGTGGGTTGAGGCGCGGTTTCGTTCTGGCAGAGAAATAAAAAAGCCGGACAGATGTCCGGCTTGGTGGTGGCACTGAAAACCGTTACGCCGTGCGTTCTGGCGCCGTGCGGACGGGAGCATCCCCTGCAACATAGTAGTCTGCCGTGCTGCGTGGCAGTGGTTCAAGGCCACGAATGCTGTCGGCAATTTTTTCACCGATCATGATGGTGGTCGCATTCAGGTTACCGGTGATAATCAGCGGCATGATAGAGGCATCGACAACGCGTAGCCCCTGCAGCCCGTGAACGCGGCCTTCACTGTCAACGACTGACATCTCATCGTTGCCCATTTTACAGGTGCCGCAAGGATGGTAGGCCGTTTCGCCGTGGTTACGCACGAACTCATCCAGCTGTTCATCGGTCTGGCATTCAATACCGGGACTGATTTCGCGACCACGGTATTTATCCAGCGCGGGCTGATTAATGATCTCACGCGTGATACGAATCGCATCGCGGAATTCATGCCAGTCCTGTTCATGAGACATATAGTTGAACAGGATAGCCGGATGGCGACGCGGATCGCGTGATTTCAGGTGCACGTGACCGCGACTCGGTGAACGCATTGAACCCACGTGGCACTGGAAACCATGCGCATCAACTGCGTTTGAGCCATTGTAGTTAATCGCCACCGGCAGGAAGTGGTACTGAATATTTGGCCAGCTAAACTCCTCACGGCTACGAATAAAGCCGCCCGCTTCAAACTGGTTACTTGCTCCCACGCCGGTGCCGTTAAACAGCCACTCCGCACCAATCTTAGGCTGATTCCACCATTTCAAGGCCGGATAAAGCGATACCGGTTCTTTGCATTCGTACTGCAGATACATCTCAAGGTGATCCTGCAGATTTTCACCGACGCCTGGCAGGTCGTGTACCACGGGAATATCGAACTGCTTCAGTAGCGCTGATGCACCGACGCCGGAGCGTTGCAGAATTTGTGGTGAGGCAATGGCACCCGCACACAGCAGGACTTCACGACGTGCGTGAGCCGTGTGCAACGTATTGCTGTCACCGATTAAATACTCGACGCCAATCGCGCGCTTACCTTCAAACAAAATGCGGTCAGTCGTGGCATGTGTGGTGATTTTCAGGTTAGGACGGCTTTTCGCCCTGTCCAAATAGCCGCGAGCGGTACTGGAGCGTCGGCCTTCAGGCGTCACAAACCGGTCCATCGGGCCAAAGCCTTCTTGCTGATAGCCGTTAAGGTCATCGGTACGCGGATAGCCCGCCTGAACGCCAGCCTGAATCATCGCTTCAAACAGAACGTTATTGCCTTTCTTCGGCGTAGTGACGCTGACCGGACCGTCACCGCCATGGTAATCGTTGGCACCGGTATCGCGCGTTTCTGATTTACGGTAGTAGGGCAGGCAGTCCAGATAGCTCCAGTTCTCCAGCCCAGGCATGTCAGCCCAGTTGTCCAGATCCATGGCGTTACCGCGGATATAGCACATACCGTTGATCAGCGATGAACCGCCCAGGCCTTTGCCTCGGCCACATTCCATCCGGCGGTTGTTCATGTAGGGCTCAGGCTCTGTTTCGTACGCCCAGTTATAACGTTTTCCCTGTAAAGGGTAAGCCAGGGCTGCAGGCATCTGGGTGCGAAAATCAAAACGGTAGTCAGGGCCGCCCGCTTCCAGCAGTAAAACATTTACGTTGCTGTCTTCGGTGAGTCGGGTAGCCAAAACATTCCCTGCGGATCCGGCTCCGATGATAATGTAATCAAATTCCATTCGTCGTTCCTCAGGTTAGGGGATTAAAATACAGACTGAAAACGCGTCAGTTCCACCTGAACCGACTTGACCTGGGTGTAGCTCTGTAGCGTCATCAGGCCGTTTTCACGTCCCACGCCAGAGTGCTTGTAACCGCCAACCGGCATTTCGGCGGCGGACTCACCCCAGGTGTTAATCCAGCAAATGCCGGCTTCAATCTGATGGATCACCCGGTGTGCGCGGTTCAGATCCTGCGTCACCAGACCGGCAGCCAGGCCGAACTCGGTGTCATTGGCGCGGCGCACAACTTCGTCTTCAGAGGTGTAACTCAGAATCGACATGACCGGGCCAAAGATTTCTTCACGGACAATCTTCATCTCATCACGGCAGTCGCTGAATACGGTGGGTTCAACCCAGGCACCCTGATCAAAGCCTTCGCCGGTTAAGCGCTTACCGCCGCACAGCAGACGTGCGCCTTCTTCAATGCCAGATGCAATAAAGCGCATGACATTATCACGGTGGCTAAAGCTGACCAGCGGACCAAAGTTAGTGTCAGGATCGCGCAGGTCGCCTGCTTTAATACGTGCAACGCGCTCAAGAATCCTGGCCTCAAAGGCAGACTGCAGGGCGGCAGGCACAAACACCCGCGTACCGTTAGTGCACACCTGACCAGAACTGTAGAAGTTGGCCATCATGGCAATATCGGCGGCCAGGTCGAGATCGGCATCATCAAAAATAATCAGCGGAGACTTACCGCCCAGCTCCATCGTGACGTCTTTCAGCGTGGAACCTGCCGCGTTCGCCATGACTTTCTTGCCACTGACCACACCGCCGGTGAATGACACCTTATCGATGCCCGGATGTTCGGTCAGCAGTTGGCCGGTGACCGCGCCGGTGCCCGGCAGCACGTTAAACACACCATCTGGCACGCCGGCTTCTGTGTAGATTTCAGCCAGTTTCAGCGCTGTCAGCGGGGTAACTTCGCTTGGTTTAAAGATCATGGCGTTACCCGCCGCCAGCGCTGGCGCAGACTTCCAGAGTGCAATCTGAATCGGGTAATTCCAAGCACCGATGCCTGCGACAACACCCAGTGGTTCGCGGCGGGTATAAACAAATGAGGTATCACGCAGCGGAATTTGTTGGCCTTCCAGCGCAGGGATCAGCCCAGCGTAATATTCCAGCACGTCGGCACCGGTAACGATGTCAACGCTTACGGTTTCACTGAACGGCTTACCGGTATCAAGCATCTCCAGTTCAGCCAGCTCATCATTGCGCTCGCGCAGGATATCAACCGCACGACGCAGAATGCGTGAACGTTCCATTGCGGTCATGGCCGCCCAGACTTTTTGTCCTTTTCGGGCAGCGGCAACGGCGCGATCGACATCCTCGCGTCCGGCGATCTGAACATCAGCCAGTACCTCACCGTTAACCGGGTTAATGCTCTGGAAGGTTTCCCCAGAGGTGGCGGCAACGTAAGTACCATTGATGTAGAGTTGTTGCTCGTTGAATCGGGACATAATTTCTCCTGGTTCCGTTACTCGTGTTCGCCAGCTAACTGCTGACGAATGAATTGGGTGGTCAGTGTCCGGGCGGTAGCCGGGTCAAAAGGCTTTCCGCTCAGTGCGGCGCGTAACCACAGGCCATCTATCATGGCGGCCAGCCCGTGGGCGGCAAGGCGGGCCTTTTCTTTGGGCAACTGGCGGCGAAATTCCACTGCCAGCGCTGAAAACAAGCGCCGGTGGCTGACCCGTTCCAGCCGTCGAAGCTGAGGCTGATGCATGCTGCTTGACCAGAAATCAAGCCAGGCTTTCATTACCGCGCGTTCCACCTGACTTTCGTCAAAATTGCCGTCGACGATAGCGCGCAGCCGGACTTCTGCCGAAGCCTGCGCCAGTGGCGCCAGCCGACGCGCGACCGCTTCACGCAGTTGTCGGGTTACATCGCGCATGGTGGCTTCCAGCAAGCCATTCTTGTCCTTGAAATAATGACTAATGATGCCCGTTGAAACGCCTGCGCGCCGCGCAATCTGGGCAATGGTGGCATCATTAATGCCGACTTCATTGATGGTGCCCAGCGTGGCATCAATCAACTGCCGACGTCGTATTGGCTGCATCCCTACCTTTGGCATGACTTTCACTCCAGCCTGAAACTGAGCCTCTATTTAAACTTTTTTTGATTGGATGTTCAATATAAATAGAAACCTTGTTAGGATGATGTGTCTTAAAAGTTGAGTAAGTGAAGCGGTAAGTGTGGCAGATTTGCTAGTTTTGACCAGAATGTAACAGCAGGAAACGAAGCGTAAAAAAACACATGCCGCCAGGGCGCCGGATTTTTAACCGGATTGATCTCTTGCAGAATTTACAAGCCAACAACCAGAGGTAAACGATGACGAGTCCACCAACTAGTGAAAAAGACAGAATCAATCCTGTAGTGTTTTACACATCGGCAGGATTGATTCTGACGTTTTCACTCATCACCATTCTGTTTAGCAACGAAGCTGCAGGCTGGATTTTAAAGGCAGTTAACTGGGTGTCAGCCGCGTTTGGCTGGTATTACATGCTGGCGGCAACGCTGTACATTGTCTTTGTGGTTTATATGGCGTGTTCGCGCTTCGGCTCGATCAAGCTGGGGCCAGAGCAGTCAAAGCCTGAGTTCAGTGTACTGAGTTGGTCGGCGATGCTGTTCGCCGCCGGTATCGGTATTGACCTGATGTTCTTTTCGGTAGCGGAACCTGTTTCACAGTATATGCAGCCGCCGGAAGGTGCAGGGCAGACCATGGAGGCGGCCCGCCAGGCGATGGTCTGGACGCTGTTCCACTACGGCTTAACCGGCTGGTCAATGTATGCCTTAATGGGCATTGCGCTGGGTTATTTTAGCTACCGTTATAATCTGCCGTTAACCATCCGCTCGGCGCTGTATCCTATCTTTGGAAAGCGCATTAACGGCCCGATTGGACATACCGTGGATATTGCGGCGGTTGTCGGCACGATTTTTGGTATCGCAACCACGCTGGGCATCGGCGTTGTTCAGCTGAATTACGGGCTGAAGGTGTTGTTTGATGTTCCCGAAGGGCTGACCGCCCAGACGGCCCTGATCATTCTGTCGGTGGTTATCGCGACCATCTCTGTTACCTCTGGCGTGGACAAAGGTATCCGTATTCTGTCCGAGCTGAATGTGGCACTGGCACTTGGCCTGATTCTGTTTGTCCTGTTTGCCGGTGATACCAGCTTCCTGCTTAATGCGCTGGTCCTTAATGTGGGCGACTATATCAACCGCTTTATGGGCATGACGCTGAATACCTTTGCTTTTGATCGGCCAACACAGTGGATGAACAGCTGGACGCTGTTTTTCTGGGCCTGGTGGGTTGCCTGGTCGCCATTCGTTGGCCTGTTCCTGGCGCGTATTTCACGTGGTCGTACCATCCGTGAGTTCGTTCTTGGCACGCTGGTGATTCCTTTTACCTTTACGCTGCTTTGGCTGTCTGTATTCGGTAACGCTGCCCTGTATGAAATTATTCATGGCGACGCGGGCTTTGCCCAGGAAGTGATGACGCACGCAGAGCGCGGTTTCTATAGCCTGCTGGCCCAGTATCCGGCGTTTAAGCTGAGCGCATCGGTGGCAACCATTACCGGTATGTTGTTCTACGTCACCTCGGCGGATTCCGGTTCGCTGGTGTTAGGTAACTTCACCTCAAAACTGAAAGACATCAACAGCGATGCGCCCAACTGGCTGCGTATCTTCTGGTCGGTGGCGATTGGTGTGCTGACGTTGAGTATGCTGATGACCAACGGCATCACCGCGTTGCAAAATGCCACGGTGATTATGGGGCTGCCGTTTAGCTTCGTGATCTTCTTTGTGATGGCGGGATTGTATAAGTCACTCAAGGTAGAGGACTACCGTCGTGCCAGTGCAACACGCGATACTGCGCCTTACCTGGCACATGCAACCGATCGTCTGACCTGGAAAAAACGTCTGTCGCGGCTGATGAACTACCCCGGCTCGCGTTACACCCTGAAGATGATGGAAGAGACCATCTTCCCTGCCATGCAGGAAGTGGCAAAAGAGCTGGAGCTGCGTGGCGCCAGGGTTTCGCTGGATAAGGTGGCGGCTGACGACGAGCATCCGCTGGGTTATCTGGATTTGCGCGTTCAGTTGGGCGACGAGCAGGACTTCCTCTACCAGGTCTGGCCGCAGCAATACTCGGTACCTGGTTTTACCTACCGGGCGCGTAGCGGTAAGTCCACCTATTACCGACTGGAAACCTTCCTGCTGGAAGGCAGTCAGGGCAATGACCTGATGGACTACAGCAAAGAGCAGGTGATTATTGATATCCTCGATCAATATGAACGTCACCTGAACTTTATCCACCTCCATCGCGAGGCACCGGGAAGCAACATTACCTTCCCCAACGCCTGAGTCAGCAGCCCGTAAGCCGAGAGGTTTACGGGCTTTTTTCATAGTCGGAATAGTCCCGACCTAAACCGTCACAAAATCAACTATCTTTAAACATTACAGGACACCGATTACCGTGGTTGACAGGGAGTCGTATGCGAAAAATTCTTAGAACATTTCTGCCGCTTTACACCACTACGTTACTGATGCTGCTGGGATCGGGGTTGCTGACGACCTATGTGTCGCTGCGTCTGGCGCATGAACAGGTTAACGGTGCGGTGATCGGTGCGATTATCGCAGCCTATTACATTGGCCTGGTGATCGGCGGAAAAGTGGGGCACAACCTGATTGCGCGCG
This sequence comes from Pantoea sp. SJZ147, assembly GCF_007828605.1. Taxonomy (NCBI): domain Bacteria; kingdom Pseudomonadati; phylum Pseudomonadota; class Gammaproteobacteria; order Enterobacterales; family Erwiniaceae; genus Pantoea; species Pantoea sp. SJZ147. The sequence goes on from NZ_VIVB01000004.1 coordinate 220,536, forward strand.
TCGGCCATATTCGTGCGTATGTGGCCTGTGCCGGTATTATCACCGCGTCGGTGATAGGGCACGGTCTGACAGACTTTATACCGCTATGGGTTTTTCTGCGTCTGATTATCGGCCTGTGCATGATGTGTCAGTACATGGTGCTGGAAAGCTGGCTCAATGATCAGGCGGAATCTTCACAGCGCGGCCTGATTTTTGGCTTCTATATGGTGGCAACTTACCTTGGGTTGAGTAGTGGCCAGGTGGTGCTGACGCTGCAAAGCGGTTTTGGTATCAATACGTTGTTGATTGTGGCCCTCTGTTTTGCGCTCTGTCTGGTGCCCATCGCCCTGACAACGCGCACCCATGTGCGGCCCATGTCGCCCGCGCCCATGGAGCTGAGCTATTTTATTCGCACGATTCCAAAGTTGCTCAGTACCACCTTGTTAACCGGTATGGTGGTCGGTGCGTTTTATGGCCTGGCACCGGTTTACGCCAGCAGTAAAGGGTTCAGCGATGCCCAAACCGGGATATTCATGAGCCTGACTATTTTCGCCGGGCTGGTTTCACAGTTTCCCCTCAGTTGGCTGTCCGATCGCTACGACCGCCAGCGACTGTTGTTCTATATTTCCGTCGTATTGATGCTGGCCTGTCTGCCGCTGGTTGTATTGCCAAACCTCTCTTTCAACTGGGTGCTGGGCATCGCGTTTGTCGCCAGCATGGTGCAGTTTTCGCTTTATCCTTTACAGGTCGCTCTGGCTAACGATCAGGTGGCTGCCGAGCAGCGCGTGTCACTCACGGCCTGTTTATTGATGGCCTTTGGCATCGGTGCCAGTATCGGTCCTTTGCTGGTGGGGGCATTAATTCAGCCGTTTGGCAGCAACATGCTTTATCTGTTCTTCACCCTGTGTACGCTGCTGATTGCCGCATTGAGCTATATGAAAACGCCGCTTCCGTTGCCGACCACCGAAGTACCGCTGCCCCATGTGGTCTTGCCAGACAGCCTGGCGACATCGCCATTAGGCGCGGCGCTTAACCCTGTGCTGGAAGATGAGGCGATTCAGGCGGCGATGGTGAATAGCGACGAAGAGAACGAGGATGACGATGAGAATAAAGAGGATGATGACGATCGGGGCAGCAAGGATAGGCAAAATCAGGAACACGCTAACCGCTGATAAAATCCATACGGCATCCTGATGGCAAGATGAAAATCCTCGACAAGCGGTGCGGCTTTTGCCACGCTGACAGCCGCTACCGCCAAGGAGGATGCCATGTTAGAACTGCGCCCTAACTGTGAACGCTGTGATACCGACTTGCCTGCCGCATCCTACGATGCGCGCATCTGTTCGTTCGAATGTACCTATTGCGCTCCCTGTGCTGAGCAGCATCTTAAAGGGCTGTGTCCAAACTGTGGCGGGGAATTAGTCCGGCGGCCAATCCGGCCTGCGGCTAAACTGCTGACGCATCCCGCCAAACTGCGCAACGCATAAAGGCTGAACGCGCCGGCGGCGTCCGGCGTGGTCCTGTCCTGTTTAACGCATCTTCAATCACATCACGCCCGATTTAACCGCAATCCTGGGCCAAAAACAGGGCACGCAACGTGACAGTGTCACATTGTGTGCGTGCGCCTAGCGGAACAGCCTGCCATCACGCACCAGCTCGCGCGGGTAGCTGTTTTTAATGCGGTTACCAACACGTTTGGCCAGACCCAGCGGCTGATGTTGATAGGTCACTATCATTTCGTCGAGGGTTGGCGCATTTTCAGGATAGATATCACGACCGCGATACCATTCTTCGGCTTCCGCCTCGCTCAACGCAAACGTCTGCTCAGGGCGCGGTGAGGCCAGCGCGATAACCGCCTCATGTTGCCAGCGATAGCCTTTTGCAAAGGTCTCTGCCAGCTTCAGGCCAATCCGCGAGAAGCGCACCTTACCTAACAGCGGTGTAACCGCGGTCGGGAACAGCCAGATCTCTTTATCACGCTGCCAGAGCTGCAGACTGTCATCCCATTGAATGGCGACCTTCGCGGCTGCCTGCACAATTTCGCTTTCGAGCTTGCGGCTCAGGTGGCTAAACGGCAGCTTACCGACTTTATAAGTCGGTTCGGGCAAACGCTCGACGGACGCCGTTTTACGTAAGCGGGCGACGAAGAAACCTTCACTGTCAAACAGCTGAGGAAAAACGTGCAGGAACCCCTCAGGCGTGGCTGCCCGCTCCGCACCTGCGAACAATGACTGCAAGGGGGCAATTTCGACGGCGTTCGGATAGCGCTCAAGTAGCCCGGCTACCACCTGTTGGTTCTCAATCTGATTCAGCGTACAGGTGGAGTACACCAGCGTACCGCCTGGCTTCAGGGCATGAAACGCGCTGTCAATCAGATCGTGCTGGGTAGCGGCAATATCATGGGTGCTGGCAAGCGACCAGTTTTTCAGGGCATCAGCGTCTTTACGCATGACACCTTCGCCGGAGCAGGGCGCATCCAGCAAGATCGCATCAAACTGCTCCGGTAGCGCAGGTCCAAAGACGCGGGCATCAAAGTGCGTGAGTGCGCTATGGGTGACGCCGCAACGGGTAATATTGGCGTGCAACACTTTGACCCGGCTGGAGGAGAACTCATTGGCAAGGATGACGCCCTGATTATGCATACAGGCGGCAATCTGGGTGGTCTTTGAGCCGGGTGCCGCGGCCATGTCCATGACGCTCATCGCATCGGGTTGCGCATCAAACAATGCCGTTACCGGCAGCATCGAGCTGGCTTCCTGGATATAGAACAGGCCGCTCAGATGCTCGGCGACGCTGCCCAATGGCAGGCTTTCATCCTCGCGGGTGATCCAGAATCCCTCTTTGCACCAGGGCACGGGCGTTAACTGCCAGCCGTAGTGGGCCGTTTGTGCCAGAAAGTCGCTCACGCTGATCTTTAAGGTGTTAACCCGCAGGCTGCGGCGCAAAGGCTGCAGGCTGATATCCATAAACTGCTGCAGGCTGGTGTCATCGGGCAAACTCTGGCGTATCAGGTCAAGGAAGTCGGCAGGGAAGCGTGAGGCGGAGTCGGACACGGATAGGTTCTCTTTGAGGCAAAGGTGGCAGTGTAGCACGCAGAAAGAAAACGGGCAGCCTGCTCTGCCCGTCTGTCTTAAGGCTGATTTGGGTCCGGAATCGCCGTTCCCCAGTTCCGCCACGCTTTAGGCGGTTCATCCTGCAACAGGAAGTGTTTATCTGCGGTCGCCTGCGGAGCCAGCGGCACCGTTGGCGGCGTAGCAAACTGAATACCACCGCGAATAAACTGCTGGAAGGTGCCGGTTTTCACCACACCACCAATCAGTCCAAAGTCCAGGTTGTAGCCAGAGGCCAGCCAGAATACGGAATTATTACGCACCAGATGTTGGTATTTCTTACTGATGCGCAGGGCGATCTGGACGCGGTCCGCCATATTACCCAGCGAGGTGCCGGTCACCGTACCCACTTCCACCCCGCGGAACAGCACCGGCGTCCCCAGTGACAGGGAACCCGCCTCGGTGGCATCAACATAGATGTTCAGGCCGTTGAGGTAACGTGAGTCGGTAATGGTGCTTTCCTGCAGCTCAAACGTCCGCGCGCCACGGCCTTTGCCCGGATCGACATTAACGTAGGGCTGCAGAATGGTTTCCAGATGATTGACGCCCGCAGCAGAAATCTCTGGTGACACGACGGAGAAACGGCTGTCGACGCGGGCGAAACTCTGGACATATTCAGGGTAAAGCACGGCTTTCGCCACCACCTGATTGTTATCATTGCTCAGCGACAGTGACTCAATTTGCCCGACGTTAATCCCCAGGTAGCGAATTGGCATACCGGCGGACAGTTTGCTGGCGTCGTAGGTATGTAACGTAATCTGGCTGCCGACCGCACGGGCCGCAGTTTCAGACGGATACAGCACCCGTTTAACGCCTTTATCAACTTTCGCGCCCGTCAGGTTATCAAAGCTGATGGCCCCTTTTAACGCACGGTTCAAAGGTGACGCCTGCACGGTTAAGCCGCTGCCGTTAAGCTGAACACGTGCGCCGCCTTCCGCCCAGAACACACTTTCGCCAGAGACCAGCTTGCGGTATTCCGGTTTGATATGGACTGCAATATCAAACGCATCGGCTCGCGGCGTGACGTTGGTAATTTCACCCACCTGGAATTTGCGATAGAGCACGATGGAGCCAGCCTGCACGTCAGGTAAGCTTTTGGCAGTCAGCATCAGTGTGGTTGACGGGCCATCGCCGGTAATACCTTCTTCTGCGCGTTCGGCATCGGCAAACAGCGGATAAGCCGTTTTGGGTGCGCCTTGCTTACCCGGCTCCAGGCGAATGCCACCGTCAACCCATTCGCGGGCGCTGGCACCCAGCACCTGCATGCCATCCAGACCAAACTTCACGTCAAGACGACTGTTAACAATGAATTTGCTGTCACCATGGACCAGTTGCCGCTGTTCAGGATCGACTGCGACCACAAAGTTAACGCCGTTTTCATCCAGATCCCGCGAAATTACCTGGCCGATTTTCAGGCCGTGTAACATCAGCGGCTGTCCCGCATCAATGCCATAGCTCTCGGGAGCACTGAGCTTAACCGTGAGGACATTGGGTTTTTGTAGTAACGTCTTGTTGGGCGCGACCACCGTGAAATGCTGCTGCGGCGCACCGTCGCCCGGCACCAGTTCAAAGGTGTTACCGGTGAGTAAGCTGCTCAGGCTGGTATCGGTAAGGCTGAGTTTAGGACTGCGCATCTCAATGCGGGTGCCTGCGCGCATCAGGCCCACGACCGACGGATCGATCGTCATCTCGCCCGTCACTTTACCGCCATCCTGCAAATTCAGCTTGGTCAGGGTGCCCACTTCTAAGCCCTGGTACATCAGCGGCGTCCGGTTTGCCGAGAGGTTATCCCCGCTGGGAAGATCAAGTGATATCAGCACGCCGCGCTGGCTGTGTGCCAGATCGGGATACAGCTGGTAGTTCTGATCGGTTTTCGCGGCTTCAGCGCCGTCAGGGGAGTCGAAGGCGATAGCGCCGTTGACCAGTGCCGCCAGGCTTTCAAGCTGGACTTTGGCACCGCTCAGGCTGACGTCAGCGTTCATCCCCGACACATTCCAGAAGCGGCTGTTGGTTTTCACCAGATTCACGAAGCGGCGTTCAATAAGGACGTCAATCGAAACGCCGTTATTTTGACCGTTGATGCTGTAATCATAAACCCGACCTACCGGGATTTTACGGTAATACACCAGCGAGCCGGTATTTAGCGAGCCGAGGTCAGGTGAATGCAGGTGAATCATCAGCTCACCGGTGTTCACGCGGTATTTGGGCTGGGTATCCAGTGCGGTGAAGGTGTCACTTTCTTTACCATCACCTGGCATCATGCCGATGTAGTTACCGCCAACCAGCGCGTCAAGACCGGACACACCCGCCAGCGAGGCTTTCGGCGTGACCAGCCAGAACTGCGTATTTTCACGCAGCGCATCGCGCATATCGCTTTTGATGCTGGCTTTGATCTGAATCTTGCTGTAGTCATCGCTCAGATTGATGCCCTGCACCGTACCGACTTCCACGCCCTGATAGCGAATAGGCGTCCGCCCAGGCACGATGCCATCGGCCGTCTGGAAATTGATAGAAATGGTGGTGCCGCGCTCCTGAAAGCTTGTCCAGAGCAACCAGCCCGCAATCAGCATTGCGATAATGGGCAGAAGCCAAAAAGGCGAAATCTTACGCTTATTGCGCAGCGTAGCATTAGTCGGTGTAGTCGGCGTTTCCTGTTGCATGTGCATCCCAGAGCAGGCGGCTATCCAGCCACTCAACGGCCATAATGGTCAGGACAACAGCAGCGCCAAAGTAAAACGCGGCTGGTCCCATGGTAAAAGCCAGCAGTTGATCACGGTTGACCAACGACATGGTTAGTGAAATGACAAACAGATCCAGCATAGACCAGCGTCCAACCCAGGTAACAAAACGCAACAGACGAATGCGGGTTTTCATGCCTTGCTCGCAGCGGAAATGGATACTGATCAGCAGCGCCAGCATCACCAGCACTTTGGTAAACGGGACTAAAATACTGGCGATAAATACCACGGCGGCCACGGGGACGTTACCGGAGGCCAGCGAAAGGATACCGGAGAAAATCGTGTCCTCCCGGCGCGAACCATTCAGATACACCACAGAAATCGGCAGCAGATTGGCCGGAATCAACAGCACGATAGAAGCGATCAGTGCGGCCCAGGATTTTTGTAAGCTGTGGCGACGCCGAAAGTCGAGCGGCGTATGACAGCGCGGACAGCGCCCGCGCGCATCAGGAATGTCGGTATAGTGGCAGTTGAGGCAGACCTGCAAATCGTCCCGGCGCGTCACCTGAGGCTGTTGTGGGTAAAAATGTTCCCAGAGTTGCTCCATGTTCAGATGGATCAGGGTTATCACGCTCAGCACGGTTAACGCCACATAGGCCACCAGCCCATAGCCCAGTTCAAGATCGGCATAATCCTGCACTTTGATTGAGGCCACGGCGATGCCAATCAAAAAAATATCCAGCATGACCCATTCTTTAAGCTTATCCAGCATCAACAACACCGGACGGAGGTTCATGCCTAAACGCTGACCCAGCGCCAGGTAGCCGATGCCCGCTACCAGGGTGACTGGCGCACCGATAGTACAGAACGCGACCATCGAGGCCGTCAGAACATTGCCCTGCAGCGTCATCTGCACGATGCCTTCCAGCACACTGGCATTAATGCGCATGCCCAGGAGGCGAATGTCGATGAGCGGCATGCTAAAAGCAAAAGGCATCAGCACCAGCATGGTGGCCGCCATCGCCAGTAAACGCGTCATTGACCAGTCACGGCCGCTCACAATCTGCGCGTTGCAGCGGGGGCAGTGCGCTGACTGATGCGATTTCACATCTGGTAAGGAAAAAAGGGTATCGCATTGCGGACAACGCTGATAACGTGCGTGAGGCAATGTCTGGCTGATAGCGTGAATTTTCATCATTAAGTGCAAGTTTCGCTTATTGTCATTAACGCAAAGGGTCAGTAAGACATCGCCTGGGTACCTGTCTTGGGTATCACGCTTCGATCCACAGAATGTTAAGGTTATAGTAACTAACGCTATGATTCACCTTATGGCTATGGATTTTTAGTGCTTATTTTTAACAAGCGGAGTGGTTAGCCGCTCGGATGTCACTAGTAACGGTTGAATAATGAACAAAACTGCCTTTTACGCCGATTTAGATCGCGATATGCGCGCCTTACTGGCGGGAGAAACGGCGTTCCTCGCCGCGATGGGTAATTTTAGCGCGCTGTTGTATGAACGTCTTGAAGGCGTGAACTGGGCAGGCTTCTACCTGCTGACGGAAGCGGACACGCTGGTACTTGGCCCGTTCCAGGGTAAGATTGCCTGCGTCCGCATTCCGGTGGGTAAAGGAGTTTGTGGTACGGCACTGGCGCAGGAACAGGTTCAGCGTGTTGATGATGTCCATGCTTTCCCCGGACACATCGCCTGCGATGCGGCCAGTAATGCAGAAATTGTGATTCCTCTGAAAATAAACGGTCAGGTTGTCGGCGTTCTGGACATCGACAGCGTGGAATACAATCGCTTTGATAGTGAAGATGAAAAAGGGCTGGTCGCCTTGACTAACGGGCTTTGCGACGTGCTCGCGAACAGTGACTTAGAAAAATATTTGCAACTGACGCGCAGCTAATCGACTGGATTGCATGGCATTTGGCGATGTTGTCATTATAATGTCGCCTGTTCATGCCTGCTCTGGTCGGCAAACCCGTAGTAATCAGGAAATTTCATGGAAAATCAACCTAAGTTGAATAGCAGTAAAGAAGTCATTAGCTTTCTGGCGGAGCGCTTTCCGCACTGCTTTAGCGCTGAAGGTGAAGCGCGTCCGCTCAAAATCGGTATCTTTCAGGATCTGGTAGAGCGCGTTCAGGGCGAAATGAACCTGAGCAAAACGCAGTTGCGTTCGGCCCTGCGCCTTTATACCTCCAGCTGGCGTTATCTCTACGGTATCAAAGCGGGCGCAACCCGCGTGGATCTCGATGGAAACCCATGTGGTGTGCTCGATGAGCAGCACGTGGAGCATGCCCGCAAGCAGCTTGAAGATGCGAAAGCGCGCGTTCAGGCACAACGCGACCAGCAGCGAGCCGCGCGTCGTGAAGCCGGTGAAGGCGAAGAAGGTGCATCTGCACCACGTCGCCCACGTAAACCTGCTTCGCGTAAACCGGCAGAAGGTGAGGCCGCGCGTAAGCCGCGTCCACAGTCTGCTGAGCGTCCTACTGCATCACAGAATCACAAACCGGCACCACGCCCGGAGCAGCAGGCTAAACCCATCACTGATACCTCAACTTTGCAACCCGGCCAGAGTATTAAAGTTAAAGCAGGCAAAAGTGCGATGGACGCGACCGTTCTGGAAGTATCAAAAGACGGCGTCCGGGTGCAGCTCGCTTCCGGCATGGCAATGATTGTGCGCGCAGAACATTTGCAGTTCTGAAACGGAGGCTGACCCCGGCATGAACACCCTTTTAAAAGTTGGATTGATCGCGGGCCTGCTGTTGTCAGGCCCTTCCTTTGCGGCCGAGAACATCACGCGTGCCGATCAAATTCCTCAATTGCACGAGGACCCGCAGGATCCGACGGTAAGCGAGCGTGTGACCTCGCGGTTTACCCGTTCTCACTACCGCCAGTTCGATCTTGACGGTACGTTTTCCGCTAAGATTTTTGATCGCTACCTGAATATGCTCGACTACAGCCACAACGTATTGTTGGCGTCGGACGTCGCGCAGTTTGCCAGCAAGAAAGCCCAACTGGGTGATGAGCTGCGTAGCGGTAAACTGGATATTTTCTACGATCTTTATAATCTGGCGCAGAAACGCCGCTTTGAGCGCTATCAGTATGCGCTCACGGTGCTGGCTCGCCCGATGAACTTTTCCGGCAATGACACGATCGATATTGACCGTGCTAAAGCCCCCTGGCCGAAAGATCAGAGCGAGTTAAATGCGCTGTGGGACGCCAAGGTCAAATACGATGAGCTGAGCCTTAAACTCGCCGGGAAAGACGAAAAAGAAATTCGTGAAGTGCTGACCAAACGCTATAACTTTGCGATACGCCGTCTGGCGCAGAGCAACAGTGAAGATGTGTTCCAGCTGGCCATGAATTCGTTTGCTCACGAAATCGATCCGCACACCAACTATCTCTCGCCGCGTAATACCGAGCAGTTCAATACTGAAATGAGTCTGTCGCTTGAAGGTATTGGTGCCGTGTTGCAGATGGATGATGACTATACCGTTATCAACTCGATGGTGGCAGGCGGTCCGGCGGCGAAAAGCAAAGCCATTACCGTTGGCGACCGGATTGTCGGCGTCGGTGAACCGGGCAAGCCAATGGAAGACGTGATCGGCTGGCGTCTGGATGATGTGGTCGCCAAAATTAAAGGGCCGAAAGGCAGCAAGGTTCGCCTTGAGGTTCTGCCTGCAGGCAAAGGCACCAAGACCCGCATTGTGACGTTAACGCGTGAGAAAATCCGTCTGGAAGATCGCGCCGTTAAAATGAGCGTTCATAACGTCGGTAAACAGAAAGTCGGCGTGCTGGACATTCCGGGCTTCTACGTTGGCCTGACCGATGACGTTAAGGTACAGCTGCAGAAACTGCAGAAGCAGAATGTGGACAGTATTGTTATTGACCTGCGTACCAACGGCGGCGGTGCGCTGACCGAAGCGGTTTCACTTTCCGGCCTGTTTATACCCAGCGGCCCGGTTGTGCAGGTGCGTGATAACAACGGCCACGTTCGCCAGGACAGCGACAACGACGGCATTGTTTACTATAAAGGCCCGCTGGTGGTGCTGGTTGATCGCTTCAGTGCTTCAGCATCAGAAATCTTCGCGGCTGCCATGCAGGATTATGGACGTGCGCTGATTGTTGGCGAGCCGACGTTTGGTAAAGGTACCGTTCAGCAGTATCGTTCTCTGAACCGGATTTACGATCAGATGCTGCGCCCGGAATGGCCGGCACTGGGTTCGGTGCAGTATACGATTCAGAAGTTCTATCGCATCAACGGTGGCAGTACTCAGCGCAAAGGCGTTACGCCTGACCTGCTGATGCCGACCGGCGTAGAAGCGGCAGAAACGGGCGAGAAGTTTGAAGATAACGCGTTACCGTGGGACAGCATTACGGCCGCCACGTACACCAGGACCGGTGATGTCAAAGCGCTGGCACCGCAGCTGACCAAAGAACACGACGAACGTATCGCTAAAGATCGCGAGTTCCAGTACATCATGAAGGACATCGCTCGCTTTAATGCCATGAAAGACAAACGCAATATCGTGTCACTCAATCTTGCCCAGCGTGAGAAAGAGAATCACGAAGAAGATGCACTGCGTCTGGAACGGATTAATGCGCGCTATCAGGCTGAAGGTAAAAAGCCGCTGAAAAGCCTGGATGATTTACCGAAGGACTATAAAGAGCCCGATCCTTATCTGGATGAAACGGTCAAAATTGCCAATGATCTGGCGCAACTGGAGAAGTCATTACCCGACGCTCCCGCGGCAAAGACCAACTAACGGCATAAGATTGACGAAAAGCACCGCTCAGCGCGGTGCTTTTTTTTATCATTAATTTGGCAGTGATTAGCACAGTTAATGTGTTCTTCCGGGCGGTTTTCGGCAGGTTACGCGGAAGGTTGTGTCATATTGTAAAGTTATGTCTTTTTAGGCACTTAAACGTTAAGGTCGCTTGAAAACCCGCGTAATGCTCATAGGATATGTATCCGCGCATGAGCGCATGAACTACTGAGGAAGATTAACCGTTATGATGCGTATTGCTCTTTTCCTGCTGACCAACCTGGCTGTGATGTTGGTATTCGGGCTGATTCTCAGCCTGACAGGAATTCAGTCAAGCAGTGTTCAGGGCCTGATGATAATGGCAGGTCTGTTTGGCTTCGGCGGTGCGTTTGTCTCACTGCTGATGTCGAAGTGGATGGCGCTCCGTTCGGTCGGTGGTGAAGTGATTGAACAACCACGCAATGAAACCGAGCGTTGGTTACTTGAGACCATTGGCCGCCAGGCACAGCAAGTGGGCATCGCGATGCCACAGGTCGCTATTTACCACGCGCCGGATATCAATGCGTTTGCAACCGGTGCGCGACGTAATGCTTCCCTCGTCGCCGTTTCTACCGGCCTGCTGCAAAACATGAGCCGGGATGAGGCGGAGGCCGTGCTGGCGCATGAAGTTGCGCACATTGCGAACGGCGACATGATTACCATGACGCTGATTCAGGGTGTGGTGAACACTTTTGTTATTTTTGTGTCGCGCATCCTGGCACAGATTGCGGCCGGTTTTATGTCCGGCAACCGTGATGGTGAAGAAAGCAGCAACGGTAATCCGCTGGTGTACTTTGCCGTTTCCATGGTGCTTGAGCTGGTGTTTGGTATCCTTGCCAGCATTATTACCATGTGGTTTTCACGCCATCGTGAATTCCATGCCGATGCCGGTTCGGCCAAACTGGTTGGGCGCGAGAAGATGATTGCGGCTTTGCAGCGTCTGAAAACCAGCTATGAGCCGCAGGAACCCAGCAGCATGATGGCGTTTTGTATCAACGGCAAAGGAAAGTCATTTAGCGAACTCTTTATGTCGCATCCGCCGTTAGACAAACGTATCGAAGCGCTGCGTAGCGGCGAATATCTGAAGTAAACCCCGATAAAAAGGCGACTGCTCAGTCGCCTTTTTTGTCGCCGGACTCAGGACGCTTTCATCCTTGACAGGCTGAGCAGGGCGGCGACGGTAGAGAATCCCCCGGCTAATAACAGCGAGGCGTGGGTTCCGCCATTTCCCATCAGATTGAACAGCAACGCAACCAGCGCTGCACCGCTGCTCTGCCCCAGTAAACGTGCCGTTCCTAGCATACCGCTGGCACCGCCGCTGCGGTTGCGCGGGGCTGCGGTAACGATGGTGTGGTTATTGGGTGACTGAAACAGGCCAAAACCTGCACCGCACAGCATCATGCGCCAGATAATATCACTATCCTCAGGCTGGACTGGCATCCGGGCGAGCAGGAACAGCCCGACAGCAAACAGAGCCAGACCAATGCCGCCCAGTAAACCGGCATGCACCCGCTCAATCAGGCGGCCAGCCACCGGCGAAAGCAGCATGGTAGCAAGCGGCCAGGGCGTCAACAGCAAGCCCGTAGCAACTTCATCACGACCCAGTACGCTTTGCAGATAGAAAGGCAGTGAGACCATGGCCAGCATCTGGGCGCAGAAAGAGCACACTGATGTGCAGATAGACAGGGCGAAAATGGGAATACGCAATAAATCGACCGGCAGTAACGGCACCGCCATCGATAACTGGCGACGAATAAAGAAATAACCCACCAGGATGACCACCACCACTTCACTGGCTATCAGCCAGTGCGATTGTCCCTGTGCAAAGCCGCCCAGCGCAGAAATCAACAGGCCGAAAAAAAGCGCATTCATCACGGCACTGATGACATCAAACTTCTGTGTTTTTGCCCGCTGTGGGTTATCCGGCAGGTAGCGTAACGCAAGCCACAGTGTCACCGCACCGAGCGGCAGGTTAACCAGGAATAACCAGCGCCAGCTGGCGAGCGAGAGAATGGCCGCCGCAACTGTAGGCCCGGCGGCGGTTGAGATCGCGACCAGCAGTGCGTTAATGGCGATCCCGCGTCCCAGATAGCGGGGTGGGTAGATAATGCGTATCAGGGCCGTGTTCACGCTCATTATCGCGGCACCGCCCAGCCCCTGCATGACGCGCGCAACGGTCAGCATCGTCAGGGAGGACGACAGGGCGCAGAATACGGAGGTCGCGACAAACACCACCAGGCCGAACTGATACACGCGACGGTAGCCGACGATATCACCCAGAAATGACAATGACAGCAGCGAAGAAACAATGGCGATCTGATAGGCGTTAATCACCCACACCGACTGGGCCGGACTGGCCTGCAGTTCACGTGAAATGGTGGGAAGCGCCACGTTGGCAATCGAACCGTCTAACACCGCCATGATGAGACCAATGGCGATCGTCAGAATGGCCCAGTACCGTTGTGGCACAGCAAGTCCGCCGTCTGAAGAAGAGAGTGACATAGAGGCTAATATTAAAGGGGGTGAATATCATGATCCTAATCAATTACCGGACAAAATGCATCGCGCCGGGCCGAAAAATATATTTTGCAGATGTTACAGGCGTTGAAAGATTGCTGGGGCAATGTCGGCCCATCTATACTGCAACCTCGTTCCGTTTTTTTTGAAACACGTATTCAAGGTGGCACATGGTTCCTGATGAAAAGGACAAACAGCCTGATTCGGTCTCGTCGGTGCAAAAGGTGTTTGGCATTTTGCAGGCATTAAGTGACGCGCGCGAACATGGGATTACCGAGCTGGCTCAACGGCTGATGATGTCGAAAAGCACCGTTTACCGTTTCCTGCAAACCATGAAGTCACTGGGTTATGTGGCCCAGGAAGGGGAAAGCGAGAAATACTCGCTGACGCTAAAACTGTTTGAGGTGGGATCGAAAGCGCTGCAGAACATCGATTTGATTCGCAGTGCCGATGTGCAGATGCGGGAATTGTCCCGCCTGACCAAAGAAACGATTCATCTGGGCGCGCTGGATGACGAGAGCATCGTCTATGTTCACAAGATCGATTCGTTGTATAACCTGCGCATGTCGTCGCGTATCGGTCGCCGTAATCCGCTGCACTCTACCGCGCTGGGTAAGGTGTTATTAGCATGGCGCAGCCGTGATGACGTCAACGAGATTCTGCAGCGCATGACGTTTAGCATTCATACCGCCAATACGCTTTCGGACGCGGGTGCGCTGCTGGAGGCGCTGAGTCAGGTGAAGCAGCAGGGTTATGGTGAGGATAACGAAGAGCAGGAAGCGGGCGTGCGCTGTATCGCCGTGCCCATTTTTGATCGCTTTGGCGTGGCCGTCGCCGGGCTGAGTATCTCTTTTCCCACCATTCGCTTCTCAGAGTCGAATAAGCAAACCTATGTCACGATGCTGCAAGGCGCGGGACGACGTCTTTCCGCCGAGCTGGGTTATCACGATTACACGTTTTCGTAAAAAAAAGCGGGCCAGTTGGCCCGCTTCAGTGCGATCAGTTATCAACCACTTCACTACTTTTCTTCAACAGCGGGCAGTCGGTGACGCCTACTACGCCGCTGTCTGTGTGCAGATACTGTGCCGTGATCATGCCCCGTGCGGTAAGGTAGTTACACTTAAGTCCTAATCCCGCCGCATTCTTATTACTGCCAGCCAGAATGCCATAGCCGGTAAACAGCATCGCCAGCCAGATAATCCCCACAACAACAATCGCCCGAATAAACAGTTTCATTGTATCTCCTTATGATACCTAACGCAGCGTTCCAGTGACTGCTGCCTGACATGATGTACCGCAGCAGCATGCCTCGCTTTTACGCGGGAAGCGATCAGAGATAACTGAAATGAGCAGAATGATGCCCATCCCTTACTCCGCCATTATCTTTTACTGCGCCGCAGGGTAGAATAGACGGTCGCACCTTTTATGGTGGTTTCACCTGGTATCTTGAGGCAGTTATGAATGAGTTAGCCGCTAATGCGGGTCCTGTGGTCAGCTATGGCGTGATGGGGATAATGCTGATTGTGGCATTGATCCTGTGGTTCTACGTTAACCGCGCCAGCGTTCGGGCAAATGAACAGATTGCGTTGCTGGCGTCGCTGCTGGAAGAGCAAAAGAAACAAAACGCCCTGCTGAAGCGTTTGATCGAGAAGCAAAATGGTACGTCAGAGCAAAAAACTGACGCGCAGCCGGAAAATGGCGATTTTATTCGCCTCATTCCGGAACGTTAACGCCTGCATGGAGGCCGGATGGCCTGGAAGAATCCCTGGTTTGACAGCAGTAAAGCCCATCACACACCGGCGGGTTTTCGCAACCCCGAACCTGACACACGCCAGCAGGGTGACCTGAAGCGCTGGCGTAAGGAACGTAAAGCCCAGGGATTACCCCATCCGCCTCAGCGGGGTTATGACGACTTTATTGCGCAGTGGTGGCAACCTGCCGACCTGAGCGGTGAGGATGACCGGCTCTGGTGGCTGGGCCATGCTGCGCTGCTGTTGCGGCTGAATCAACGCTATATATTAATCGATCCCGCGCTTTCCCCGCGGGCCTCGCCTCTGCCGTTTATCGGGCCAGAACGGAAAACGCCGTCCCCGCTGACCATCAGTCAGTTGCCTCGTCTGGATTACGTGCTGATCTCCCATAATCATTACGATCATCTGGATAAGCCAACCATCAAGCAGATCGTACGCCATTTTCCTGAGGCTGTTTTTCTGGTGCCCTTGGGTCTGGCGGACTGGTGTAAACGTCGTGGGGTTAAACAGGTGCACGCGCTGGACTGGTGGCAACACAAGGCGATGGGTGGGATTCAGTTTGATGCGGTACCGGCCCGTCACTGGAGTATGCGCACCTTTACCGATCGCAACCGATCTCTCTGGTGCGGTTGGGTCATTAAAACCGACACAGTGCGCTTTTGGTTCTCGGGTGACAGTGGCTACACGGAAAATCTTCATGCCATTGCAGAACGTCACGGCCCGTTCAATCTGGCCGCGCTGCCCGTCGGGGCCTATGAACCCCGCTGGTTTATGGGGGCACAACATATGGACCCTCAACAGGCGGTGGCGTTGTGGCGGGCAATCGGCCAGCCTCTTACTGTCCCAATCCATTGGGGGGTTTTTGAACTGGCCGATGAATCGCTGGATGCGCCTCCGGCGGAATTGCAGCGTGTTTTAACGCAAAGCGGTGAAGCGAGCAGGCGCTTTACGCCATGGCAGATTGGGGAGAGCCGCAGCCTGACATATATCAACCCGATTAATCCGTCGTGATAACATTCTCGTCAGACGCCGCTACGTGTTGACTGGAATCCATTTTAATATCCTTCATGGCGCAGGCCTAATTCAAAAAGCGCCTGCGCGCAAGCTATAAATGATTGCGTTCACGCTCAACTTATGATTTTGCTGAAAATAATATTTATATGTGTACGGAATAAGTTTTGTTGTACAAGCTTGCCGCAATAGATTACTCGCGCTTCACTTATCTGCTCCTTTATTTGGTGCAATATTGCCATATTAGTGCAATGTTATTTTTTTAATGTTATCCATCGCGAGTGAGGTGGGTAAGGGAGTCAGATATCATCCTGTCCGGGCAGGAAAGCATTATTTTATAGTGATGTCAGGGCTATTACTGGCGTTCGCTATCCAGGGTTTTGTACCAGGAAGTACATTCTCTGGGAGCCACTTTGCAATTATGCAAAAAGCGCCGGTCAGGCATATAAAAATGGCTTGCCATTATTTAGCGGATATGTGATAACAATTCGTGGGTTAAACGAGGTACAGTTCTGTTTATGTATGGCATCTTCAGTAAAGAAGTTACGAGTAAAGACGTTGACGTTGAATACCGCTTCCTTGCCGAACTTTAATCAGTGCCTCATTCAGTAATGTCTCTGTTTTATCTGTAGGTTAGCCTCCGGGCAAAATAAACACTTTAAGGAATTAGTAAAATGGCAAAGATTAAAGGTCAGGTTAAGTGGTTCAACGAGTCTAAAGGCTTCGGTTTTATCACTCCAGCTGACGGTAGCAAAGATGTGTTCGTACACTTCTCTGCTATTCAGGGCAACGGTTTCAAAACACTGGCTGAAGGCCAGAACGTAGAGTTCGAAATTCAGGACGGCCAGAAAGGTCCAGCAGCAGTTAACGTCACTGCTATCTGATTTCGCCTCAGACGGGTGCCAGGCACCACTGTCTCAGATATTAAAGCCTTGGCCATCTGGCCGAGGCTTTTTTTACGCTTTCGATATTGTTTCCCGTCGAGTACACTTCTGCGCGTCGATTTCTGCCGGAGCGCCTGATGTCTTTGATTTGCCCACTTTGTCACTTTCCCCTGAGCCTTACCGAACGCAGCTGGCGCTGTGAGAATCGTCACCAGTTCGACCAGGCGAAAGAGGGCTATGTCAATTTGCTGCCCGTTCAACATAAAGGCTCGCGTGAGCCGGGCGACAGTGCTGACATGATGCAGGCACGGCGTGAGTTTCTCCAGGCCGGTTATTACCAGCCGTTGCGGGATCGGGTGGTGAGCGTGCTTGATCAGCATCTGCAGCAACCGGCTGCGCAGATTCTGGACATCGGCTGCGGGGAAGGTTACTACACGGGCGCATTCGCCGACAATCTCGCCCCTGAAGGGCAGGTATACGGTCTGGATGTGGCGAAAATGGCGATTCGACTGGCGGCTAAGCGCTATCCGCAGGTGTTATTCTGTGTGGCCTCAAGCCAGCGCCTGCCGTTTAGTGACAACATGTTGGATGCGGTGGTACGTATCTATGCGCCCTGCAACGAGGCGGAACTGAGCCGCGTCATCAAACCGGGTGGCCTGCTGCTAACGGTTACGCCCGGGCCTCATCATCTGGAGCAGTTCAAGGCGCTGATTTATCGCGAAGTGCAGCTTCACGTGTCGGAAGAGAAAGTCTACCAGGGATTTACGCAACGGGCCCAGCACCGTTTGACCTATCCGATGGCGTTGACCGCACAGGCGGCAACCACCCTGTTGCAGATGACCCCGTTTGCCTGGCGCGCGCGGCCAGAAGTCTGGCAGTCCCTCGCTGAAAGCTCGCAATTTCACTGTGAAGCGGACTTTATGATTACCCTTTGGCAACGCGACTAACGCGCCTCGACCAGCGTTTGGTAAATACGCTCAAGATCGTCAAGCTGCTGCACGGCGATCAGCAAACGTCGCTGTTCAAGCTCCATGACTAAAATGCCGTCCTCTGAAAGATTCATGCGCTGTATGCGCCGATAGTCTGTCCACCTGCCCGCATAAAACAATCCCTGACTTTTCATCAGCAGTTTGGGACGGCGCAGCCAGAAAAGCCAAAATGATAAAAAGCACAGCACCATCAACAGCGCGGTGGTAAGTTTCGGGCCTTGATGGGCGACGTTGTTCCACAACAGGATGAGCAGTAAACCTATGAAGATCAGGCTGTCGGCTTTATGACGGCGTTGTAACGGTACACGTAACAGCGTGGGGCCATGACGACGTGGCAGAACCGCTTCATCATAAACAGCAAAAAACAGAAGGGCGATGATGCAGAGGGCGATGATGCCGTCGGTCAATGACATTGTTCTTCCTTTACAGAGAAAAGCCGGCCTTCTCACGCAGCGGGCCGCTTAAAAGCATCGGGAGCCGAGGCTCCCGATGCGGTTAACGTTACAGCCCGAGCAAACCGATCCAGTAACCAAATATACCGATAGCAAAGAAGCCAACGATAATCCACAGCGCATTAACCTTGCGGCGCAGCAGCCACATACAGGCGAAAGTCAGCAGGAGTGGGACAATGCCCGGCATCAGCTGATCCAGAATCGACTGTACGGTCGTCACCGTGGTTTTCCCGGTCTGATCGGTAATGCGTGAAACCACCAGCGGAATATTGACGTGCGTCCACTTGTTAACCAGCGCGCCCATAACAAACAGGCCGAGAATCGATGCTCCCTCGGTCAGTTTTTGCAGGAAGCCACCGCCCATGTCGCTGACGATATCGATCCCTTTACGGTAACCATAAGCGACGCCGTAGTAACGGGTTAACAGGCGCGCCAGGTTAAACAGGATAAAAAACAGCAGCGGACCGAGCAAACTGCCGCTCATCGCGATGCCTGCACCTAAGGCCGCAAACACCGGACGAACGGTTCCCCAGAAAATCGGATCGCCTACGCCGGCCAGCGGGCCCATCAGGCCCACTTTGATACCGTTTATTGCACCGTCATCTATCGCTGCACCATTAGCACGCTGCTCTTCCATCGCCATCGTCACACCTAAGACAGGCGCGGCCACGTAAGGATGCGTATTAAAGAACTCAAGGTGGCGTTTGATGGCCTGCTTGCGGTCGTCATTATTTTCAGGATAAAGACGGCGGATCACCGGTACCATTGAGAAACAGAACCCCAGCGCCTGCATACGTTCAAAGTTCCAGGAACCCTGAAACAGGTTTGAGCGTAAAAATACAGCGCGAACGTCACCCGGCGTCAGTTTCTTTTCGACTTTTGTTATATCAACCATGTTGTCACCTGTTCCTTAATCGAGTTCGTTGTCGAGGTCGTTAGCTGACGGCGATGCCGCAGGCCCACCGGCTACGCGGTTATATTTTGGGCTGAGCTGGATATAAAGCACCGCCATCACGACGCCAATCACGCCTAAAGCCACCAGGTTGAAGTTGGTAAACGCGGCAGTGACGAAACCCAGATAGAAGAACGGCATCAAATAGCCTGCACGCATCATATTGATGACCATGGCGTAACCGACGACCACGATCATGCCACCTGCGATGTTCAGACCGTTGGTGACGACCTCAGGGATGGAGCTGAGCAGAGAGTGAACCGCATCCGTTCCCACCGAGATGGCCACAATCAGCGCCGGTATCGCAATGCGCATTGCCTGAAGCAGCAAGGCTGAAACGTGAATCCATGAGATGGCCGTAAGGTTGCCTTTTTCCGCGGCTTTGTCCGCCGCATGCTGGAACGCCACGGTCAGCGTACGCACGATGATGGTCAGAACCTGACCGGCCGCCGCCAGTGGGATAGCCAACGCAATACCAGCACCCACGCTCTGTCCACCGGCAATCACCAGAATGGTGGAGATAATGGAGGCCAGCGCGGCATCAGGCGCAACAGCAGCACCGATATTCATCCAGCCAAGTGCAATCATCTCCAGCGTACCGCCGATGATGATGCCGGTTTTCATATCACCAAGTACAATCCCGATCAGCGTACAGGCCACCAACGGGCGATGAA
Source organism: Pantoea sp. SJZ147 (assembly GCF_007828605.1). Lineage (NCBI taxonomy): Bacteria > Pseudomonadati > Pseudomonadota > Gammaproteobacteria > Enterobacterales > Erwiniaceae > Pantoea > Pantoea sp. SJZ147. The sequence goes on from NZ_VIVB01000004.1 coordinate 240,342, forward strand.
ACTGGAACTCATCCAGAATCGAACCCATACCGGCAATACAGGCGACAATAAAGATTAAAATAATTTGAAGTGTGGTTATTTCCATCATACTTCTTGTCCTCTACAGGATAGAAAAATATAGCTGGCGTGTTATGCGCTCACCTTAGCCACCAGATCCATCATTTTTAGTTTTTGATCGCCCGAGACTTTGCGCACTTCAAGTTCTATATTGCGCGCGTGAAGCTGGCGGAAGGCGGCGATATCTTTTTCATCGACCGAGACGGCATTATTCACCTGGGTTTTCCCCTGGCGAAATGCCATACCGCCAATGTTGACGCTCTTGATATCCACGCCTTGTTCAACAATCCGCAGGACATCCGTTGGGTTGGTAAACAGCAGCATGACACGATCGCGGGCATATTTGGGGTTATTCCAGACGCGCACCATTTTATCGATGTCCACCACATGCGCGGTAACGCCCGGCGGTGCCACCTGGGTTAACAGCGTTTTACGCACTTTGTCGTTAGCCACCTCATCACTGACCACGATAATGCGGCTGACGTTAGTTTCTTTGGTCCAGCGCGTAGCGACCTGCCCATGAATAAGACGATCGTCGATGCGTGCCAGGCAAATATTCATATGTTCGTCAGGCGTCAGCGGCCGGTTGACGGGGGCCGCTGCGCGAGGCGCAGACGGAGGGGCGGCAACAGCAGCCGGTTTTTCTTCAGGTTGTGCTTTTAACGCTCTGACGCCTTCACGGCCGGTTTCAACCGCAATCGCCACCAGTTCGTCAAAAGAGGGGTTATCGTCTCGGGCCATCAGGGTTTCGACTAACATAGGAATGTTTACCCCGGCGACCACCTCGTGATGCGTTTTATCAACGACCAGCCGACTGGCTGCATTGAATGGACTGCCGCCCCAGGTATCCACCAGGAAAAGCACCCCCTGTGATGTGTCCAGCTCTGCCAGTCGTGCCTGATATTTTTCTATCAGGGTGTCAGCATTCTCCCCCGGTACAAAATCTATCCATGCGACATTTTTCTGTTCGCCTAAAAGCATCTCTGCCGTTTTAAGCAGCTGCTCCGCTGCCCAGCCGTGTGTACCAATTACAAGAGCAATGGTCACGTGCTACCTCCGTTCGCTTGTTGGTTCATCATAATGTGAGGAACCGTTAAGAATTATCGCGTTAACAACATCTAAATCTTGTTAATGTGAATTAACCTAATTTCAACATTGTTGGGATAACCAACTCACTACGTGAATGCCGGATTTATTTTAGTGTCCGAAAAAATAAAGTTTGTGATATTGGTTGGCTATTTGCAGCATAAAAGAGGGAAATTGAGTTTTTATGACGCCTGAACCCGGCCGTGAGAGAGTGTAAAAATAAGAAAATTTTTTGACCTCGTGGTACGAACTGATACATTAGCAATCTGTTTATTATTCAGGAGTAGCGGGCAGCAGCCCACCCTTATGGATCGTCACCGACGTTGCTTAACCTTGTCTTTGCGCTCTTCAGCGCGTCAATTCACGCCAGACCGCGTTTTCTCTGCTTTTCCGCGCTTATTTCAGTCACGTCATCTGACGCTGGCACGCTTTAACGTAATCACATCCTTGTTCAGGAGTCACTAATGGAATTTCTGTTCGACCCCTCGATCTGGGCGGGATTGCTCACGCTCATCGTGCTGGAAATCGTCCTCGGCATTGATAACCTGGTCTTTATTGCCATTCTTGCGGATAAGCTGCCGCCTAAGCAGCGTGATAAAGCGCGTTTGATTGGTTTGTCGCTGGCGCTGGTCATGCGTCTGGGCCTGTTATCGCTTATCTCCTGGATGGTGACTCTGACGCGTCCACTGTTTAGCGTGGGAAGTTTCAGCTTCGCCGGACGCGATCTCATTTTGCTGGCGGGAGGGATATTCCTGTTATTCAAGGCCACCATGGAACTGCATGAGCGGCTGGAGAACCGTGAGTTGGAAAACAACGGCAACCGCAGCTACGCCAGCTTCTGGGCGGTTGTGACGCAGATTGTCATCCTGGATGCGGTCTTCTCCCTGGATGCGGTGATTACTGCCGTCGGTATGGTCAATAACCTGCCGGTGATGATGACAGCGGTTGTTATTGCGATGATCGTGATGCTGGCGGCGTCTAAGCCCCTGACAAAATTCGTCAACGCGCATCCCACTGTGGTGGTGCTGTGTCTCAGCTTCCTGTTGATGATCGGCCTGTCGCTGGTGGCCGAAGGCTTTGGTTTTCACATTCCGAAAGGTTATCTGTACGCGGCGATTGGTTTCTCGATTCTTATCGAGTTGTTCAATCAGATTGCCCGCCACAACTTTATCCGTCATCAGTCGCATCGACCTATGCGTGAGCGCACCGCCGAGGCGATTTTGCGGTTGATGGGCGGACGTAATCGGGTGCAGTCCGCTCCTGCGAGCACGGAAGAGCAGGCGATTGCCATTGCCATGCCACAGGAAGCCTTTAAAGACGAAGAACGCTATATGATTAATGGCGTGCTGACGCTGGCGTCCCGTTCGATTCGCAGCATTATGACGCCGCGTGGTGATATCTCCTGGGTGGATGCCAACCGTCCGGTTGACGAAATTCGTATTCAGCTGCTGGATACGCCGCATAGCCTGTTCCCGGTATGCCGGGGTGAGCTGGATGAAATCATTGGCGTGGTCAGAGCCAAAGAGCTGTTGGTGGCGCTGGATCACGGCGTTGACGTCGCGACCTTTGCTGCCAATACACCGATCATCATCGTGCCGGAAACGCTTGACCCGATTAACCTGCTGGGCGTCTTGCGCCGTGCCAAAGGCAGCTTTGTTATCGTGACTAACGAGTTTGGCGTGGTGCAGGGCTTAATCACGCCGCTGGATGTGCTGGAAGCGATCGCCGGTGAGTTCCCGGATGAAGATGAAACGCCGGATATCATCATGGACGGTGATGGCTGGTTAGTGAAAGGCGGTACCGACCTGCATTCACTGCAGCAGCTCCTCGACTTCCACGAGCTGGTAAAGCCGGAAGAAGATCACGCTTCTCTGGCAGGGTTGCTGATTGCGCAGAAAGGGCAGTTGCCTAAACCTGGCGACGTCATCGATATTGAGCCGCTTCATTTCCAGATCATCGAAGCCACGGAGTACCGTATCGATCTGGTGCGCGTGACCAAAGATCAACAACATGATGAGGAAGAAGAAGGTTAACCTACCTTCTTAGCGTAAAACGCATCACATGGTGATGCGTTTTTTTTGCGTGAAGACATGACCTGCCGACGTGATGGATGGCGTTGAGGGCACTACAGGTCACAGGTAAGTTGATGATGGCGCAACCACGCCGGAAAGTCCTCCAGCGGCATCGGACGGGCAAAGTAATAACCCTGCAGATGATCCACGCCGCGATCGCGAAGATAGGCTGCCTGCTCCTGGGTTTCTACGCCCTCTGCGACCAGGCTGATATTCAGACGCTGCGCAAGCGAGATCACCATATCGGTGACGGTGGCGTTAATCGCATCCGTTCCGATAGAGGCAGTAAAGATTTTGTCCAGTTTAAGCACGTCCGGCTGCAAATCTTTCAGGTAGGACAGCGAACTGTGCCCGGTACCGAAATCATCTATCGCCAAACGCACGCCGATGTCGTGCAGTTGAGCAATGACCGTCTGATCGACCACGGGCAGGGCATCACGCTCGGTTAATTCGACCACCAGTTGGGGGACAGGATTGGCGGGCCACCAAATATTTTGCAGGTCTTCCAGAATGGCACGTTCGCGAAAATGGCTGGCCGCGACATTAACGGCAATATGAAAGTGTGGACTGTGGGGAAGATCCGGCAAGGCGTCGACGACGCGGTTCAGCACAAAGCGGGTTAACGGCTCAATCAGGTTCTGGCGTTCAACCAGGGGAATAAAAACGTCGGGTGGAATCCAGCCCTGACGCGGATTATGCCAGCGCAACAGAAGCTCAATGCCATCACATTTACCGTTTCGTGCATTGATCAGGGGCTGGCAGTAAACCATAAATTCATTGGCTGTGATGCCGTAGCTAATCTGCCAGCTCAGGCTCATGCGATTGGCGGTTGCCAGCCAGACCACATAGCCAATCAGCAAACTCAGCATGAGCGCCAGGGGCAACTGCGAGGGCAAAGAGGCCAGGGCCAGGCGCGAAGGTGAGGGACCATAAAGGGTAACGGTATAGGGATAACGCAGCGAGGCTTCGGTATAGGTAACTTCATCCTCAGAAGGCAGCGTGGACTCAATGAGAGGATTGCCATATTCAAGGCTTTTGCCGTTCACGTTAAAAATTGCCCGTTCAACCCAGGGTGCCTGCGGCTCCAGCAGGTAGCTGCTCATTAATTCAATATTGATGGCCTGAAGTATTCCGGAACGGTTATCCAGCGTCGTGGGCGTCCACAATAACAAGACGGGCGAACCTTTGAGCAAATAGTCATCCGTGGAGAGCAGCATGCGCTTCTCGTTAAGGGCGAGTTCAGGGTAGACCTGGCTGAACGCGATATCTCGTGAGCCAAAAATACTGGAACAGTAAAGCCTGTCCTCATCGACCAGCAAAATAGCGCGCACGGTTTGTAGCGAAGAAATCTTTTCGATTAAGGGAAAACGGGCATCCGGACAGGACATTCCGACCAATCCCTGCATGTTGTTGGCGGAGACATCAAGCGGTGAAAACATGCGATCAAAACGCGTAATCGCATTATCGGCAAAACTGATTGCTCGCTGTTGAACATATGATTTTTCTTCAAAGTAGCGAAAAGCCAGCGTTAACGAAAGAACAATCGAAGCAATCACCACAGCAATAAGCAATCGCTTACGTCTGTATTGTCCAACATATTGCTGGGCCATGAACATCAAGAATCACCTTCCCAAAACCAGAAAATAGATATAGCTGGGTTGTTATCGGCACGGCCCAACGCAAATTTAGGACCCGAGCGTAAAATGAAAGGCTAGAAGAAAAGCAGAGCGACCCGCAGGTCGCTTTAATATCGTTAATATTTATAGCAGGCAGGACTGACTAATGCACTGGTTAAAAAGCAAAAAATTAGAATTAAATCTCAAAAATGATTAGTCACACTGAACTTTTATTGCCAGACCGCCCCGTGACGTCTCGCGATATTTCGCATTCATGTCTTTGCCGGTCTCGTACATGGTTTCTATCACCTTATCCAGTGAAACGCGCGGTTCGCTGGTACGACGCAGGGCCATGCGTGCGGCATTGATGGCTTTCACTGATGCGATAGCGTTACGTTCAATACAGGGCACCTGAACCTGGCCGGCTACGGGATCGCAAGTCAGGCCAAGGTTGTGCTCCATGCCGATTTCTGCGGCGACGCAAACCTGCTCCGGGCTTGCGCCTAACAGTTCTGCCAGACCTGCCGCCGCCATCGAACAGGCCACGCCAACTTCACCCTGACAACCGACCTCAGCACCGGAGATAGAGGCATTCATTTTGTAAAGAATACCAATGGCACCGGAGGCAAGGAAATAGCGAATAAAGATATCGGGTGTAACCGTTTCAATGAAGTGGTCATAGTAAGCCAGCACTGCCGGCACAATACCGCAGGCACCATTAGTGGGTGCGGTAACGACGCGCCCACCGGCGGCATTCTCTTCGTTTACCGCCAGCGCATACATGTTGATCCAGTCGATAACGACCATGGGATCGTTAGAGTGCTTGGCGGAGGAGATCAGTAAACGACGCAGCGAGGCAGCGCGGCGTGGAACGCGCAACGGGCCAGGCAGGACGCCTTCGGTGTTGAGACCGCGATCGATACAGGCCTGCATGGTTTGCCAAATTGTCGTGAAATACTGGTTAATCTCTTCACGCGAATGCAGCGCCAGTTCGTTTTTCATCACCAGGCCGGACAGGGAAAGCCCGGTCTCACGGCAGTGGGATAATAATTCTTTGGCAGAATGGAACGGCCAGGGCACGGACACTTCATCCAGCGCAGACTGACCGAAATGCTCCTCATCGACAATAAACCCACCGCCAACGGAGTAATAGGTTTTTGACAGCACCAGCAGATCGCCGGAAAACGCCAGCAGACGCAGGCCGTTTTCATGCAGCGAGAGATTCTCGCTGCGAAACACCATGCCGCCTTCGCGAGGGAAATCGACTTCATGGGCACCTTTCGCGATCAGCAGACGTTCCCGCTGTTGCACATCTTTAATGAAGGCGGGGATAGCATCGATATCGACGCTGTCAGGCGACTCACCCGCTAATCCCATAATAATGGCGATATCCGTATGGTGACCTTTGCCGGTCAGCGACAGGGAACCATAGACATCGACGGCGATGCGTGTCACCTCATGCAGTTTGCCCTGTTCAGACAACAGATCCACAAACTGTTTACCCGCTTTCATCGGACCGACCGTATGAGAACTGGATGGGCCAATGCCCACTTTAAACATGTCAAAAACCGAAATCATGGGTGACACTCCTCACAAAAAACGTTCAGACTGCCGCAGCAGTTTATGGCGCTAATAGTAAACGGCTAAGCAGGGTAAACGCGCTGCTTTTCGCATGAAATAAACTAATTAACACCACGAGAAAAAATTATAGTGTGATATTGCGCGGAAGCCTGTAAACAGGCTTAAAAATGGAGGCTGCGTCAATTAAAAAGCAATCTGCTGACTCAGCGAACGAATAATCCCTGCTGTCATTCCCCAGACCAGGTAATCCTGATAGCGCGACAACCAGACAGGATGACGAATCCCGGCGCGATAGTATTCAAGCTCGGCATAACGGCTCAGACGTAAAGCTTCCGTGAGCGGCATTTCAAATGCACTTAACACTTCATCCGGATTGATGCGCAGCGCAATCTGGTCTGGAATGATGCCCACCACCGGCGTGACCTGAAACCCCGTGCTGCTGGTGACAGCCGGCAGACAGCCCAGGACATCGACCTGCAGAGGCGAAATACCCACTTCTTCGTGCGCTTCGCGTAATGCGGTGGCAACCAGAGAGGCATCTTCAGGGTCCTGCATGCCGCCGGGAAAGGCCACCTGTCCGGCGTGCTTCCGTAATCCGTGCGAACGCTGGGTGAGCAGCAAACCCGGCTGCTGACGTGCCACTATAGGAATTAACACCGCAGCATGACGACCAGAGAGCGCTTGTGCAGGCTCCAGGGGCTGTTGCAGTAAAAAACGGGTGCGGAAATCCGCGAGCGTCAATGCCATTCAGGCCCCTTTTTCCAGCGCAGGTAAAATACGACTGACTTTATCCAGGGTTTCCTGATATTCAGATTCGACTTCGCTGTCCGCCACTAACCCGCCGCCGGCAGAGCAGTAGAGGTGATGATTTTCAGCCACCAGCGTGCGGATAGTGATACTGGTATCCATACGGCCACATAAACTCAGGTAACCGATGCTGCCACACCAGGCGTTGCGGCGTTGCGGCTCCAGCTCATCAATAATCTCCATGGCACGAATTTTAGGTGCGCCGGTGATCGAGCCGCCGGGAAAGCAGGCGCGCAGCAGATCGCAGGCCTGCAGGTGATCAGGCAGCGTGGCGCGAATAGTGCTGACCAGATGATGAACCGCAGGGAAGGGCTCCACCACAAACAGTTCCGGGACGCTGACAGACCCCGCAACGGCGACCCGGCCAATATCATTACGCAGCAGATCGACAATCATCAGGTTCTCGGCGCGGTCTTTGGTCGAGGTACGCAGGCTTTCGGCCTGAGCCGCGTCAGCAACAGGATCGCGGTTACGCGGGCGGGTGCCTTTAATCGGCCGGGTTGTAATGACGTGTTGATCCAGCGCCATAAAGCGCTCGGGGGACAGGCTGAGGATGGCACTTTCCGGCAGACGTAAGAAGGCGCTGAACGGCGCGCGGTTGGTCTGGTTCAGTAGGCAAAAAGCACGCCATTCATCGCCCTGATAGCCTGCTTTAAAGCGCTGTGCCAGATTAACCTGATAGCAGTCGCCTGCCTGAATATAAGCCTGCACTTTGTGGAAGCGTTGCGCGTATTCATCCCGGCTAAGGTTGGACTGCCATTTGCTGGTCAGAGAGAAAGGCGCGGTTTCACGTTCGGGCCAGCCTTCAAGCCAGCGAAGACGTCGCGCAACATCATCAATGGCAACCAGCGTTAATGTATGACGGTGATGGTCGGCAATCAGCGCCCAGCTATAAATGCCGACGGCCATATCCGGTGTATGAAGATCGGCGAGGGCGGTATGCGGCAACTGCTCAAAACGCCGGCCCAGATCATAGCCAAACAGACCCAGCGCGCCGCCTAAAAACGGCAAGTCCGGATGGCGTTGCGGGGCAATGCCCAACGCGTCGCACTGCTGTTGTACCAGGGACAGGGGATCGTCCTGGCTACGTTGGGAGCGATCGCCCTGCTGAATTTCTGTTATCCTGCCCCGGGTCGTCAGCGTCGTCAGCGGATCGGCGGTCAGGATATCAAAACGATTATCGCTGTGGTCAGCTTGCCCTGAAGACAACAGCATCGCCCACGGCAGATGCGCAATACGGGAAAAATAGTGGGTGATGGCGTCAGGCGAATAACTTAGGTTATGAGTTTGAACGATCATTGAGCACGAAATCTGACATCAGTAAGGCCGTTAGACTGACATATTTTTTCCTGACTGGCACCTGTTTGTTCCCCATGAAATAATGGCAGCCTCATAGCAGGAGTAAAACATGATTACAGGATTACCCGCACTTTCACACGACCAGCAACAGCGCGCTGTTGAACGTATTCAGCAATTAATGGCTGGTGGCATGTCCAGCGGTGAAGCCATTACTCTGGTTGCGCAGGAGATTCGCGAAAGCCACACTGGTGAGCTGATCCGGGCGCGCTTCGAAGATGAAGACGACGAAGGCTGACGCCCGGCAAGCGGTTTAGCGTGCAGCGATAATTTTTATTTCGACTTTATACTGTGGATTCATTAAACCTGCCTGAACCGTGCAGCGAACGGGCGCGTTATCGGGCGAAACCCAGGCGTCCCAGGCGCGGTTCATTGCGGCAAAATCAGCTTTATCCACCAGGAAAATGGTGGCATCAAGGATTTTGCTTTTGTCAGTGCCCACCCGCGTAAGCAGGGCATCAATCACCGCCAACGCATTGGCGGTTTGCGCTTCGGCATCCGCCTCCAGGTTTTCAGGCACGCTGGTATAATAAATCGTGTCGTTATGAATGACCGCTTCGGACATACGATGTTCTGGATCAATGCGCGTAATGCTCATCATCTTCTCCCTGTTTTTTTGAACGCCTAGCCTGCCATAATCCCGGTGCGATTGTCATCCGTTGCAGCGCGCGCTGGGCGTCAGCCGCGCATCACGGGCGGAAAAATGGTATAAAACGTCGCTTACCGGTTCAGGACTATCAGGATGAAGGCATGGCGAATACGCAATATCTGTTTTGGGTGATGTTTGGAGCACTGGCACTGCTGTTTATCGTGATATCGACCTTTGTCGGCATGTCACGCACGGCCAAACAGGGGTTTATCACCCTGGCGGTGTTACTGGTGCTACTGATTGCCGGCGCGCTTTACATCAGTCATTAGCGCTGAAAACGGCGTCATCCCTGGGTCTGCAGGCAACAGGACGGCAGGGTGATAAAGACGCCACCGTCAGCGATTTACTTAAGTCAGGGAATGCTGGCATAATATACAGTGTTTTTTGCCGTTATTGAGAGGGTACGTGGCAGACGATTTTGCAACTGATGGCGCGCTGGCAAAAGGCATTGCGGGATTTAAACCGCGTGAAGCCCAGCGTGAAATGGCGCAGGCCGTCGCGGAAGCCGTGCAGAATAGCGGCGAGCTGGTGGTCGAAGCGGGGACGGGGACAGGCAAAACCTATGCCTACCTGGCTCCGGCTTTACGCGCCAATAAAAAAGTGATCGTGTCCACTGGCTCAAAAGCCCTGCAGGATCAGCTCTACGCCCGCGATTTGCCTACCATTGCCAACGCGCTGAAGTTCACCGGTAAAACGGCACTGCTGAAAGGTCGCTCTAACTACCTTTGCCTTGAGCGCATGGAACAACAGTCGGCGACCGGCGGCGATCTGAGCGTTCAGGCGCTCACGGATTTAGTGACGCTGCGCGCCTGGTCATCGCAAACCACAGATGGGGACATCAGTTCCTGTGCCGGCGTTACCGAAGACAGTCCGATTTGGCCGCTGGTGACCAGCACCAATGACAACTGTCTGGGCAGCGACTGCCCGCTGTACAAAGAGTGCTTTGTGGTGAAGGCGCGTAAGAAGGCCATGGACGCCGATGTTGTGGTGGTTAACCATCATCTGTTTCTTGCCGATCTGGTGGTGAAAGAGGGCGGATTCGGTGAGCTTATCCCCGAAGCGGACGTGATGATTTTTGATGAAGCCCATCAGCTGCCGGACATCGCCAGCCAGTATTTCGGTCAGCAGCTCTCCAGCCGCCAGTTAGGCGATCTGGCAAAAGACATCATTATTGCCTATCGCACGGAAGTCCGTGACGTACAGCAGCTGCAAAAATCAGCCGACCGTCTGGCACAATGCGCGCAGGACTTCCGTCTGGCGCTGGGCGAGCCGGGTTATCGCGGTAACCTGCGTGATCTACTCAGCGATAACAACATCATGCGCATGTTTACCCTGCTCGATGATGCGCTGGAGCTTTGTTACGACGTGATCAAGCTCTCGCTGGGGCGTTCGGCGCTGCTTGATGCGGCGTTTGAACGTGCAGCGCTCTATCGCACACGACTGAAACGGATACGCGCCATTAGTGAACCCGGCTTCAGTTACTGGTATGAATGCACATCGCGTCACTTTGTGCTGGCGCTGACGCCGTTATCGGTGGCCGAACGCTTCCGCGAAGTGATGGATAACCGTAAAGCCGCATGGATTTTCACGTCTGCGACCCTGGCCGTCGATGAAAAGATGGACCACTTTGCCGACCGGCTGGGCGTGAGCCAGGCTAAGAATCTGATCCTCAACAGTCCGTTTGACTATTCACAGCAGGCTTTGCTGTGCGTGCCGCGCAATCTGCCTGAACCCAATCGTCCGGGTGGTGCGCGTCAGTTGGCAAAAATGATGAAGCCGCTGATCGACGCGAACAAAGGCCGCTGTTTCTTTCTTTGTACCTCGCATCTGATGATGCGTGAGTTGGCCGCGGAGTTCCGTGCCTCTATGACGTTGCCGGTGTTAGTGCAGGGTGAAACCAGCAAAGGGCAACTGCTGAAGCAGTTCATTGATAAAGGCAATGCACTGCTGGTGGCCACCAGCAGCTTTTGGGAAGGTGTGGATGTCCGTGGCGATGCGTTGTCGCTGGTGATCATCGACAAACTGCCGTTTACCTCGCCGGAAGATCCTCTGCTTAAAGCACGCATGGAAGACTGCCGGATTCGGGGGGGCGATCCCTTCAGCGACGTGCAACTGCCCGACGCGGTGATTACGCTTAAACAGGGCGTTGGCCGTTTGATTCGTGATACGGACGATCGTGGCGTGCTGGTGATTTGCGACCAGCGGCTGGTTTCCCGTCCCTATGGCGCGCTGTTTCTTAACAGTCTGCCGCCAACGCCACGAACACGTGATATTGCGCAAGCTATTGCCTTTATTCGTCAGCAACCTGGCGAGTAATTGTGTGCTAAGATGCGCGCCGTTTTTGAATCTTCAGAGGTCGTTATGTCGGTCCGAATTTTAGCGCTGGATACAGCGACAGAAGCCTGTTCTGCGGCATTGCTCAACGGGCAACAGATTGACGCGCGCTTTGAGATAGCGCCCCGCGATCACACGCAACGCATTTTACCCCTGATTGCAGAGCTGCTTGAGTCTCAGCAGCTTGAACTGACCGAACTCGACGCGCTGGCATTTGGCCGCGGGCCGGGCAGTTTTACTGGCGTCCGTATTGGTATCGGGATTGCCCAGGGCCTGGCGTTAGGTGCCGCCTTGCCGATGGCGGGCATCTCCACCCTGGCCACGCTGGCACAGGGTGCCTGGCGGCAACACGGCGCAAACCGGGTGTTAACCGCGATCGATGCCCGTATGGGTGAAGTCTACTGGGCCGAATATCAGCGCGATGAACAGGGCAACTGGCAGGAGGAAGCGACTGAGAGCGTGCTGTCGCCCGCCGCCGCGCTGGCCCGGATGCAGGCGCTGGAAGGAGAATGGTACACCGCTGGAACGGGCTGGCAGGCCTGGCCGGACCTGCAGCAGGGGCACGCCCTGCAACTGGTCAACAGCAATGTGGCGCTGCCGGCCGCTGAAGATATGTTGCCACTGGCGGTCGCCGCATTACAGCAGGGCGCTACCGTGCAACCTGAACATGCCGAGCCCACTTATCTGAGAAACGAAGTGGCATGGAAAAAACTGCCCGGACGGTAAAATATGACGCAACTTATTGTTATCCAGGCACTCTAAACAGCAACGTTCAGGAGAATACCCATGTCAATGTGTCGTCGCGGTGTTGCAGGTTTGATGTTGGCCTGTGCCCTGGTTTTAAGTGGTTGTGTTTCCGTGCCGGATAATATTAAGGGCAACTCGCCGATGCCCCAGCAGGACTTGCTGCGCGTAATGAAAGATCCGGCCATCTATGTTGGTCAGGAATCTCGCTTCGGCGGTAAAGTGGTTAACGTTATCAACCGCAACGGCAAAACCCGGCTGGAAATCGCAACGCAGCCGCTGGATGAGGGCGCAAGACCGGTGTTGGGTGCCAGCTCGCTTGGCCGAATCTATGCTGATATTCCGGGCTTTGTTGATCCTACCGATGTGAAAGATCAGTACGTGACGGTGCTCGGCACGCTAAAAGGCACCGAGCAGGGCAAGATTGGCGAGGCAAATTACCAGTTTGTGGTCATTGACGTGCGGGGCTACCAGCGCTGGCATCTCACGCGCCAGATCGTTGCGCCACCACAGCCGATCGATCCGTGGATTTGGTACGGGCCAACGCGTCATCGCGGCGGTTACTGGGGGCCCAATCCTTACTGGGGCATGTATAACACCGGGCCTGCCCAGGTGGAAACTTTCCTGACGCCGTAAGCGTTAGCCGTTTTTAATAAGCCCGGTCGCGGTGCTCGCAGCCGGGCTTTTTATTTGTATTGTTAACTAACACGAAATTTAGTGATGCACTTCGCAACCTCAACATGACAAGCAGAGCAAACTGGTACAATCAGTTAAAATATTGTTAAAAATACGATTGTCGAGGCGGCGATGAGTACACAACAAGATTATCGGGGTGAATCCTTGAATAAGGTTTGGCTAAAACGCTACCCGGCAGACGTACCTGCCGAAATCAATGCTGATCGTTACCACTCTCTGGTTGATATGTTTGAGCAGGCCGTTGTCCGCTACGCTGAGCAGCCTGCTTTTTATAACATGGGTCAAAAGATGACCTATCGCCAACTGGACGAGAAAAGCCGGGCCTTCGCCGCCTATTTGCAACATGCGCTGAAACTGCAGCCCGGCGACCGTGTTGCTTTGATGATGCCGAACCTCCTGCAATATCCGGTGGCGCTGTTTGGTGTTCTGCGGGCAGGGATGGTGGTGGTCAACGTTAATCCGCTCTACACGCCGCGCGAATTAAAACATCAACTCAATGACAGTGGTGCCAGTGCAATCGTCATTGTTTCTAACTTTGCGCATACGCTGGAAAAAGTCGTCAGTGAAACCGCCGTGAAACACGTTGTTCTGACCCGCATGGGCGACCAGCTTGCGCCGGTTAAAGCCACGCTGGTGAACTTTGTGGTGAAGTATGTGAAGCGGCTGGTGCCCAAATATCATCTGCCAGGCGCGATATCGTTTCGCCATGTTCTGGATGCCGGTGAAAAAATGGCGTACCAGCGTCCGGAAGTCAGCAACGATGACCTGGCATTTTTGCAATACACGGGCGGCACCACCGGCGTGGCCAAAGGCGCTATGCTTACCCACCGCAATATGCAGGCCAACCTGGAGCAAACCAAAGCGACCTACGGCAAGCTGTTACGTGACGGTAAAGAGTGCGTCGTCACGGCATTACCGCTCTACCATATCTTTGCATTAACCGTTAACGGCTTGCTGTTCGTTGAGTTAGGCGGCCAGAATCTGTTAATCACCAATCCGCGCGACATTCCCGGCTTTGTTAAAGAGATCGCCAAATATCCGTTTACCGCCATTACCGGCGTGAATACGCTGTTCAATGCGCTGCTTAATGACGACAACTTTAATAAACTCGACTTCTCGACGTTACGCCTTTCAGCGGGCGGCGGCATGGCAGTCCAAAAAGCGGTGGCCGAACGCTGGGAAAAGCTCACAGGACACTATTTGCTGGAAGGCTATGGTCTGACGGAGTGTTCCCCGCTGGTCTCAGTAAACCCTTATGACATCAGCTGTCACACGGGCAGTATCGGATTGCCTGTGCCCTCAACGGACGTGATTATTCTGGATGAGAGCGGGAACGAAGTGCCTACCGGAGAGCCTGGCGAACTGTGCATCCGTGGCCCTCAGGTGATGCTCGGCTACTGGCAGCACCCGGAGGCCACAGCAGAAGTCCTGAAAAATGGCTGGCTCCATAGCGGGGATATTGTTACCGTTGATCCCGAAGGATTTATCCGTATCGTGGACCGCAAAAAGGATATGATTCTGGTGTCGGGCTTTAACGTCTATCCTAATGAGATTGAAGACGTCCTGATGCAGCATCCCAAAGTGCGTGAAGCGGCAGCGATTGGCGTGCCCAGCGAGCTGTCCGGCGAGGCCGTTAAAGTCTGCGTGGTTAAAAAAGATCACTCGCTGACCAAAGAAGAACTGCTGGATCACTGTCGTCGCCAGCTCACGGGCTATAAAGTGCCTAAAATCGTCGAGTTTCGCGATGAACTGCCAAAAACCAATGTAGGAAAAATTCTGCGTCGCGAACTGCGCGACGAGGTGAAAACCAGCACAGGCTGATTCACCGTCAGGATTCAGGTTGAACGCCGGCGCTGTCCGGCGTTTTTATTGCTTTTAACATGGAGCACCGCACGTTGTCGGCTGCGGTGAAAACTGAACGTGAACTATTCCCTGATCGAGAACGATGATCACCTGGCCGAGGTGTGCCACAAAGCACGCCAGCATACGGCCGTCGCCCTGGATACCGAATTTGTCCGTACCCGTACTTACTATCCGCAGCTGGGACTGATTCAGCTGTTTGATGGCGAACAGTTAGTGTTGATCGATCCGTTACCCGTTCGTGACTGGTCACCGTTTATTGAACTGCTAACGGACACCCGCGTGACGAAATTTCTCCATGCGGGTGGGGAAGATCTGGAAGTGTTCCTGCACCGTTTCGGTGTCCTGCCACAGCCGATGATTGATACACAGATTCTGGCGGCTTTCAGTGGTCAGCCGCTTTCCTGGGGATTTGCTTCAATGGTGGCGCACTTTACGCAGGTTGAATTAGATAAGAGTGAAGCGCGGACCGACTGGTTAGCCCGTCCGCTCACGGAACGGCAGTGCCAGTATGCGGCGGCGGATGTGCATTACCTGCTGCCGATTGCTCATCAACTGATACAGCAGGTTGAGCAGGCCGGTAATATGGCCGCGGCACTGAGTGAATGCGAAAACCTGTGTCAGCGTCGGCTGGATACGTTAGCGCCGGAGGATGCGTGGCGTGACATCACTAACGCCTGGCAGTTGCGTCCTCGCCAGTTGGCGGCGCTGCAACGCCTGGCGGCATGGCGCCTGAAAGTGGCGCGTGAAAAAGACATGGCGGTCAATTTTGTGGTGCGTGAAGAGAACCTGTGGAAAGTCGCACGTTTTATGCCGGGTTCTCAGGGTGAGTTAGATCATCTGGGCTTATCGGGCCATGAGATTCGTTTCCACGGCAGGGCGATGCTGGCGCAGGTGGCAGAAGCCGCTGAGCTGGATGAGAGTGCGTTACCGCCGCCGTTAAGCAATCTGGTGGATCATGTGAATTACAAGCGGGCGTTTAAGGCAATCAAAGCGCTGGTACAGCAGGTGAGTGAACAGAGTGGTTTTAGTCAGGAACTGCTGGCGTCTCGTCGACAGATCAATCAGGTGTTAAGTCAGCACTGGGGGCTTAAGCCACAGAACCGCGAACCCGAGCTGTTAACAGGCTGGCGTGGCGAGGTGCTGAAACCCGGTATTACCGACATCCTTGCCGGGCTGTAAAAAATTTCCCCTGCAACTGCGCAGGGGAAAGTCAGGAAACGGTTGACGTCATTTAGGCACGTCTTCCGTTTCGGGTAGCGTGACGTTCAGTTCAAGAATGGAGATATCATCCCCTTTCTGATCGAGTTGAACCGTCACCATGTCCGGATCAATCTTCACGTATCTGCAAATCACTTCAAGAATGTCGCGCTTAAGTTGCGGAAGATAATGGGGCTCACTGTCGCCCCTTCTCCGTTCTGCCACAATAATCTGTAGCCTTTCCTTGGCTATATTGGCAGTGTTCTTCTTCCGGGATAAAAAGAAATCAAGTAATGCCATGGTTTATCCCCCGAACAGGCGTTTCAGGAAACCCTTCTTCTCTTCTTCAATAAAGCGGAAGGGGCGAACTTCACCGAGTAACCGGTCAACGGTATCGGCATAGGCTTTACCAGCATCAGACTCACCGTCCAGAATCACCGGCTCGCCCTGGTTAGAGGCACGAAGCACGGACTGATCTTCCGGGATCACGCCGACCAGAGGAATACGCAGAATTTCCAGCACATCTTCCATGCTCAGCATATCGCCACGATTAACGCGACCCGGGTTATAACGGGTCAGCAGCAGATGCTCCTTAACCGGTTCCTGGCTGGTTTCAGCGCGGCGGGATTTTGAAGAGATGATGCCGAGAATACGGTCAGAGTCGCGGACAGAGGAGACTTCCGGGTTAGTGGTAATAATGGCTTCATCTGCAAAATACAGTGCCATTAACGCCCCGGTTTCAATGCCGGCTGGCGAATCACAGACGATGAAATCAAACGCCATCTCTGCAAGATCGTTCAGGACCTTTTCGACACCTTCACGAGTCAGGGCGTCTTTATCACGGGTTTGTGAGGCTGGCAGAATATAAAGTTGCTCAGTGCGCTTATCACGAATCAATGCCTGGTTCAGCGTGGCATCACCCTGAATGACATTAACAAAATCGTAAACAACCCGGCGTTCGCAACCCATGATTAAATCAAGGTTACGCAGGCCGATATCAAAGTCGATGACAACCGTTTTTTTGCCTTTCTGCGCTAAACCGGTGGCGATGGCCGCGCTTGACGTGGTCTTACCAACGCCCCCTTTACCGGATGTAACTACAATAATGCGTGCCATAAATGTTGATTTCCTTAACGAAAGAAAAGGGGCCTAATTAAGTGTCTGTATAGTCAGCGCGCCATCCTGAAGACAGAGGCGTGCTGCTTTAGCAAAAAACGCTTCGGGGATTTGATCCATGATCCAGTACTCCCCGGCGATAGAAACCAACTCTGCTGCAAGGTTGGTGCAAAAAATCTGGCAATCACTGTCACCGCTGGCACCTGCCAGAGCACGGCCACGCATCATGCCATAGATGTGAATATTGCCATCAGCGACCAGTTCCGCACCGGCGCTCACGCTGCTGGTGACGATCAAATCCGCATTGCGGGCATAAATTTGCTGGCCAGAGCGCACCGGCGTGTTAACGATGCGTGTTTTCGCTACCAGCGGTTCGGCTGCAACGGGCTTGAGTTCCGGCTCCTGCGCGTCACGCTTGTGGCTCTCTTTGCCTTCAGCCAGCACCGGAAGTCCGACGCGGGCAATCATTTTTTTCAGCGCATCATCTTTGCATCCACTGACCCCGACGATACGCAGTCCCGTTTCGCTCACGGCCTGCTGCATCTGTTTCCAGTTCACCGCGGCATCGAGGGCCGCAACATTCAGCACCACGGGTGCGTTCTTCAGGAAATCTGGAGCCTGGTCAATTTTGTCCTGGAGCGCTTTGCGGATCACCTCTGGCTCATGGTGATGCAAATGAACGACGGACAAGGTAAAACTGCTTCCCTTAAATTCGATTGGCGATTGCGGCATCTGTCCCGACTCAGTCCTGTTTTACTACCCTGTGCTAAGCGATGATAAAAGCATCGTTAAAGCGCGATCGGCGAATATTCGAAGTACTGCAAGCATGTTATAGTTACCGCTATATTCAAACAAGCCTCAGCGCTGGTTAATTCGAGTAAAAAATATGTTTTGTGTGATCTACAGAAGTCCGGTCCGCGACCAAACTTATCTCTACGTTGAAAAAAAGGACGATTTTTCACGCGTTCCTGACGCCCTGCTCAAAGGCTTTGGTAAGCCACAACTCGCGATGGAGGTAAACCTTGCCCAACGCGACAAACTGGCCAATGCAGACATCAATAACGTTAAGCAGGGTTTAAGCGAGCAGGGATATTATTTGCAAATTCCCCCACCGATCGAAAGTTTGTTAAAAACGCATCTCGAACACGACAGAAAAGATTAACTCGGATTGTTCCTTTAATATAAATTTTGCGCGACTGTCGGCAGCCAATTTATATTCCCAGCCGGGGCGAATAATAATTGTGCAGCACCGCTGTTTTGTTGCTTTTTCCGCGCAATCCGATCGGTCATCGGTTCGCGGTGACGCACAAATAGCCTGGCTGACTTGTTGACAATTTTCACGCATCTGTCAGGTTTAACCACTCTTAACCGTTATGAGCAGGCTGGCTTTGCGTGCTGTCTGTCCGTAACGTCAACCCGCCGATATGGCTGACATTTCGGTAACATAAGCAGGGGATTAGCATGTATCAGCATCGTAACTGGCAAGGCGCTTTGTTAGATTATCCCGTGGGTAAAGTGGTGTGTGTTGGCAGTAACTATGCGAAGCACATTAAAGAAATGGGCAGTGCGACACCAACCGAACCGGTAATTTTTATTAAACCGCAAACGGCCTTATGCGATATGCGTCAGCCTTTATCGATTCCTGATGCGTTTGGTGAAGTGCATCATGAGGTTGAGCTGGCGGTGCTGATTGGCACCACCCTGAAACAGGCTTCAGACGCGCATGTGGCCAAAGCCATTGCCGGTTATGGTGTGGCACTGGATTTAACCCTGCGCGATCTCCAGGCGGGCTTAAAAAAAGCCGGGCAGCCCTGGGAAAAAGCGAAAGCCTTTGATAACGCCTGTCCTCTGTCGGGTTTTATTCCAACTGCGGAATTTTCAGGTGATCCACAGAACACCGAACTGAAGCTGGTCGTGAACGGTGAGGTTCGTCAGCACGGCAATACCGCCGATATGATTCACAAAATCCTGCCGCTGATTGCCCATATGAGCCAGTATTTTACCCTGCACGCGGGTGACGTCATCCTGACCGGTACGCCGGAAGGCGTTGGGCCAATGCACGCTGGCGATACGTTAGAGGTTTCCATCGCGGGCCATGGCATCAGCACGCGGTTACTGTAAAACTTGCATCATTGGGCCAATATCTTTATAAGGTGCGGTTTACGCTAAATCTGGACAACCATCATGACTGAAACCCCTTTCTGGCAACACAAGCGCCTGGCACAAATGAGCGATGAGGAATGGGAATCCTTGTGTGATGGTTGTGGCCAGTGCTGTCTGAACAAGTTACAG
Organism: Pantoea sp. SJZ147; assembly: GCF_007828605.1. Classification (NCBI taxonomy): domain Bacteria; kingdom Pseudomonadati; phylum Pseudomonadota; class Gammaproteobacteria; order Enterobacterales; family Erwiniaceae; genus Pantoea; species Pantoea sp. SJZ147. The sequence continues at coordinate 259,808 of NZ_VIVB01000004.1, forward strand.
GACGCCGATACCGATGAAATTTATTTCACCAACGTCGCCTGTAACCAGCTCAACATCAAAACCTGCCAGTGTCGCAATTACGAGCGCCGGTTTGAATATGAAGAAGACTGCATCAAGCTGACGCGCGAAAACCTGACGACCTTTAACTGGTTGCCTCGTACCTGCGCCTATCGACTCCTGGGCGAGGGGAAACCGCTACCGGCCTGGCACCCGTTGCGCGCAGGGTCAAAAACCGAGATGCACGCTCAGCGTATTTCGGTGCGCTATATTGCCGTGCGGGAAAGTGAAGTCCGCGACTGGGAAGATCATATTATCGACCGGCCAGATCGGAACGGATGATGCTTATAAACGAAAGGCTGCCAGCGGCAGCCTTTTTTACGTTAGCGACTAAATAAGTCGCGGCGTTTAGGTTTCAACGGCTGAGCGATCAGTACCAGCACGCCGACCAACAGATAGGCGGCGAAAATACCGATCATCCACTGTGGCATGCTGAGAGACAGAAAATCCCATCCGCGATCTGAGCAATCCCCGCTGGCAACAAATACCGACGGCAGCCATTTATCCAGCGGCAACCATGTCGGGAAACGCGCGGCGAAATCACAGGTCACAAAGGGATTGGGATGCAGCAGGATCATCGTGTGTTCGTAAGACAACTGCAGCCCTTTCCAGGCGCTGTAAATCCACACCAGAATCGCCACCAGGCGTAACGGTGAGCGAGGCAGAAGAAAGCCGATAACGCCTGCCGCCACTACGCCGAACAGCGCGCAGCGGACATAAATACACATTACGCAGGGTTTGAAGCCCAAACCATGCTGAAACCATAACGCCGTAAGCTCCAAGGCCAGTGCTGTGAGTGCCAGTAATAACCAGGCACCGCGACCACGCGAACATTGGTTTAAATATCGCAACATATTGCATTCCCTGTAAACGTCAAGCCCGCAGTGTAAACCAAAAGTCGCTGCACGCCATCCTGCGTGGATAAAAAATCATGTACAAACATGACCTGACACTGCTCCAGATTAATGACCTCACGCAAACCGCCACACAGCATGTTATAGCTGTTCGCCGGTGGCGCTAAACCGTATGGGCAAGACGCCAGCCGTTGCGGTGGTGCAGGCGCAAAAATGAGGTGTGATGCGGGCTTAAATGGCGTCAGAGATTATCACGGTAATCTGTCTTAATTTTGTGCTAAACCGCGCTTTTAATCGTTGTGCAGGCTATATCCGCTATAGGGCGTCTGGTATGATGAGTGCCCATTACGATCCAGAAAGCAATGAGAACACACAGTTATGGTTATTAAGGCGCAGAGTCCAGCCGGATTTGCTGAAGAGTATATAATTGAAAGCATCTGGAACAGCCGTTTTCCACCCGGATCGATTCTTCCTGCTGAACGTGAGCTTTCTGAACTGATTGGCGTGACGCGCACCACGTTACGTGAAGTGTTACAGCGTCTGGCACGTGACGGCTGGCTGACGATTCAGCACGGTAAACCCACGCGCGTTAACAACTTCTGGGAAACCTCGGGTCTTAATATTCTTGAAACCCTGGCGCGACTCGATCACGACAGCGTGCCCGCACTGATCGATAACCTGTTATCCGTTCGCACCAATATTTCCTCTATCTTTATTAGCCGCGCATTACGCCATTATCCTGAGAAGGCGCGCGAAGTGCTGGAGGCCGTCAATAGTGCTGAAGACCAGGTCGATAGCTATACCGAACTGGATTACAAGGTGTTCCGTGGCCTGGCGTTTGCCTCCGGCAACCCAATCTATGGCCTGATCCTGAACGGGCTAAAAGGGCTCTATACCCGGGTTGGACGACACTACTTTTCTAATCCGGAAGCCCGCAAAGTGGCCAGGGATTTCTATCAGACGCTGCTTGCCCTGTGTGATAAAGAGCCCACTCAGGACGAAATCGTCGAGTGCGTGCGCCGCTATGGTCGTCAGAGCGGTGATATCTGGCATTCAATGCAAAAAACGATGCCTGACGATTTAGGCAGCAAGCGTTAATAAAAAACCGGACGTGACGTCCGGTTTTTTTTTGTCCATTTACAGCGGGGAGTTACGCGGTGGATTTCGGTCCAGTAGCTCTACCGTTCCGTCTTCATTCTGTTGTTCCAGAATCACATCAAACCCCCACAGGCGATGGACGTGCTTAAGCACTTCCCGGCGGCTTTTATCCAGCGGTGCACGACTTTGCGGTACATAGCGCAGCGTCAGTGAACGATCGCCGCGTAAGTCGACGTTATAAACCTGTATGTTGGGTTCCAGATTACTCAGGTTGTACTGCGCCGAAAGCTGCTGGCGAACGGCGCGGTAGCCGGATTCATCGTGGATAGCTGCAATCTCCAGAAAGTTATTACGATCGTCATCCAGCACGGTAAACAGACGGAAGTCACGCATGACCTTAGGCGACAGGAACTGGCTGATAAAGCTCTCATCTTTAAATTCACGCATCGCAAAATGCATCGTTTTAAGCCAGTCAGAACCCGCAATATCCGGGAACCAGTAGCGATCTTCTTCGGTGGGCGACTGGCAAATGCGTTTGATGTCCTGGAACATGGCAAAACCTAACGCATACGGATTAATCCCGCTGTACCACTGGCTGTTATAAGGCGGCTGAAAAATGACGTTGGTATGGCTGTGCAAAAACTCCATCATAAAGCGTTCAGACACTTTGCCTTCATCATAGAGGTGATTCAGGATGGTGTAGTGCCAGAAGGTTGCCCAGCCTTCATTCATCACCTGGGTTTGTTTCTGCGGGTAAAAATACTGGCTCACCTTACGGACGATACGCAAAATTTCACGCTGCCAGGATTCAAGCAGCGGGGCATTCTTTTCCATAAAGTAGAGCAGGTTTTCCTGCGGCTCTGACGGGTAACGCGCCGCTTCAATCTGAGTGGCTTCTTTTTCCCGTCGTGGCAACGTACGCCACAGCGTATTCACCTGACTCTGTAAATACTCTTCACGGCTTTTCTGCCGTGCTTTCTCTTCCTGCAGCGAGATCTTCTGCGGACGTTTATAGCGATCAACCCCGTAGTTCATTAAGGCATGGCAGGAATCAAGCAGGCGCTCTACCTCCTCTACACCGTAACGCTCTTCACAGTCAGAGATGTAATTTTTAGCAAACAGCAAATAATCGACGATGGAGCTGGCGTCGGTCCAGCTCCGAAACAGGTAGTTGTTTTTAAAGAAGGAGTTATGTCCGTAGCAGGCATGGGCCATCACCAGCGCCTGCATGGTCATGGTGTTCTCTTCCATCAGGTAGGCGATACAGGGATTGGAGTTAATCACAATCTCGTAAGCCAGGCCTTGCTGTCCGTGTTTATAGCGCTGTTCAGTCTCGATAAATTTTTTGCCGAATGACCAGTGCGAGTAGTTAATCGGCATGCCGACACTGGAGTAGGCATCCATCATCTGTTCTGAGGTGATCACTTCAATTTGGTGCGGATAGGTGTCCAGACCGTAGTGTTTGGCTACACGGTCAATTTCAGCCAGATAGACATCCAGTAATTCGAATGTCCAGTCAGGACCATCGCTAATTCGTTTGCTGTCCATGAGGGAATCGTCAAAGATTGTGGTCATAGCGCACCTCTGTTTTGGCGAACGAGCTAACGCTGACTGGCTGCCCGTTACGATTTATTTAAGGCTCTTCCTGAGAAAGGAAACCCAAAAAAACTGAGTGAACATATCAATGATAGTTCACTGTCGCTTATCCGATCGGGGAACTCAAACGAATTCTTTGGCAGAAAAATCATTTCAGGTTGAAAGGGTTGGGATTAAATAGCCCTACTTGCTGCGCTGTGGGTTTTTTTTAGCATAAAACACTGCTTTTTAGGATAAAGGCGCGCGTCAAATGATTCTCCTGCAAGAGGAGGAATTAACTATAAACAATGTCATTTATGCCTGATTTTTTGCATCAGGGCGCATAAATCTCTGAATTTCAGTCTGTGAAATGATTTTAGTTACCTGCTGACGGAAAAAGAGGTGAAATAGTTGAATTGTTTAGAAGATGTTTCCACTTTGTGATCACACTGAATGTAAACCAGTGAACAGTGGATTATGCTTTTTAATTTCGCGGGGGACTTATGCACGTAGTGATTCTTGGAAGTGGCGTAGTAGGCGTAACAAGCGCATGGTATCTGGCGCGCGCCGGGCACCAGGTCACCGTGATCGATCGTCAGCCTCAGCCCGCTATGGAGACCAGCGCCGCGAATGCCGGACAGATCTCTCCGGGCTATGCTGCGCCCTGGGCGGCGCCGGGTGTACCGCTGAAGGCAATGAAATGGATGTTCCAGCGTCATGCTCCGCTGGCAATCCGGCTGGACGGCAGTCGCTTTCAGCTCGAATGGATGTGGAACATGCTGCGCAACTGCGATATGCGTCATTACCAGCAAAACAAAAGCCGCATGGTCCGCCTGGCAGAATACAGCCGTGATTGCCTGAAAGCGCTCCGTGCCGAAACCGGCATTGCCTACGAAGGCCGCCAGGGCGGCACGCTGCAGCTGTTTCGTACCCAGCAGCAGTTTGACAGCGCCAGTAAAGACATTGCTGTACTGCGCGAGGCCGGCGTGCCCTACGAGTTGCTGGAGGCGCATCAGCTGTCCAGCGTCGAGCCTGCACTGGCGGCGACCCACCATAAACTCACCGGCGGATTACGCCTGCCGAATGATGAAACCGGGGATTGCCAACTTTTTACTCAACGTCTGGCAAAAATGGCCGAAGAAGCCGGAGTTGTCTTCCGTTTTAATACGCCAATCGATCAGTTGCTACGCGACGGTAATCGTATTTATGGCGTGAAGTGCGGTGAGGAAGTGATTAAAGGCGACGGCTATGTCGTGGCGCTGGGTTCCTATTCGACCTCGCTGATGAAGAATATCGTCGATATTCCCGTCTATCCGCTTAAAGGCTATTCCCTGACGATTCCGGTGACCAATCCCGATGCGGCACCGGTTTCTACAATTCTTGATGAAACCTATAAAGTGGCAGTGACGCGCTTTGATAACCGTATTCGCGTCGGCGGCATGGCCGAGATTGTTGGTTTTAACACCAAACTGCTGGAGGCGCGTCGTGAAACCCTGGAGATGGTGGTCACAGACCTTTATCCTGAAGGCGGTGATGTCAGCCAGGCGAGTTTCTGGACCGGCCTGCGTCCTATGACGCCAGATGGAACGCCAGTGGTTGGCGCTACGCCGCTCTCGAATCTTTATCTGAATACCGGACACGGTACACTGGGATGGACAATGGCGTGCGGCTCCGGTCAGTTACTCGCTGACGTCATGTCCGGGACATCATCCGCGATAGCCGCAGATGATCTCACCGTCTTTCGCTATTTACCCGGTTTTGCGGCCAGCCGATCGCCGCTTCGCAACGTTAACGCTACCCGTTAAGCCTTCAGGGAGAGGAAGTATGTCACGTCCAATTGTCGCTACCATCGATCAACACGCGTTGCGACATAACCTGGCGATTGCGCGCCGGGCGGCTCCTGCGTCACGCATCTGGTCAGTGGTCAAAGCGAATGCCTATGGTCACGGCATTGCCCGCGTATGGGAAAGCCTGTCAGCGACCGATGGTTTCGCTCTGCTTAACATGGAAGAGGCCATTATGTTGCGCGAGCAGGGCTGGAAAAAGCCGATATTACTGCTCGAAGGGTTCTTTCATCCTGATGACCTGGCATTAATCGATCGCTACCGACTGACCACCAGTGTGCACAGCAACTGGCAGATTCACGCCCTGGCCAATGCCACGCTTTCTGCGCCTGTTGATATTTATCTGAAGATCAACAGCGGTATGAACCGTCTGGGGTTCCGTCCTGAGCAGGTCAATGGGATCTGGCATAAACTGCGTGCGATTGAAAACGTCGGGGATATCACGTTGATGGCGCACTTTGCCGATGCGGAAAATCCTGACGGTATTGTCGAGCCGTTAAAGCGCATCGCGCAGGCCACGGAAGGGCTGGAAAGCCCGCTTTCATTGTCCAATTCGGCCTGTACGCTGTGGCATCCCGAAGCACATCACGACTGGGTGCGCCCGGGGATCATACTGTACGGCGCCTCACCAAGCGGTGACTGGCAGGATATCGCCAGCAGTGGTCTGAAGCCGGTGATGACGCTCACCAGTGAGATTATTGGCGTGCAGCAACTTCAGGCTGGAGATGGCGTAGGCTATGGCTACCGCTATCATGCAAAGCAGCCACAGCGTATCGGCGTGGTAGCCTGCGGCTATGCAGATGGTTATCCGCGCCATTCGCCGACAGGCACCCCGGTTGCCGTTGACGGCATTATGACGCAGGTTGTCGGCGCGGTGTCTATGGACATGATTACGGTTGATCTCACGCCTTGCCCGCAGGCTGGCATTGGCTCGTCTGTCGAGTTATGGGGCGAAAACGTCAAAATCGATCAGGTGGCGAAAGCAGCCGGAACCGTGGGCTATGAGCTCATGTGCGCACTGGCACCCCGCGTACCGGTTAAGCTTATTTAACAGCGGTAATACGACTTTGCATGTTTTTGCTGCAGCGCCAGGCCAGGAAGGCCAGCGCTGCACCCAGCAGCATCATTAACGTCAGCGACAGCTTTTCTGCCATTGGCAGAGCCACGACGAGCAGGCTGCCTGCTGCGCCTCCCGCCATCTGAATAAACCCCTGTAGCGCTGAAGCGACGCCCGCCTGTTGTTGATAGGGCTCCAGCGCATAGCTGGTGGCTGGCCCAACGGTAAAGGCCAGGCCAGCTACGGCAACCGCGACCGGAAACATATACAGCGCCCAGTGGGATTGCATACTCGCAGGGAATAACGTCATGCCGGCCACCAGCAGCACGGCACCCGTTAGCATCGTAATAAAGCCGATGGCCAGGCAAAACGGTCGGCCCGCTTTACGAATCGCTTTATTCACCACCACGCTAACCATCATGATCCAAAAACCATTGGCGCCGAAGGCGAAAGAGAAAGCCAGAGGGGACAGACCGCCTTCGGTCATTAATACCTGTGGGGCCAGTGACACATAGGTCAGCACCATGCCCAGGGCGCCCGCATTGGCAAAAGCAAAGGCCAGGAAGCGAGGTTGACGGAGAATGGTGGCGTACTGATTCACGGGAAGGCCTTTAACGCGCAGCGTATCCGCCGGGCGCGTTTCAGGGAGCCAGACGATAACCATCAGCATCACTACTGCCGCGTAAGCGCACAGGAACCAGAAGGGCGCTCGCCAGTCAAAGGCGCTGGCCAACAGCCCACCCAGTAACGGAGCCAGTGCGGGCACAATATTCAGTGCGCCATTCAGGAAGCCATAAGCCCGGGCGGCATCATCGCCGCTCAGTCGGTCACGCACGCCGCTAAAGGCCACCACCGCGCTGCAACATACCGCGCAACCCTGTACCAGACGGGCCAGTAAAAACAGCGGGAAAGAGGTCGCTGTGGCGGCGATGGCGCTGCCAGCAATATAGAGCGCCAGGCCCAGCAAGGCGATAGGCTTACGTCCATAGTTGTCCACCAGCGGGCCACTGACCAGTTGCCCCAGGCCCATCACCAGCAAAAAGAGTGGGATAGTCGTTTGCACCAGGGCAACAGGTGTTGATAAGCCTTCGGCGATCTGGGGCAGCGTCGGTAAATAGAGATCGATGCCTAAAGGTGCCAGTAACACCAGGCTCAATAACAATAAGGTATATTTTTGCATAGCAACCAGAGGGTAAACGTTCGATAAAGCGAGGGAAGAGGGTAATGATTAACAGGACAAAAGGAAAGCGAATTACCGGGCGAAATCGCGATGCCTGTCCGAAACAGGCATCGCTGGCTACATCAGTAAGCGCCGTCGCGGCGGAATACAACGCCCGCCGTTTTAAACAGAATGGCGATGTCCGTCCACAACGCCCAGTTTTTAACATACCAGGAGTCAAAATAGACGCGGGTATCGTAATCAATATCGTTACGACCGCTGACCTGCCATAACCCGGTCATGCCCGGTTTTGCCATCAGGTAGTAATCCACATCGCCGGCATAACGCTCAAGCTCAGCCTCAATCACCGGTCGTGGTCCCACCAGACTCATTTCGCCACGGATCACGTTCCAGAGCTGCGGTAACTCATCAAGACTGGTTTTACGCAGGAAGCCGCCAATGCCTGTAATGCGTGGGTCTTTCTTGAGCTTGAAGTCTTTGTCCCATTCCCGGCGAGCCTCTTCGCTGGTCGCCAGGAGTTTTTCCAGAACCTCTTTGGAATTCGTGACCATCGAGCGGAACTTGAGACATTTGAACTTTTTGCCATCCTGGCCGATACGTTCGTGACCGTAAATCGCATTGCCGCCGTCACGCTTGACCATGTAGCAAAGCAGGCCGAAGACCGGTGCAAGGAAGAGCAGTAGCAATGATGCCACCACAATATCGAAGCCACGCTTCAGGAAGCGTGAGGAATGCTTCGCCAGATTATTACTTACGCGCAGAATCATCACTTCATGGCTAAAAATAAACGACATGTCCGTACCGTACAGCGGCACGCCGCGTAAGGTCGGGATCACTGACACGGAACGGCAGTTCATTTTGGATAAAAACTTCAACCAGCGATCGCGTTCCGGCTGCTGCTCATACTCCATCGCGACAATAAACTGCACATTGTCACGGTCGATGGTGTTCCAGTTGATATCCTTCGCCGAGATGACGGGCACGCCATTAACACTTTGCTGCTGCGGCGCGTCTTCTACAGAGATAAACGCCTGAACGTTATAACCGAGAATTTCTTCACTTTGTAAGGCCACGAAGGCTTCGGTGGCGTTGCGACCTGAACCAATGATGATGGTCTCTTTTTTCCATTGACCGGCTTTATTAATGGCTTTTTTTACGCCGGCGCGCATCAGTGGCAGCAGAAGCAGGGCATAGCTCCAACTGAACACCCACACCATGCGGGAAAAGTCCCATTTAGAAAACGCGATTAATGCCAGATCGAGCAGAGAGAAAACAACCAGTGTTTTGATAATCTCTTTCAGTTCGAACCAAAAGGGTTTGCGGTAAGTGTAGTGACGCAGACGCATCCAAAACCAGCCAGTACATAATACCGACATAATAAACTGCGCAATAAAACGGTTTTCAATTTGATGCGGTGGAATAAACGCATCAAGATCTCCCCAAATACCCTGAATAGTGGCAGCAGAGAGAAACAGCGCTAAATTCAGCGCAATAAGGTCGGAAAAACTGAGTGCAAACTTTACAAGAATATTCTTACGAAGACCGCTCCATGAGCGACTCGCATTGTTTATTACCATTGTACTTGCCATAAAACCTGCTCTCTTAATTAAGTAAAAGATGGCCTGACCAGAATCAAGTACGCGTTCAGGGGTTAACGACTGAAAATCCAAAACCGGGATGTTTTCAGTTTGTTACAGTCATTAGAGCCATTAACGCTGCAAGAAAAAATGTCGCTAAGCGTGAGTTGCGTCACGTAAAAATGCAGCACTGGGGAAGAGTATGCAGGAGATATTTGACAGAGTTAATACGGAAGAATTCTTAAAAAACCAGGCGATAATCGCGTGAGTTTTGTTTAAGTGGCTAATTTGAAAGATAATATTTTAAAAGTATAACTTATGAGCAGTGCGTGCAGGGGCTTTTTTTAGGAATTACCGCCAAATCCACTGTCTGGCGGCAATTCACAGGATCATGCTGGTTTTTTTAATACCCAGCGGTCTTGTTGCTTATCGTAATGCCCGATGTGCAAGATGACTTCCTGGTCATCAATCCAGGCCGGAACGCTGGTGTCGTGATCCCAGCCGTCGAGCTGATAACTCAGGCCGGGGTTGGTGTGGCAGGGAATACTCACTGTCACAGGTTCTTCGCTGCTGAATTCTGCATCGACAATTTCGTAGCGACCAATTTTAACCACGTGACCCATGGATAACTCCCGTTTTAACTGAATGTCATAAAAGCTTAGTGCAATTCAGCCAATTAACCGCGCCAATTAATTAAGATTATTCCTTGTCTTCACTTGGGCGCACACCAATTTTCACGATTTGATTATCTTCTTTTTCCGCCACGGTCCAGGTGAGCTGATTCCATTCAATCTGATCGCCTACGACGGGCGTGCCGCCGAGCATGCCGAGCATCAGTTGTCCCAGTGATTGTTGCGCGTTGGTGTGTTCATCCAGTTCAAGGCCATATATTTGCGCCACATCGTTCAGGCGAGCGTCGGCATCAAGAATAAAGTCACCGAAGAAACGCTGATCCAGCGAGACGGGCGGCGACTGGCTGAACATTTTTCCCAACGCAGGCAGATCACGCTCACGACCAATGACGCAAATCACGTCGTTTTCTTTTAAACGCGTCGCGCTATCTGGATGCATCAACACGTTATCCCGAAACAGGGCGGCGATACGGGTTTCACGCGGCATCTGTAGATCGCGCAGCGCGGCGCCTACGCACCATTTGTCGGCACTAAGCTGATAGACAAACTGCTCCCAGGGATTTTCCGGATGGATATCCAGCCCGATGCGGCTGATGGGCGACGCCGTAGGCGGTACCACCACTTTGGCTTTCTTCGCGGCATATCCCAGCGAGGTGCCCTGCAGCATCAGTGAGACCAACACGACAAAGAAGGCAATATTAAAATAGAGCGACGCGTTTTCCAGGCCCGCCATCATCGGGAACACCGCCAGGATAATCGGCACCGCGCCACGCAGGCCCACCCAACTGATAAAAACCCGCTCGCGCCCGGTGAAGCCACGGAAGGGCAATAAGCCGATGAAGACGGACAGGGGGCGCGCAACCAAAATCAACCACAGCGAGAGAATCATGGCCGGGACCGCGATATGCCAAAGATCCGACGGCGTGACTAACAGGCCCAGCACGATAAACATGCCTATCTGACTGAGCCAGGCCATACCATCAAAGGTTTGCAGAATGCCAAAGCGGTTGCGGATAGGGCTGTTGCCGAGCAAGAAACCACACAGATACACGGCAAGAATCCCACTGCCTTCCAGGACCGTAGTCAGGGCAAACACCAGAATACCGCCGCTGAGTGCCAGTAAAGGGTAAAGGCCAGGAGCCAGGTTAATGCGGTTAATCAGCTGCTGCAGGGCCCAGCCGCCGCCCAGGCCCAGCACGATGCCCAGACCAAACTGTTGAATCAGATGTACCACAAACATCCAGTCAAGGCCGGTTTTGCCCTGCTCGATCATCTCTATCAGCGTAATGGTGAGAAACACTGCCATAGGATCGTTGCTGCCAGACTCAATTTCCAGCGTTGAGCTTACGCGTTCATTCAGGCCTTTATCGCCCAGCAGTGAGAACACCGCCGCCGCATCGGTGGAACCGATAATGGCGCCAATTAAAAAGCCCTGCATCATATCGAGCCGGAAAAGCCATGCGGCGACCAGGCCGGTTAATCCAGCCGTGATAATGACGCCTACCGTTGCCAGCGACAGTGCCGGGCCCAGCGCCACCTTAAACGAGCTGGCTTTGGTGCGCATTCCGCCATCCAGCAGAATAATCGCCAGGGCAAGGTTAGAAATCAGGTAAGCGGCTGGGTAATTATCGAAGGCGATACCGCCGATGCCATCAATCCCGGCTAACATTCCCAGCGCCAGGAAAATGACCAGGATAGGAATGCCCAGACGGGATGAAAAGGAACTGAGTAAGATACTCGACGCAACCAGCACGGACCCAATAATAAAAAGACTATAAACAATAGTGTGGTTCAAACCCGGTCTCCTGAGATACGGCAATCAATGTTAGCTAATGTGTAGAAACACCCATGCTATGTCTGCAAGATAATGTTTTATCAATGAGTTGTCATGGTCATTATGCAATTTATATCAATTGCTAATGCCTTGGTTACTCCAGTTTAACGATATTAATAGAGTAGTTGGAGGGTTTGTGACGGGGAAGGCCATGTTTTAACAGGTTATTAGACAAAAAAAAGCCGACAGGGCGTCGGCTTCGTGTCTCAGGCTTCCATTGCCTGCTTGTGAAACAGCTCACGGAACACCGGGTAGATATCCTCGGGTTCACGAATGTGCTGGATCGCAAAGTTATTGAATATCGACTGCAGGTGTTCATATTCGCGCCACAGGGTCTGGTGAGCACGACGGGTGATTTCAATATAGGTGTAGTAACGGACGACCGGTAAGATGTTCTTCGCCAGAATCTCATGACACAGCGGCGAATCATCCGCCCAGTTGTCGCCATCTGACGCCTGAGCGGCATAGATATTCCACTGTGCCGGATCGTAACGCTCTTTGACCACTTCATCCATGAGCTTCAGGGCGCTCGACACGATGGTCCCGCCGGTTTCCTGTGAATAGAAAAACTCCTGCTCGTCGACTTCTTTGGCCTGTGTATGGTGCCGGATATAAACCACATCGACATTTTTGTAAGTGCGGCTCAGGAACAGGTAGAGCAAAATATAAAAGCGTTTTGCCATATCCTTGGTGGCCTGATCCATGGAGCCCGAGACGTCCATCAGACAGAACATAACCGCCTGGCTGGAAGGTTCAGGGCGTTTTTCAAAGTTTTTGTAGCGTAAATCAAAGGTATCGATAAAGGGCACCCGAGCGATACGCGCACGCAAGTCGGCAATCTCTTTGCGTAAGCGCTCCTCTTCGAGCAACTGAGCCGGTTCTGACTTTTCAACCGTGGCGAGTTCATCTTCAAGCTGATGCAGCTGGCGACGTTTACCTGCGGTCATGGCAGTACGACGCGCCAGAGAGTTCTGCAGAGAGCGCACCACGCTGATGTTGGCCGGCACACCATTTGAGGTAAAACCCGCACGGTGGGTTTTATACTCGTTTAACTGGCGGTGCTGATTTTTACGCAAGTTGGGCAGCGCCAGATCTTCAAACAGCAGGTCCAGATATTCATCTTTGGAGATCTGAAAAACGAACTCATCCTGACCTTCACCGTCCTGACCGGCGTTGCCCTGACCGGAACCGCTGCCACCGCCGCCCTGCGGCCGCTCAACACGGTCATTCTGTATAAAGTGATCGTTGCCCGGATGGACACGATGGCGTTGCCCGCCGCGACCCTGATGGAAAATCGGTTCATTGATGTCATCAATCGGGATGGAAACGGATTCGCCACTACTGATGTCGGTCACCGAGCGTTTATTGATGGCCTCGGAGATCGACTGCTTAATCTGGGACTTATAACGACGCAAGAAGCGCTGGCGGTTGACCGCGCTCTTGTTTTTACCGTTTAGTCGGCGATCGATAAAATAGGCCATGATGTTCCCCCAAACTACATTGCAAGCAGGCCGGGCTGTCCCGTCCTTAAGTGACCGGTGCTATCCCGCACCGGTTTGCTTACAGACTCTGATCAGGACGATTTACGTACGCGCAGATACCATTCACACAGCAGGCGAACCTGTTTGCGGGTATAGCCTTTTTCCATCATGCGATCGACAAAATCATCGTGCTTCTTCTGCTCATCCGTGGACGTTTTCGTATTGAACGAAATAACCGGCAACAGCTCTTCGGTATTTGAGAACATTTTTTTCTCAATCACCGTACGCAGTTTCTCATAACTGGTCCAGTTCGGATTGCGGCCGTTATTATGGGCCCGTGCACGCAGCACAAAATTGACAATTTCATTACGGAAATCTTTAGGATTACTAATCCCCGCAGGTTTCTCAATTTTTTCCAGTTCCGCATTAAGTGACTCACGGTCAAACAGCTGCCCTGTATCAGGATCGCGATACTCCTGATCCTGAATCCAGAAATCGGCATAAGTGACATAGCGGTCAAAGATATTTTGACCATATTCGGAATAGGATTCCAGATAAGCCGTCTGAATCTCTTTGCCAATAAACTCTGCATATTTGGGAATTAAATAACCTTTCAGGTGCTCAAGGTATTTTTCCGCCTGATCTTGCGGGAACTGCTCACGTTCTATTTGCTGTTCCAACACGTAAAACAGGTGAACAGGGTTGGCTGCCACTTCAGCATGATCGAAGTTAAAGACACGGGACAGAATTTTAAAGGCGAAACGGGTCGACAATCCGTTCATCCCTTCGTCTACGCCGGCGTAGTCATGGTATTCCTGCCAGGACTTCGCCTTTGGATCCGTATCCTTGAGGCTTTCACCGTCATACACGCGCATCTTGGAGTAGATGCTGGAGTTATCCGGATCTTTCATGCGTGACAGAATGGAGAATCGCGCCAGAGTTTCCAGCGTGCCGGGCGCGCAAGGTGCCGTGGACAGCTCACTGTGATTCAGGAGTTTCTCGTAGATCTTGATCTCTTCGGATACGCGGAGGCAGTAAGGCACCTTAACGATGTAAACACGGTCAAGGAACGCCTCATTGTTTTTGTTGTTACGGAACGTCACCCACTCAGATTCGTTCGAGTGCGCCAGAATGATACCGTTAAACGGCAGAGCAGAGATGCCCTCTGTACCGTTATAGTTACCTTCCTGGGTGGCGGTTAACAGGGGATGCAGCACTTTAATGGGTGCTTTAAACATCTCAACGAATTCCATGATGCCCTGGTTCGCCCGGCACAACGCACCTGAGTAACCGTAGGCATCAGGATCGTTCTGAGCATGGTTTTCCAGTTTACGAATGTCGACCTTACCGACGAGTGCGGAGATATCCTGATTGTTTTCATCACCGGGTTCGGTCTTGGCGATGGCTAACTGCTCCAGAATCGACGGCCATACTTTCACCACTTTGAAGCGGGTGATATCCCCACCAAATTCGTGCAGGCGTTTAGCCGCCCATGGCGACATAATGGTGCCAAGGTAGCGGCGGGGTACGCCGTACTCTTTTTCCAGAATATTGGCGTCTTCCTGAGGATTAAACAGACACAGTGGGTGATCGTTGACCGGGCTGCGTTCGCCATCGGCGCTCAATACAAAGATGGGCACACGCTGCATCAGCGATTTCAGCCGCTCTGCCAGAGAGGACTTACCGCCGCCGACCGGACCCAGCAGATAAAGAATTTGTTTCTTCTCTTCAAGGCCTTGTGCCGCATGTTTCAAGTAAGAAACGATTTGTTCAATCGCTTCTTCCATACCGTAAAACTCTTCAAATGCCGGGTAACGTCCCATCACCCGGTTAGAAAAGATTCGGGAAAGGCGTGGCTCCTGAGCGGTGTCAACCATCACGGGTTCACCGATAGCCATTAACAGTCGCTCTGCGGCGTTGGCGTATGCACTGCGATCCTGTTTACAGATGGTAAGAAATTCCTGCAGTGTGAACTCTTCGTCCTTGGCAGCTTCATAACGCTGACGATAATGATCGAATATATTCATAGCGATGCCCGTCCTTTCGTTTTTAGCACAGGTAAAGGAGCAATAATCAGTGCTCGTACAGCTCCCGGAAGATATTATCTTTTACTACAGCAACCCTTATGCCAACCTGATCATTGTTATCGGGATGCACAACTTTTATGGTTACTCTCTTTCAACAAAACCCTCGGTATTAAGTTTAACTGTAGAAGGCATTCAGGAAATTTCATCATAGATTTTTGATTAGTGAGCCACATATCAATAACAAAATCATTTTGTTGCGAAACCTTTTTGACGCATAAATGGCAAATTTGTGATGTCTCTAACCCGGTTATGCCACATCCTGCCTTAAATTGGGTAGATGATTTTCATATAAGGTTAATTCAGTCTGTAAAAAGCGTTAGACTGTATGAGTGATTGTTATATTTATGGAATGAATAAATTGTGAACCAATTCAAACTTAACACGCTTATCGCGCTTCTCCCTTGTTATTTTCTGGGGCAGTCAGTTCAGGCCGCGCCTTTATCACTCGGTGCATCAGTGATTTATGCGCAATCCCCGTATCGGGGTGGGCAGGACCGCTATTTGCCCGTGCCCATCATCAATTATGAAGGAGAAAACTTCTGGTTTAACACGCTACAGGGCGGTTACTACCTGTGGAAAGACCCTCAGGATCAGCTGTCTCTGACGTTGCTGGGCTCACCACAAGAATATGACCCGGGTGACAACGATCTGGGCGATATGAAAGGGCTGGATAAGCGCCGCATGACGCTGATGGGCGGTGCGACCTACAGACATACCGCAGACTGGGGGATTGTTCGTACTTCACTGCTCGGTGACGTACTCAACAACAGTAATGGCATCATCTGGGATCTTACCTACCTCTACCGCTTTAACTTCGGTGATTTTACCTTAACGCCGGGGATTGGGGCCATGTGGAACAGCGCGAATCAGAACCGTTACTACTATGGCGTATCTGGCCATGAGAGCGATCGTACCGGTATCAGCCGCTATCATCCCGATGACAGCTGGTCACCTTATGCGGAGCTGAATGCCAGCTACAGCATTACGCCACAGTGGAATGCTAACCTGTCAGGACGCTACACCCGTTTTGCCAGTGAAATCAAAGACAGTCCCATGGTTGATAAAAGTGGACAGTTCACGATCTGGACAGGCGTAAGTTACACTTTCTGATTTGCACTTTAAGAGGGCAGGCGTTGCCCTCTGTTAGTTTGTCTGCCCTATAACAGTGCAGGAGCGTAAAATGGCAAAATACGTTAACGTGGCAGGTCAACAGGCAATACCGGCGATAGGGCTTGGGACCTGGTACATGGGTGAAGACAGCAACAGCCGACAGCAGGAAGTCAGCGCGCTTCAGGCCGGGCTGGATGCGGGCTTGAAAATTATTGATACGGCCGAAATGTACGCCGATGGCGGGGCGGAAGAGGTGGTCGGCGAGGCGCTAAAAGGGCGCCGTGACAGCGCGTTGCTGGTATCGAAAGTTTACCCATGGAATGCCGGAGAATATGACGCGATAGCCGCCTGTGAAGCCAGCCTGCGGCGTTTGCAAACCGACCGCCTTGACCTCTACCTGCTGCACTGGCGTGGCAGCGTGCCCCTGGACGAAACCATAAGCGCAATGCAAAGCCTGCAGCAGCAGGGAAAAATTGTGCATTGGGGCGTTTCAAACTTCGACAGCGATGATATGGATGAGCTGTGGGCCGAAGCCGGTGGTGAAGCCTGCGCAACCAATCAGGTGCTTTATCATCTGGCTTCACGCGGTATCGAATATGATCTTCTGCCCCTGTGCCAGCAACATGCGATGCCGGTAATGGCCTATTGTCCGCTGGCTCAGGCAGGACGCTTACGCAATCGGCTGTTTTCAGAGCCAACCCTGGTCGCCATTGCTCAGCAGAAGGGGATTACGGTTGCTCAGCTTCTGCTGGCGTGGGTTATCCGTGCGCCGGGTGTGATTGCTATCCCTAAAGCCAGCTCACTGCTGCATGTGCAGGAAAATGCCGCGGCGCTGGATATTAGCCTGAGTGATGAGGAGTGTTTCCTGATCGACAAAGCTTTCCCGCCGCCGCGGCACAAAATGCCACTGGACGTCGTATGAATAGCGCCCTTAAGCCTTAACTCGATTTCCCTTTCAGACGAATCGTGGTCGCCAGTCGGGCCGGTTTTTCGCCCGCACTGCGTAACGGTTTGCTGATGCGAGCCGTTTCCACACAAACCATGGTTTTGTAACCTTCGTTGGGCATGTCTGTCATGCTGCAGGACAGCTCAACGCCTGGGTTCCATGTGACAACGTCACTTTGGTGGTGATGATAAACCTCGATTTGCCGCTGTCCCACCTGATCGTTAATCACGGAGCAGTCGTTTGCCGCAGTAAAGATACGGTCAACCCGGTTGGTAAAACGCTGCTTACCGTCACTGGTGCCTTCCTGATTGTCGTTAACCTTATCGATATAGGTATCACCCAGTCCCGAGACATCGACCCCATTGATATCTGCCACGTTAAAGTAGCTGTGCAGCGCAGCGGTGGACTCATAGTCACCATAGGCTTCCAGTTCGATCTCACAGTGCTGCCCAAGACGAAAACGTGCTATCAGCGTAAATTCGTGTGGCCATAACTTCAGCGTCTGTGGGTTGCTTTCCAGCACCAGCGTTAAGATCACGCCTTCTTCGTTTTCATCATGAGCAGACAGCTTCCAGGATTGATTACGGGCAAATCCATGCGCCGGTTCACCCGCAGGTCCAAACCAGGGCCAGCAGATGGGGACGCCGCCACGAATCGCTTTACCTGGCGAGAAAGGGCTTTTATCGCTCAGCCACAGCACGTGCTTTTCCCCGCTGGGTTGCCAGGCAATAAGGTGAGCGCCCTGTAACGTTATGGCCGCACGCACGCGAGGATGGCTGACAACGATTGCCGGAAGATCCCCGACCTGACGCTGTGACAGGTAAGGCGTAATCTGTTTAACCACGGGGAGAGAAAAGAGTTTGTCTTGCATGCCCGACTCCTTACGAAATGGATCAAAAAAAGGGTGACCGAAGTCACCCTTATTCTCTTCTGTCTGGCTGCCTTATTTAGCAGAAACCAGCGCAATCAGGTCGAGAACTTTGTTTGAATAACCGGTTTCGTTATCATACCAGGAAACCAGTTTAACGAAGTTGTCATTCAGCGCGATACCGGCTTTAGCATCGAATACTGACGTCAGGATTTCACCGTTGAAATCGGTAGAAACCACGTCATCTTCAACATAGCCCAGCACGTCTTTCATTTCGCCTTCTGAAGCGGCTTTGATAGCGGCACAGATTTCTTTGTAAGACGCTGCTTTTTCCAGACGAACGGTCAGGTCAACAACGGAAACGTTTGGAGTAGGAACGCGGAACGCCATACCTGTCAGCTTGCCATTCAGTTCTGGCAGCACTTTACCTACCGCTTTCGCTGCACCGGTAGAAGAAGGGATGATGTTCTGAGACGCGCCACGACCGCCACGCCAGTCTTTGTGAGACGGGCCATCAACGGTTTTCTGTGTCGCGGTGGTCGCGTGAACGGTGGTCATCAGGCCTTCAACGATGCCGAACTTGTCGTTGATCACTTTTGCCAGTGGTGCCAGGCAGTTAGTGGTACAAGAGGCGTTAGACACGATGTCCTGACCCTGATATTTGTCGAAGTTTGCACCACGAACGAACATTGGGGTGTCATCTTTAGATGGACCGGTCAGAACGACTTTCTTGGCACCCGCAGTGATGTGCTTACGTGCAGTCTCGTCGGTCAGGAAGATACCGGTTGCTTCAGCAACGACGTCAACGCCGACTTCGTCCCATTTCAGGTTAGCCGGATCTCTCTCAGCAGTAACGCGGATTTTCTTACCGTTAACAACCAGAGCGCCGTCCTGTACTTCAACGGTGCCGTCAAAACGGCCGTGAGTAGAGTCGTACTTCAGCATGTACGCCATGTAGTCAGCGTCCAGCAGGTCGTTGATAGCAACGATTTCGATGTCAGAGCGCTGTTGAGCAGCACGGAAAACGATGCGACCGATACGGCCAAAACCGTTGATACCTACTTTGATAGTCATATATTCCACCAGCTAGTTGTTAGTGAATAAAAGGTTGGCTGTAAAATTACAAAAACCTTACCAGGCGTCAAGCGGAATCGTGTCAATTGTTGCGACAGGTCAATCCACTTAACAGGAATTATTTGTGCCGCAACCGCTTGCGCGCACCTGAAAAAAACGTGCTCTGTTGAATCCTTCGCCGAATATATAGGGATATGCCAGAGAAAAGGTGATCGAAGTCACAAATCTACCTTGTAGGATACGGACTGAAGGGTTGAGCACAAAAAAAGACCCGACTAATGTTGATCGTTTGTTAGAATAGTAGTCGATTTTTACAGAATGACATCCCGGAATTGCTCAAATGCCTAAAGAAACTGCACCCGAAGCAAAAATCGCCCAACTGACTGAGATGCAACGTTATGTCACGCAGCAGCGTGGAACGGAGCCACCGTACAGCGGTGCGCTGCTGCACAATAAGCAGGAAGGGATCTACCACTGTTTGGTCTGCAACGCTCCCCTGTTTTTGTCTGACACCAAGTATGACTCAGGTTGTGGCTGGCCCAGCTTCTATCAGCCGGTAAGCGATGACGCGATTCGCTATCTGGAAGATAATTCACATGGTATGCAGCGTGTTGAAATCCGTTGTGGCAGTTGTGATGCTCATCTCGGTCATGTTTTCCCGGATGGTCCACAACCTACCGGTGAACGCTACTGTGTTAATTCCGCCTCGCTGAACTTTACCGATCAGCAAGGTGACGAGACGAAAGGATAACGATGAAACAGCAACTTGACGCGATGCTTGATGCCATGACGCCTGAAATCTATGACCGTCTGGTTATGGCTGTGGAAACCGGAAAATGGCCGGATGGCGTGGCGCTTACCCAGCAGCAGCGTGATAACAGCCTGCAACTGGTGATGATGTGGCAGGCGCGGAATAACGAGGCCCCACAGCATATGACGATCGGTAAAGACGGCGAGATGGTCACCAAGTCTAAAAAGCAGTTGAAAGACGAGTTTGGCATTGAGCCAGACGTGACACGTATCAACCTGCATTAAGCCTGGACAGCCTGTGAAAGTGACAGGCCGTCCGAGACGTGAAGGGCTGGCAACGAGCCAACCCTTCACGTTCAGCTTCAGATAATAACCGCACCCTGTGCTGCCATCTGCGCCAGGGCAATTTCGCTGTCTTCAGGATTGAGATTCACGCCCCGGCAACCTTCTGCCACCACGTTCACCTGATAGCCCAGTTCCAGTGCATCCAGAACGCTGTATTTCACACAGTAATCGGTCGCCAGGCCCAGCATCACCAGATGCGTGATGTCGCGCGCACGCAACCAGCTGTCCAGCTCGGTTTTACGCCGGTGGCCGTTATCAAAAAAGGCGCTGTAGCTGTCAACGTCCTGATCTTCACCCTTGTGGAAGACCGCGTCGAACAGGCTGCGATCAAGCCCAGGATGAAAGTCTGCGCCGGTTGAGTGCTGAATCCCATGATCCGGCCACCAGATTTGGGGCAGACCATTAAGCTCGCCCAGGGTATAAACCGGCTCACCAGACACGGAGGCAAAACTGCCATGGTTGGCAGGGTGCCAGTCCTGTAATGCCACTACGCACTCACCTTTTTCGCGAAAGGCACGGGCATAGCGATTAGCAATCTCTACCGTATGATCGCCTTCTGTAACGGCCATGGGGCCGCCGGGGCAGAAGTCGTTCTGAATATCAATAATGATCAGTGCCCGTTTCATTCCCGTTTGCTCCGTCTCAATCTTCGGTCAGTTCGCCACGCAGGTTTTGCTGCATTTTGGCACGGATTTGCTCGCTTGAGAGATCCTGACTTAACAGATAGTGAAGTTTTGTCAGGGCGGCTTCTACCGTCAGATCAAAGCCACTGATGACGCCTGCATGTTCCAACGCATTCCCGGTTGCGTAGCCGCCCATATTGACCTTACCGGAGATACATTGGGTGAGGTTAACCACCACAATGCCGCGCTCGCTGGCCTGCTGTAGCTCAGACAGGAACTCGGCGTTCTGCGGGGCATTGCCTACGCCGTAAGAGCGCAAAATAAGGGCTTTAACCGGCTGGCGCAGAAAGTTACGCACGACATCCGCCGATATGCCGGGATAAATCGTCACCACGCCAATGGGCTGCGGCGTGATCGTATGTACGATGAGCTCGCCCTGACCTTGCGGTGCAGGCGGTGTGTTCAGGCGGCGAATATGGATGCCGGCTTCCAGCAGGGCTGACAGATTGGGTGAGGCAAACGCATTAAATCCGTCGGCATGAGCTTTCGTCGTACGGTTACCGCGATAGAGGGTGTTATTAAAAAACAGCGTCACCTCGTTAACCGGATAGTTAGCGGCAACATACAGCGAGTTCAGCAGGTTTTGCTGACCATCTGAGCGCAATTCGGCTAACGGGATTTGCGAGCCGGTCACAATGACCGGTTTTGCCAGGTTTTCCAGCATAAATGACAATGCTGACGCGGTAAAAGCCATGGTATCTGTACCATGCAGAATTACAAAGCCATCATAGCGGTCATAATTCAGCCGGATATCTTCGGCAATGGACTGCCAGTCCTGAGGCGTCATATCGGACGAATCGATCAGGGGCTGATATTCATGGATCGTGAAGTCAGGCATTTCCGGGCGATGGAATTCGGGCATTTTTGCCAGTTCTTGCTGTAGGTGACCTGAAACCGGAATATAACCTTGAGCAGAGCGTTGCATACCGATGGTACCGCCGGTATAGGCAACGTAGATGTTTTTCTTTTGCATAGGTGAACTCAGACTTGCTGTAAAACGCGCAGTATAAGGGCAACAGCAGGGAAAAGCAGCCCGACCAGCAGTCGGGCTGAGAGGTTTATCGCACTTCACCGCAGGTCAGGCAGAAGGCATAACGGTTTTGTGGATCGTTAAGATGGTCGAACAGGCCGGGCTGATTTCGCATGGCGCTCATGACATCGTACATCGGCGCGGGCAGCCAGGCTTTCAGCTGGCCAGGCAGCACGGCCTGAACAGAGGCGTTCATCTGGTTCAGCATCAAATCGACAAAGCCGGGATCTTCCTGATACCAGTCAAGCTGCGGTTGTGAAACCTTCGCCAGCTCGGCCGCTTTCTTCACCGCATCGTCAAAATCACCCAGTGCATCCACCAGTCCATTGGCTTTCGCGTCGCTTCCGGTCCATACATGACCCTGGGCGATGGCGTCGATTTGCTCCGGCGTTTTGTGACGTGAGGTCGCAACCAGCCCAACAAAGTTGTGGTAGCCGTTTTCGATGGTCAACTGCATCAACTGCTGGACTTCAGGCGGCAGCGCTTTGGTGCTGGCGACATCCGCCAGCGGTGAGGTCGCGACGCCGTCCGTATGGACACCGATGCTGTCCAGGGTGTTTTCCAGCGTATTAATCACGCCGAAGATACCGATAGAACCGGTCAGGGTGACAGGACTGGCGATAATGTAGCTGGCTGGGGTAGAAATCCAGTAACCACCAGAAGCCGCCATCCCGCCCATGGAAACCACAATCGGTTTACCGGCAGCTTTCGCCGCGGCCAGTTCGGAACGGATAGCTTCCGAGGCCGTTACGCTACCGCCAGGGCTGTTGACCCGCAAAATGATCGCTTTGATCTTAGGGTCCAGTCGCGCATCACGAATCTGTGCCGCCGTGGTATCACCGCCTACATTGCCCGGCGTTTCATCACCGTCCATGATGGCGCCGCTGGCCATAACAACGGCAATATTGCCTTTCTGTTGGCTGGCGTCCGGTTTAACGTTGTAGTCATAAATACTGACGCTGCGATAATCGCTGCTCTGTTTATCAAAACCAAAGGTCTTAATGAGCATCTGATCGGCATCAGCACGTGAGCCCAGAACATCGACCAGTTTGTTATCCAGCGCATACTGACCGGTATCGCCTTTAACGGCCTGTAAGCCGGCAATGATGGCTGCCGCGCCAGGGAACAACTGCTCAGGGGTGATCTGACGGTTAGCCGACACGGTATTAAGGTAATTCTGCCAGAGTTGTCCCACCCAACGGGTGTCCGCATCGCGCGCGGCAGGCGACATATCATCACGCAGGAAAGGCTCAACAGCAGACTTATAGGTGCCGACGCGGAAGACGTGTGAATTGACCTTCAGCTTGTCGAGCAACGTTTTGTAGTACAACCCATTGGTGGCGAAACCATGCAGGTCAACGGTCCCCTGAGGTGACAGGTAGATTTTTGTCGCATAACTGGCAAGGTAGTACTGGGCCTGACTGTAACTGTCGCCGAAGGCGTAAATGGGTTTGCCGCTCTCACGAAATTCGCGCAGCGCTTTACCAACATACTGCAGCGACGGCTGATCGCCGCCGGCAAAGTCACGCAGATCTAACACCATGCCTTTAATATTGCTGTCGCCCTTTGCCTGACGAATCGCATCAACCACATCAAACAGGGAGTTTTCCTGTAGGCGGTCGCTGCTGGTGCCT
This sequence comes from Pantoea sp. SJZ147, assembly GCF_007828605.1. NCBI lineage: Bacteria > Pseudomonadati > Pseudomonadota > Gammaproteobacteria > Enterobacterales > Erwiniaceae > Pantoea > Pantoea sp. SJZ147. The sequence goes on from NZ_VIVB01000004.1 coordinate 283,524, forward strand.
AATAACTGGCGACCAATTTTACTCAGGCGATTGCTGACGGAAGGTTTATCGACCAGCACACCGGTCAGATCAACTTTTAAAGCGCCTTGTTGCACCGGGGCAGAATGACTGCCTGAGCCGCTGACCTGAAGCCAGATCCCGACACAGACGACAATCAAGAAAATCAGGAACAGGTTAAGGATACATTCCCTGATAAAGTTCAACACTCGCCAGATCCCGCGGAACAGACCAGCAATTATTCGCCACAATGTGCGCATCACACTCTCCATATTGATATACCGGAAATAGCCGCTTTGTAGGCCAGGTCTCCGTTGACGACCTCATCCTAAAGAGCGGCGCAACAAAAGTCAGCAGGAAATCACCCTGGACTGTTACAAAAAATCCACCTGTGCCAGGATTATGCGTGCTTTAACCCCTCAGGAGAAAAACATGGATGCACTTGAATTATTGGTTAATCGTCGCTCGGCCTCCCGCTTAGCGGAGCCAGCCCCCGGCGGCGAGGTGCTGGATAATATCCTGCGCGCCGCCATGCGCGCGCCCGATCACGGTACCTTGCAACCGTGGCGCTTTATCATAGTGGAAAACGAGGGCCGCGATCGCCTCAGCCAGCTGCTTGAGAAGGCGGCGCGGGACAATCAACTGGATGAAAAGGCCATTAACAAAGCCAGCCAGGCCCCGTTTCGTGCGCCGATGATTATTACCGTTGTGGCCCACTGTGAGCTGAACCACAAGGTGCCTCGCTGGGAGCAAATCGCCTCGGCAAGCTGCGCGGTGATGGCCATGCAGATGGCGGCGGTCGCCCAGGGCTTTAATGGTATCTGGCGAAGCGGTCCCTGGACCGACGATCCGCAGGTACGCGACGCGTTCGGTTGCCGGGAACAGGACGCTATCGTGGGCTTCCTTTACCTGGGCACACCGCAGCTGAAATCCAGCACTACCGTGGTACATCCCGACACGGCGCCGTTCGTTCGCTATTTCTGAACGCTCCCAGACGAGAGATTGTGCGGTTATTGTGCGAATAGTTCAGCATTGAACCCGGCGCGCTTATCAGCCGCGCGCCGCCAGGCTACCATAGCGCTGCTTCATCTGGCAGCGCATACTCTTCTCCAGGCCTGTGCGTGTGATGCAACCGTTCAGCGGGCTAAGGGGCAGGCATCGTGCCGCTCAACCCTCCGCTGACCGGTTTGCGCTGTCACCCTTGTTGTTTGCTGACGTTAAGGATTACCCGATTTAATGCGTTTGTTTATTGCAGAGAAACCCAGCCTTGGACGGGCCATTGCCGACGTGCTGCCTAAACCGCACCGGCGTGGTGATGGCTTCATCGCCTGCGGCAATGATCAGATTGTCACCTGGTGCGTGGGGCATTTACTTGAGCAGGCGCAGCCTGATGTTTACGACAGCCGTTATGCGCGCTGGTCGCTGGCGGATCTGCCGATTATCCCTGAAAAGTGGCGTCTGCAGCCGCGGCCTTCCGTTGCGAAACAACTTAAAGTGGTGGAGGGATTACTGGCGCAGGCCGATGAAGTGGTCCACGCAGGCGACCCCGATCGGGAAGGGCAACTGTTAGTGGATGAAGTGCTGGATTATCTGCAACTCCCCGCTGAGAAACGCAGTAAAGTGCAGCGCTGCCTGATTAACGACCTGAACCCACAAGCGGTGGAACGAGCCATCAACCGGCTGCGTGAGAATCGCGAATTTATTCCACTCTGCGTGTCCGCCCTGGCGCGTGCACGTGCCGACTGGCTTTACGGTATCAATATGACGCGCGCCTGGACGTTGCTGGGCCGCAATGCGGGCTATGATGGTGTGCTGTCAGTGGGAAGGGTGCAAACGCCGGTGTTGGGGCTGGTGGTACGTCGGGACGAAGAGATCGCGAATTTTGTTCCCAAAGATTACTTTGAAGTCAAAGCGCACATTGTGACGCCGGATGAGAGTCGCTTTACCGCCAACTGGGTCCCCAGCGAAGCCTGTGAGCCCTGGCAGGATGAAGAAGGTCGGCTGCTGAAACGCTCGCTGGCGGAGCATGTGGTGGCACGCATCAGCGGTCAGCCAGCTATCGTTACCGCCTACAATGACAAGCGCGAGAACGAGATCGCGCCGCTCCCTTTTTCTCTCTCTACTTTGCAAATCGAGGCGGCTAAACGCTTTGGGCTGAGTGCGCAGGCGGTACTGGATGTGTGCCAGCGTTTGTATGAAACCCATAAGTTGATCACCTATCCGCGTTCTGACAGCCGTTATTTGCCCGACGAACATTTTGCCGGTCGCCACGCCGTACTCAATGCGATTCAGGTGCATCAACCTGACCTGACGCCACCAGCGGAGTTTGATGCAGACCGCAAAAACCGCTGTTGGGATGACAAAAAAGTGGATGCGCACCACGCCATCATTCCCACCGCTCGCGCCAGCGCCGTCAGGCTTAACGAAAATGAACAGCAAGTTTATGGACTGGTCGCCCGGCAATATTTAATGCAGTTTTGCCCGGATGCGGTGTTCCGTAAATGCACCATCGATCTGGATATCGCGGGCGGTAAATTTGTTGCCAAAGCCCGTTTTCTGGCTGAGGCAGGATGGCGAGCGCTGCTCGGCGGTAAAGAGCGTGATGAAGAAAATGATGGCACGCCGTTGCCTGTCGTCGCGAAAGACGATGAGCTGCTGTGCGAGCGCGGTGAGGTACTGGCGAAGCAGACTCAGCCGCCGCGCCATTTTACGGATGCAACCTTGCTGTCGGCCATGACCGGCATTGCGCGCTTCGTTCAGGATAAAGAATTAAAGAAAGTGCTGCGTGCGACCGATGGTTTAGGAACGGAAGCCACGCGCGCAGGCATTATTGAGTTATTGTTCCGCCGTTCATTTTTACACAAGAAAGGACGCTATATTCATTCGACTGATGCAGGCAAAGCATTGATCCATTCATTACCGGATCTCGCTGCCCGGCCGGATATGACGGCTCAATGGGAATCGACCCTGACGCGTATCAGTGAAAAAGCCTGTCGTTACGATGAGTTTATGCAACCGCTGGTACAAACGCTGAGCGGGTTAATTCAGCAGGCGCGGCAGCAGCCGTCGGGACAGGCGTTTCGTGGTTTACCATCCACCGGACAAAAACGTCCGCAGCGTAAAGCAAGGCGTAAAACTAAGGAAACCGAATAATGAAATCAGCATGGCTCCTCCTGGCTGTGATGGCTGTTTGCAACCCGGCACAGGCTAACTATCGTCACCAACAGGGTGATGCAGGCGGTAGCGATACCGATGTGATCGTTAATATGCCAGCGGAAGCCTGGACGCAGGGACAAAACCGCCAGCAGAATTGTCTGCAGTGCTGTATTTTTGAAAACCGTAACTATACGGAAGGCGCGGTAGTGAAGTCAGAAGGGGTGCTGCTGCAGTGCGCGCGCGATGAGAAATCGCTGGGTACCAACAATTTGATTTGGAAAATTGTGAAATAAAAACGCGTGGCTTTTTACCACGCGTCAGGGCCGTATCAGAAACGGAAGGTTGACCAGACCGGGGCATGGTCGGACGGTTTTTCCATGCCGCGGATGTCATAATCAATCCCGGTTTCAATGCAGTGCGACGCCAGCCCGGTGCTCGCCAGCAGCAGATCGATGCGCAGGCCGCGATTATCATCAAAGCCTTTTGAGCGATAGTCGAACCAGGAAAAACGGTCGTTAACGTCCGGGTTCTGTGCGCGCCATGTATCGACCAGGCCCCAACTGAGCAGGCGATCCATCCATTCACGTTCCTCAGGCAGGAAAGAGCACTTACCGGTGCGTAACCAACGCTTGCGGCTGTCTTCACCGATACCGATATCAAGGTCGGTACTGCTGATATTCATATCACCCATGATCAGTACCGGCTTATCGGCGGCCAGGCTGTCACTCAGATAGCTTTGCAAATCGCGATAAAACTTCTCTTTCGCCGGAAATTTCGTCGGATGGTCACGGCTCTCGCCCTGGGGGAAATAGCCGTTTATTACGGTGATATCACCGATCGGGCTGGGGATCTCGGCCATGATCAATCGACGCTGCGCATCATCGTCATCGCCCGGAAACCCACGGCGCACAGACACCGGCTGAACTTTGGTCAGCAGCGCCACGCCGTAATGGCCTTTCTGACCATGGTAAAACACGTTATAGCCCAGCTTTGCCACGTCTTCTAACGGAAACATATCGTCATGAACTTTGGTTTCCTGCAGTCCGATGACGTCCGGCTGATGTTTTTCGACCAGCGCTTCAAGTTGATGGGGGCGAGCCCGCAAGCCGTTAATGTTAAATGAAATAAATTTCATGGGATGACCTTCAGCGAATGATAAGCAGGATGGTAGCGATTTTTGCAGTAAAAGTCATGGCAGAGCAGGGCAATTTCAACGAGTGGTAGACAGGCTGTATCAGGGGGGCTTGATGTCAGGATTATTCGGCGCGTTGCGCCTCACCCTGCGGGCCGCGCTGACGCGCGTTGTCTCGCGCTGCTCGACTCGAACCTTAGTCGAAGGTTCTCATCCTTCTCCCCAGATAACTATGATGGTTTTGGTTTCTTAGGGCAGAAAGGCATCATTTTCGTGATGGTGGTGGGAGAAGGATTATTCGGCGCGCTGCGCCTCACCCTGCGGGCCGCGCTGACGCGCGTTGTCTCGCGCTGCTCGACCCGAACCTTAGTCGAAGGTTCTCATCCTTCTCCCCAGATAACTATGATGGTTTTGGTTTCTTAGGGCAGAAAGGCAGCATTTTCGTGATGGTGGTGGGAGAAGGATTATTCGGCGCGCCTCACCCTGCGGGCCGCGCTGACGCGCGTTGTCTCGCGCTGCTCGACTCGAACCTTAGTCGAAGGTTCTCATCCCTCTCCCCGAAGAAGATAATGATAAAGGTCTTGATTTGGGAGGGAGTGCAATATACGAGATGGTGGTGGGAGAAGGATTATTCGGCGCGTTGCGCCTCACCCTGCGGGCCGCGCTTGCGCGCGTTGTCTCGCGCTGCTCGACTCGAACCTTAGTCGAAGGTTCTCATCCCTCTCCCCGAAGAAAATGGTGATTGAGATTATCTTGGGCAGATCAGGAGAATATTTAAGATGGTGGTGGGAGAAGGATTATTCGGCGCGTTGCGCCTCACCCTGCGGGCCGCGCTTGCGCGCGTTGTCTCGCGCTGCTCGACTCGAACCTTA
>NZ_VIVB01000004.1:288777-332870 GCF_007828605.1 Pantoea sp. SJZ147
GTCGAAGGTTCTCATCCCTCTCCCCGAAGAAAATGGTGATTGAGATTATCTTGGGCAGATCAGGAGAATATTCGAGATGGTGGTGGGAGAAGGATTCGAACCTTCGAAGTCTGTGACGGCAGATTTACAGTCTGCTCCCTTTGGCCGCTCGGGAATCCCACCGGGGATGATATGTGTGTTCAGGCAGCAGATTCAGATGGTGGTGGGAGAAGGATTCGAACCTTCGAAGTCTGTGACGGCAGATTTACAGTCTGCTCCCTTTGGCCGCTCGGGAATCCCACCAGGGACTGAATTGTTGTGCTCTGAAGCGGGGCGCATCATACCAAATGCGCCAGGACTGTAAAGCGCCGACTGGCAAATGGTGAACCGTTTGTCCACTTTTTACCCGTAGCGCTGGAATGTCAGCCAATCCAGCGCCGTGGCGGTTAAAGAATAATCGTGCGGTTACCGTAAACAAACACGCGCTGACCTAATACTTTATCTAACGCGCGGCTCAGGACATTTTTTTCGACGTCGCGTCCGGCACGCATCATTTCTTCTGCCGTATAGCTGTGATCGACGTTGATGACGTCCTGCATGATGATCGGGCCTTCATCAAGATTGTCATTCACATAGTGCGCTGTCGCCCCAATGATTTTAACGCCACGCTCGTAAGCCTGGTGATAAGGCCGCGCGCCGATAAAAGCCGGCAGGAATGAGTGGTGAATGTTAATGATCTGATTGGGATAGCGCTGCACAAAACCCGGCGTCAGCACGCGCATGTACTTGGCAAGCACCACATAATCTGGCTGATAACGGTCAATTTCTTCTGCCATACGGTTGTCATGCTCTTCACGTGACAAACCTTCATGGCTGACCAGGACAAACGGAATATCGAAACGCTCCACCAGCGAACGCAGCGTATCGTGATTACCGATGACGGCGGCAATTTCCATATCCAGACCGCCAAATGCACTCTTCATCAGCAGGTCGCCAAGGCAGTGCGCTTCTTTAGTGATCAAAATAACCACACGGCGACGACCTGCGCTGTGCAGTTCACGTACGGAACCTTGTGGAAGGGCACTGTCGAGATCGGCCAGCAGGGTCGTATCGTTAAAAATCCCTTCCAGCTCTGTGCGCATAAAAAAACGGCCGGTGCGATGGTCAACAAACTCATTGTTTTGCACGATATTCAGTTCGTGCTTGTAACAAATATTGGTGATTTTGGCGATCAGACCTTTTGCATCGGGACAAATGGTTCGTAAAACTTTTCTTTGCATGGTTTGCGCTTGCATCTCAATCAGAGTCCTGTCAAAGCATTAAGGGTAAAACCGTTACGCAGGCAACTGCCTTAGCCGCAACATTTCTTGTATTTTTTATCGGCGCCACAAGGACAGCGATCGTTACGCCCAATGGCGGGCGTTATTCCGTCTACATAGTACCAGCGTTGATCCTCGCGAAGAAAGCGTGAACGCTCGTACATCGCCCGATTAACCCCGTTTTCACGATAACGGGCGAAAAAAGTCACAAAGGCTTCATCCTGATTACGTCCCGGCTCACAGTGCGTGACGTTCAGGCTCAGCCATTCAGTACCAGCAAAACTTTCAGACAACAGCCCGGCAAGCGCGGGATCGCACCTGGTGGGATGCCAGGTCGACACTAAATAGTCGACGTCGTGTTTAACGTAAGCGCAGTAGCGAGAGCGCATAAGTTGTTCAGCTGATAAGGGAATTTCTGTTCCTTTAACAAAGGGCTGACAACATAGGCTATACTGCTTGCCGCTACAACATGGGCAAGATTCGGACACATATTCTCCTGTGAGTAACAGTGGGTGTTGATGATATCGTTTACTTTATCCGACCCACGCTTGTGACGCTATGTATTGACGCCAGGACCCGAGCAAGATGAGAAAACAAAAGATTGGATTGGCTCTGGGTTCCGGTGCCGCCAAAGGATGGGCGCATATTGGCGTCATCGACGCGCTGGAAAGCGCAGGCATTGAAATCGATGTCGTCGCAGGCTGTTCCATTGGTGCCCTCGTCGGCGCGGCTTATGTCAATCATCGGCTGCCGCACATGAAAAAATGGGTCAGCGCCTTCAGCTACTGGGATGTCATCCGCTTAATGGATCTTTCCTGGCAGCGCGGTGGACTTCTGCGCGGTGAGCGGGTGTTTAATCATGTCCGTCAGCTTATCACCAACAATGCGCTTGAGGCATGTGACAAGCCTTTTGGCGTGGTGGCGACCAACTTAAGCACGGGACGTGAATTATGGCTCACCGAGGGAGAATTGCATCAGGCCGTGCGCGCTTCCTGTAGTATGCCAGGCTTATTGCCACCGGTCGGCTACAATGGTTATTGGCTGGTAGATGGTGCCGTGGTGAATCCGGTACCGGTTTCACTGACTCGGGCACTGGGAGCCGATGTGGTTATTGCCGTGGATCTTCAGCACGATGCGCACCTCATGCAACCCAACTCAATGGTGCTGACGCCCCAAAGTACTGAGGAACATGCCGCAGCGGTTGCGCTCAATCTCGACTGGCGCGGAAAGTTGCGCCAGAGACTGGTCAGTTTTACCCAGCGACGGGCATCACAAATGCCGGGTGCAATGGAGATCATGGCCACTTCAATCCAGGTTTTGGAAAATCGCCTGAAGCGAAACCGGATGGCAGGCGATCCGCCCGACGTGCTCATCCAGCCGTTTTGTCCACAAATATCCACGTTGGACTTTCATCGTGCTGAAGAAGCTATTGCGGCGGGGAAGGTTGCCGTTGAGAAACAAATGGATGAATTATTACCGCTGGTCCGTAGAAGATAATCTGGTTGTTCACGCACAGATGTTACTTCGGTCTATTCTGAAAGGCGCAACTGCGTTTTATGAACCACTATTGAATTATCGGGTACGCAGGGGGATGGAATGGAAAAACCACTGATCGGCAAAAAGATACTCATTGTCGAAGATGAGGCCGTTTTCCGTTCGCTATTAAACCAATTTCTGTCGTCCATGGGTGCTGTCACGGTTGAAGCAGAAGATGGCCTGCAGGCTATTGAGCAACTTAAGCAGCATTCTGTGGAGCTGGTCATTTGTGATCTGGAGATGCCCGTCATGAGCGGCATCGAATTCGTCGAGCATGTCCGTAGCCGTGGGAACAGCGTGCCGATTCTGATCATTTCGGCCACGGAAAATATGTCCGATATCGCGCAGGTGCTGCGTCTTGGCGTGCAGGATGTGCTGCTCAAGCCGTTAAAAAACTTCGAGCGCTTCCGCGAGGCGGTCTACGAATGCCTTTACCCTTCCATGTTTACGTCAAAGGTTGAGGAAGACGAACAGCTGTTTCAGGACTGGGATGCGCTGGTTCGCGATCCGTCAGCGGCAGCAAAACTCCTTAAAGAGCTTCAGCCACCTGTCCAGCAACGTATTGCTAACTGCCGAATTAATTATCGCCAACTGACAATGGCCGAGCAGCCCGGTCTGGTGCTGGATATTGCCGCGCTTTCTGATAAAGACCTCGCCTTTTATTGTCTTGATGTCACCCGCGCCGGCGACAACGGCGTTTTGGCCGCTTTGCTCCTGCGCGCATTATTTAATGGATTACTGCAAGAGCAGTTATCAGGACAAAAGCAGCGTTTGCCGGAGCTGAGCAGTTTGCTCAGACAGGTTAATTTACTGCTGCGCCAGGCTAACTTAACCGGCCAGTTTCCGTTGCTGGTGGGATATTACCATCGCGGATTAAAAAATTTGGTGCTGGTTTCTGCGGGATTAAATGCCACTTTGCATGTTCAGGCCCATCAAATACAACTCAGTAACGGTGTACCTCTTGGCACTATGGGCAGTACACATACTAACCAAATTAGTCAGCGTGCGGATGACTGGCAATGCCATATTTGGGGGGCCGGAGGCCGCATACGACTCATGTTATCGTCTGATCAGTAAACCCTGATGAATGTTTTATTATCGCCCGCAAGACAGGGCCAGAAGTTAGCTTTACACTTGGGTAATAGTCTTAAATTCTCCGGATAGATGTCTTCCAGGATAAATCCGTTCGCGAGTAACTGATATACTCATTTCCGAATTTAAACCGACATATCAAGCATTAAAACTTGAACGGCCTATAAGAGAGGTATTTTGATGTCTGCCTATAAGACCAAAGTTAAGAAAGCGGTAATTCCGGTAGCTGGTTTGGGTACGCGTATGCTTCCTGCTACCAAAGCGATTCCAAAAGAAATGTTACCGCTGGTTGATAAGCCGTTAATTCAGTATGTCGTTAACGAGTGTATTGCTGCGGGTATTAATGAGATCGTACTGGTTACTCACTCATCTAAAAACGCCATTGAGAACCACTTCGACACCAGTTTCGAACTGGAATCCATGCTGGAAAAACGTGTTAAGCGTCAGCTGCTGGACGAAATTCAGTCTATCTGTCCTCCGCACGTGACCATCATGCAGGTACGTCAGGGTATCGCTAAAGGTCTGGGCCACGCCGTTATGTGCGCGCATCCATTGATCGGTGATGAGCCTGTTGCCGTTATTCTGCCGGATGTCATCATCGACGAATACGAATCTAACCCAACCAAAGATAACCTGGCAGAAATGCTCAGCCGTTATGAAGAATCCGGCCGCAGCCAGATCATGGTTGAGCCAGTCAGCGATGTGACGGCTTACGGTGTTGTGGACTGTCAGGGTGCAGAACTGAATCCTGGCGACAGCGCACCGATGGTGGGCGTGGTTGAGAAACCTAAAGCGTCTGAGGCCCCATCTAACCTCGCGGTTGTTGGTCGTTACGTTCTGTCTGCTGACATCTGGCCTCTGCTGGCGAAAACGCCTCCAGGTGCGGGTGGCGAAGTTCAGCTCACCGACTCTATCGCCATGCTGATGGATAAAGAAACCGTCGAAGCTTATCACCTGAAAGGGGTAAGTCATGACTGTGGTAACAAACTGGGCTACATGCAGGCTTTCGTTGAATATGGTGTTCGCCATCCGGTGTTGGGCAAAGAGTTCACAGAATGGCTCAACAAAACCGTTAGCGATAAAAAGTAATTTTAAACACAGGATAGCTCAATGAAAGTCACTGTATTTGGTATCGGCTATGTCGGTCTGGTTCAGGCTGCGGTGTTGGCCGAAGTCGGACATGACGTTCTCTGCATTGATGTGGATGAAAAGAAGGTCGAAAACCTTAAACAAGGCAAGATCCCCATTTTTGAACCGGGTCTGACGCCGCTGGTAATGTCGAATTACGAATCGGGTCGTCTGAAGTTCAGCACTGATGCTGCACTGGGCGTGAATCATGGCGTGATGCAGTTTATCGCCGTGGGTACACCGCCTGACGAAGATGGCTCGGCCGACCTGAAATATGTTACTGCGGTGGCGCGTACCATTGCTCAGCATATGACCGATCACAAAGTCGTCATTGATAAGTCAACGGTGCCAGTGGGAACCGCTGACCGCGTCCGTGCCGTCATGACAGAAACCCTGAAGGCGCGTGATGCCAACATCAGCTTTGATGTGGTGTCCAACCCAGAGTTTCTGAAAGAAGGTGCGGCAGTTAATGACTGCATGCGCCCAGAGCGTATCGTCGTAGGGACGGACAATGACGATGTTGTGGAGCTGTTGCGTGAGCTGTACGAGCCATTCAACCGTAACCACGATCGCATGATCCTGATGGATATTCGCAGTGCAGAACTGACTAAGTACGCGGCTAACTGCATGCTGGCGACCAAAATCAGCTTTATGAACGAAATTTCCAATCTCGCAGAACGTTTAGGCGCGGATATCGAAAAAGTGCGCCAGGGGATTGGGTCTGACTCACGCATCGGCTATCACTTTATCTATCCAGGCTGCGGCTATGGCGGTTCCTGCTTCCCGAAAGACGTTCAGGCGCTTATTCGTACGGCTGAATCCATTGGCTATACGCCACGCCTGTTGAAGGCGGTGGAAGACGTCAATGACAGTCAGAAGACCAAGCTGCCGACCTTTATCAAACGCCACTTTGGTGACGATCTTAAGGGTAAAACGTTTGCCCTGTGGGGTTTGTCATTTAAACCTAACACCGATGATATGCGTGAAGCATCAAGCCGCGTGTTAATGGAAACCTTATGGGAAGCTGGCGCATCCGTTCAGGCCTTCGATCCCGAAGCCATGGATGAAGCGCAACGCATCTATGGTCATCGCGATGATTTGAAGCTGATGGGTACCAAAGAGGCGGCATTGCACGGTGCAGACGGCCTGGTGATTTGTACGGAATGGCAGAACTTCCGTGCACCTGACTTTGACGTTATTAAGAATGCACTGAAAGAACCCGTGATTTTTGATGGGCGTAACCTGTATGATCCAGAGCGTATCAGCAAACGCGGCTTCGTTTATTATGCAATCGGCCGCGGAGCATCTATCCAGGCTGTGTGATTAACGAGGGATTTATGAATTTTCTGGTTACCGGCGCAGCAGGCTTTATTGGCTTTCATGTAAGTCAACGCCTGCTGGCCGCCGGTCACCAGGTTGTCGGTATTGACAACCTGAATGACTACTACGATGTAAACCTTAAACAAGCTCGCCTTGATGTCATCGGCGATAATCCATCTTTTACCTTCATCAAAGTCGATTTGGCCGATCGCCAGGCTATTGCCGCACTTTTTGCACAGCACAACTTTCAACGCGTTATTCATTTGGCCGCTCAGGCAGGGGTACGTTATTCCATTGAAAATCCCCATGCTTATGCCGATGCCAACGTTATTGGGCACCTGAATATACTCGAAGGGTGCCGCCATCATAAAATCGAACATCTGCTCTATGCGTCATCCAGTTCGGTTTATGGCTTAAATAACAAGATGCCATTCTCAACAGAGGACAGTGTCGATCATCCGGTTTCATTGTATGCAGCGACCAAAAAAGCCAATGAGCTGATGTCGCATACTTACTCACATCTTTATCAATTACCCACAACCGGATTACGTTTTTTCACGGTATATGGTCCGTGGGGACGTCCGGACATGGCATTGTTTAAATTTACTCGGGCAATGCTCGCCGGTGAAGCGATAGATGTGTATAACCAAGGGCAAATGAAGCGCGACTTTACCTATATTGATGATGTAGTCGAGGCGATCGTTCGTTTGCAGGATGTGGTTCCGCAAGCCGATGTTAACTGGACCGTTGAAACGGGTTCTGCCGCGTCAAGCTCAGCCCCCTATAGTGTTTATAACCTGGGCAACAGCCAGCCTGTGAGTCTGATTCACTATATTGAGGCGATTGAAAAAGCGCTTGGCATATCGGCTAATAAAAACCTGATGCCAATGCAACCCGGAGATGTCCTGGCAACCAGCGCCGACACGACAGCGTTATATAATGCCATTGGATTTAAACCACAAACCGGTGTCGATGAAGGCGTCAGACGCTTTGTTGACTGGTACCGTAATTTTTACTCGGTGTGAAAAATAAAAAAGGAAGCAGTCGCTTCCTTTTTTTTGGTGTTGGTAATCAAATAGCTAAAGTGAAGCCAACAAAGAGCGAAACACGCCATTCATTACAGCAGGAAGTCGTCTAACTGCTTACCTTGTTCTTCCATGGCTTTTTTGATTGCTGCTGGCGTACGGCCCTGGCCTGTCCAGGTTTTAGCATCGCCATTTTCGTCAACAAACTGATATTTTGCAGGGCGAGCAGCACGTTTGGCTTTGCCTGAACTTTTTGATTCTGACAGCGCGCCGAATAATTCATTGGGATCGATGCCATCGGCTAACAGCATTTCACGATATTGCTCAAGTTTACGCGCACGTTCTTCGTTTTCTGCTTTGGAATGTGACTCTTCATCGCGACGCTCATTTACCACGACTTCAAGTTTTTCCAGCATTTCTTCCAGTGTTTCCAAAGAACACTCTCTGGCCTGGGCACGCAGCGTGCGGATATTATTAAGATTTTTAAGTGCTTCGCTCATTGTCCTGATCTCTGAATAATTAATAGGAGAGTTGTTCTGCCCGCTAATAGTAGTGGTGGAGAAAAATAACTTCAACATTAAATTAATTTTTAGCTTAAAAAGAGGAAAGAAGCAATTTAATGAATTATTAATTCGGCCTGATAACTGTGGCAGCTGTACCCGTGAATCAACGAGAACATTAAGCGCTTAGCGGAAAATGCGCTTGCGCATAAAGGGTAAATTAATGGTTCACCATGAAAGTGCTTTAATATTTATCTCTTAAACAAGACAAATCGCCGTGCCATATTAACCCGATATTATCAATTAGTGGTGCTAATCTGAACAGAAGATGCTGAAAATCACCACGGCATCACGGAGCAGATATGGTAAAATCGCCATTATTTAGTTTCATCATATCTGAGAAACGGCGCACATGGCTCAACTCTATTTCTACTATTCAGCAATGAATGCAGGTAAATCAACCGCTCTTTTGCAGTCATCTTACAATTACCAGGAACGCGGTATGCGAACGCTGGTCTATACCGCGGAAATCGATAATCGCTTTGGCGCAGGTAAGGTCAGTTCGCGTATTGGATTATCCTCACCAGCGGTACTGTATAATGCTGACAGCCAACTGGATGTAGAGATTGCACAAGAGCATGCACGCCAGCCTGTGCATTGTGTTCTGGTGGATGAAAGCCAGTTTCTGACGCGTGAACAGGTTAAGGCGCTGTCTGACGTGGTGGATGACCTGGATATTCCGGTACTGTGCTACGGGCTGCGGACCGACTTTCTTGGCGAGCTCTTTATCGGCAGTCAGTATCTGCTGGCCTGGGCAGATAAGCTGGTTGAACTGAAGACGGTTTGTCACTGCGGACGTAAAGCGGGCATGGTGCTGCGCCTCGACAGCGATGGTAAACCTTTCAGAGAAGGGGAACAGGTGGTGATTGGTGGAAATGAACGTTATATCTCGGTATGCCGTAAGCATTATAAGAAGGCGATAGAGCAGGGATGTTTGCAGGCCATTCATGGCGCGCAAACGCCCGTCGACTGATGACGTCACTCAATGGATTCGCTGCGGTTTGCCAGACCTTTCTCTGTTAAGGCCTCAAGCCTGTCGCGTTGCATAGCCCCAAATAAGCGATAAGTCCGGTTCAGGACACCGTTATCATTCGTCATCGCGATCATCGCGCTAGCCAGGAGAGCGACGACGTTCTGCATAACAGTACAATAATTGCAATAAAAAACCCCTTGAGGCGCGTGCCAGACAAGGGGTTTTACAGCCCGTATTACCGGGCATTAACCTGATTAGGCTTTTTTAGCTTTCTTCGCCGCGTTACTGTTACCGACCGGCTGATCCATTGCCGCTTCAGCGGCACTTGAATAAGGCTCCACAAATTTGCGGCCATAATAGCTGTCAAGCATCAGCTGTTTCAGTTCGGCAATTAACGGATAGCGTGGGTTAGCGCCAGTGCACTGGTCATCAAAGGCATCTTCGGCCAGTTTGTCCACTTTCGCCAGGAAATCGGCCTCCTGAACGCCGGCTTCACGAATTGAGGCCGGGATACCCAGTTCGGTTTTGATTTCGTCCAGCCACGTCAGCAGTTTTTCGATTTTCTGCGCGGTACGATCGCCCGGAGCCGTCAGACCCAGGTGATCCGCGACTTCAGCATAACGACGACGTGCCTGCGGACGATCGTACTGGCTGAATGCGGTTTGCTTAGTCGGATTGTCATTGGCGTTATAGCGGATGACATTGGAAATCAGCAGCGAGTTAGCCAGTCCATGAGGAATATGGAACTCCGAGCCCAGCTTATGCGCCATTGAGTGGCAAACCCCCAGGAAGGCATTGGCAAAAGCTATACCGGCAATGGTAGCGGCATTGTGTACACGTTCACGGGCTACCGGATTTTTGGCCCCCTCTGCATAGCTGGCGGGTAAATGCTCTTTGAGTAGCTTAAGTGCCTGCAGCGCCTGACCATCGGAATATTCATTTGCCAGGACGGACACATAGGCTTCAAGCGCATGGGTTACCGCATCCAGACCACCAAAGGCACAGAGTGAACGTGGCATATCCATGACCAGGTTCGCATCCACGATGGCCATATCCGGCGTCAGAGCGTAATCCGCCAGCGGATATTTCTGCCCGGTGGCGTCATCCGTTACTACCGCAAAAGGCGTCACTTCAGAACCGGTACCGGAGGTGGTGGTAATCGCCACCATCCGTGCTTTCACGCCCATTTTCGGGAATTTATAGATACGTTTGCGGATATCCATAAAGCGCAGCGCCAGCTCTTCGAAATGGGTTTCCGGATGTTCATACATGACCCACATAATTTTGGCCGCATCCATCGGGGAACCACCGCCCAGCGCCAGAATGACGTCGGGTTTAAAGCTGTTCATTTGTTCTGCGCCTTTGCGCACGATGCTTAATGTAGGGTCCGCTTCAACCTCAAAGAACACTTCGGTTTCGATACCGTGGGATTTTAAGACGCGGGTAACCTGATCGGCGTAGCCATTATTGAACAGGAAGCGGTCTGTCACCACAAACGCGCGTTTTGCCCCGTCGGTAGCGATCTCTTCCAGGGCAATGGGTAAAGAGCCACGACGGAAGTAAATGGACTTTGGAAGTTTATGCCACAACATATTTTCAGCTCGCTTGGCTACGGTTTTCTTATTGATTAGATGTTTAGGTCCAACGTTTTCAGAAATGGAGTTACCACCCCAGGAACCACAGCCCAATGTCAGAGAGGGGGCGAGTTTAAAGTTGTACAAATCACCAATGCCGCCCTGAGAGGCCGGAGTATTGATAAGAATGCGGGCCGTTTTCATTTTGTCGCCAAAGTAGTGCACGCGTTCTGTCTGATTGTCCTGATCGGTATAAAGACAGGAGGTGTGACCAATGCCACCCATCGCCACCAGTTTCTCCGCTTTGCTGACGGCATCTTCATAATCTTTAGCACGGTACATCGCAAGTGTCGGCGACAGCTTTTCATGGGCAAAAGGTTCTGATTCATCGACCCGTTCAACTTCACCAATCAGGATTTTTGTTTCTGCCGGAACGCTGAGGCCAGCCATCTCTGCAATTTTCACCGCGGGCTGACCGACAATGGCGGCGTTAAGCCCGCCGTTTTTCAGAATAATATTTTGTACGGCACTGAGATCCTGTCCCTTGAGCAGATAGCCGCCATGGCTGGAGAAGCGCTCACGCACGGCGTCATAAACGGAGTCCACCACGATGACAGACTGCTCAGAGGCGCAGATCACGCCGTTGTCGAACGTTTTCGACATCAGAATGGACGCGACGGCGCGCTTAATATCGGCGGTTTCATCAATCACCACCGGCGTGTTACCCGCCCCTACGCCAATAGCCGGTTTTCCTGAACTGTACGCGGCTTTAACCATGCCGGGTCCACCTGTAGCAAGAATCAGGTTGATATCGGGGTGATGCATCAGCTGATTGGACAGTTCAACAGAAGGCGCGTCGATCCAGCCGATAATGTCTTTAGGCGCGCCAGCAGCGATGGCAGCCTGCAGTACAATATCCGCCGCTTTATTGGTTGCGTCTTTGGCGCGAGGGTGAGGTGAGAAGATAATACCGTTGCGGGTTTTAAGGCTGATAAGGGCTTTGAAGATAGCGGTCGACGTGGGGTTGGTTGTGGGAACAATGCCGCAAATCAGGCCGATGGGTTCAGCAATCGTGATGGTGCCAAAAGTGTCATCGGTTTGCAGCACGCCGCAGGTTTTTTCATCTTTGTAAGCGTTATAGATATATTCAGAAGCAAAGTGGTTTTTGATAACTTTATCTTCAACAATACCCATACCGGATTCTGCGACCGCCATTTTAGCGAGGGGAATGCGGGCATCGGCGGCGGCCAGCGCAGCGGCGCGGAAGATGGCATCGACCTGTTGTTGAGAAAAGTTGGCGAATTCTTGCTGGGCTTTTTTTACACGTTCAACCAGTGCATTGAGTTCAGCGACATTAGTAACGGCCATTGTGCTCTCCTGAGGAAGTTAAACTTTTTTAGTAAACAAGCCTGAGTCCCTGAGTATAGTTATGATGCAAACGCCAACCATTTCGGGAGTAAAGCAGCAAGTTTTCAATTGTTTACTAAAAGCGCTTTCTTGCGGTTTAAACGTGAGACACGCGTTGCTGACAGGCAAAGAGTACCTGGTTTGGGGGAGACCAATGATGATTCAGATCAATTTAGATCGCGGCTGACACCTTTCAGCCAGCCTGGGATCACAGCCATACGACGAAGTAAAAAGACCGTAATAAAAGTAACATCTACCGCAGGATATTTAATGGCTGGTAGAACGCGCTAAAGTGTAAGTAAATTAACAGAATAAATAACTAACAGGTCATCTGGCGCCCAGGGCATTTTTCCCTTACATTAGGCGCGTTTTTTCATCTGGGATGTGGAGTCAACCGTGAATCCTGCGCTATTAGATCTGTCTGGCTATATCAAGTTTTTCGTAGGCCTGTTTGCACTGGTTAACCCCATTGGCATCATTCCGGTATTTATCAGCATGACCCGTTATCAGGGCGTGGCTGAACGCAATAAAACCAATCTGACGGCAAATCTCGCCGTGGCGATTATTCTTTGGACCTCACTGTTTTTAGGCGATGCGATCCTGCATGTTTTTGGTATCTCTATCGATTCGTTCCGCATTGCAGGCGGTATTCTGGTTGTGACGATCGCCATGTCGATGATCAGCGGAAAGTTAGGCGAGGATAAACAAAACAAGCAGGAAAAATCGGAGACGGCCATTCGGGAAAGTGTCGGCGTGGTTCCGCTGGCGCTGCCGTTAATGGCTGGCCCTGGCGCGATCAGTTCGACCATCGTCTGGAGTACCCGTTACCATAACTGGCTTAACCTGCTGGGTTTTACCGTGGCAATTGCCATTTTCGCCTTCAGCTGTTGGTTACTGTTCCGCGCTGCTCCCTTGATGGTCAGGTTGTTAGGGCAGACCGGTATTAACGTCATCACCCGTATCATGGGGTTATTGTTAATGGCCCTGGGGATTGAATTTGTCGTTACCGGGATTAAAGCGATTTTTCCCGGTCTGGTCGGATAAAAGGCACTTATTTAAAAATAAATAATAAGAAGCGCGCTAATTTGGTGCAAATCCCGGCTGTTTTGCACCATTTTAATGCAATTATTTATCTGTCTTCATATCCCTCAGCAGTTATCACTTCCACTAATAGCTTCCTGCACCCACTCCTTGCCCGCATTCCCACCCTGTCACTATTTTCACATTACATTCTGCTTTAACTGCCTAAGTTGGCATGATTAATGCTGGTATACGTCCCAAAAAGCGTTTTTAAATGATGGGGCGAGGTGAAATAACCCTACAACAACACAGTCAAACGGCTGGATTGTTATTTTTTGGTTAAATTACCATCAAATCGATGAGTCTGTTTATTAATCAGTCTGTTAAGCTATTTTTATGGCGAAAATTAACACTTCCTCTGGGAAAAATCTCATGATAAAAGAGAATCAGGTAACATTTTAGCTATTTAGTTTTGGCGCCCCTCAACGGCATCTGCTAATTTTCGGCGCATCGATAAAGTTTTCCCGAATGTCCAAACAATAAGATTTATTCCTTATTGATGACGGGATGGCAGAATAAAAGTTGGCACTTAACAAGGGTTGGTAAATGAACACGCAGCACTATCTGGCTTGTTTAGCATTAACTATGACAGTTTTACCCACCAGTGCCGCGACTGTGCCATCAGATGTCGCGTTGTCCGCAAACCAACAAATCGTCATTAATAACGGATCAGAAGTGGCCTCACTTGACCCGCATAAGACAGAAGGTGTGCCGGAGTCGAACATCATCCTCAACCTGCTGGACGGGCTGGTTAACACGGATAATGATGGCAAGGTCGTGCCGGGCGTTGCCGAAAGCTGGCAAAATCAGCAGGGCAAAGTCTGGACATTTACGCTGCGCGACAATGCTAAATGGAGCAACGGTGAGCCGGTGACGGCAAAGGATTTCGTTTATAGCTGGCGTCGTCTTGCCGATCCTAAAACGGCTTCCCCTTATGCCAGTTATTTGCAGGCTGCGCACATTGCCAATGTTGAGGCGATTCTTGCCGGTAAAGCCGCCCCAGACCAACTGGGAGTAAAAGCCCTTGATGACCGCCATCTGCAGGTTACCTTAACCGAGCCGGTGCCCTATTTAGTGGCAATGCTGGCGCACACCGCGATGAAGCCCGTCTATGCACCTGCGATTGAAAAGTGGGGCGAAGCATGGACACAACCCGGCCACTACATCGGCAACGGTGCCTATACGCTGAGCGACTGGGTAGTGAATGAAAAAATCGTCCTGAAGCGTAATCCGCGCTACTGGAACAACCGCCAGACCGTCATTGAGCAAGGAACGTTTTTACCGATCAGCTCGGAAAACAGCGATATCAATCGTTATCGTAGCGGTGGCATTGATATGACCAACAGCGCGGTTCCGCCTGACATGTTCGCTAAATTGCGTAAAGACATCGGCGATGAAGTGAAAGTCAGTCCGCTGCTCTGCACCTTTTATTACGAAATTAATAATAAAAAACCGCCGTTTACCGATGCGCGCGTTCGCGCGGCCATCAAAATGACGCTGGATCGCGACATCATCGCCAATAAAATTATGGGACAGGGGCAAATTCCTGCCTACAGCTTTACACCGCCTTATACCGCAGGCGCAAAATTAGCTGCGCCTGCGTGGATGGCCTGGTCACAGCCGCAACGAAATGACGCGGCGAAAAAATTGCTGGCCGAGGCCGGTTATAACGATAAAAACCCGCTGCGGTTTACGCTGCTTTATAACACCTCGGATCAAAACAAAACCCAGGCTATCGCCGCCGCGTCCATGTGGCAACGCAACCTGGGCGCGCAGGTGACGTTACAAAATCAGGAATGGAAAACCCTGCTGGAAACACGTCATCAGGCACAATATGACGTGGTTCGCGCCACGTGGTGTGCGGATTACAATGAGCCCTCTACTTTCCTCAATATGTTCCAGAGTCAGTCGTCGACCAATACGGCGTTTTACCGCAGCGCGGAATACGATCGCCTGTTAGCCGCAACATTAACAACTGAGAATGAAGCCGATCGCGCATTATTGTATCAGCAGGCTGAAACACAACTCGACAAAGACTCAGCAATTGTGCCAGTTTACTATCGCGTCAGTGTGCGACTGGTCAAACCCTGGATTGGCGGGTTTACCGGCCACGATCCGCAGGACATGACAGATCTGAAATATTATTTTATTAAACAACACTGAGTCACGCGCTTAACCGGCGGCACAGCCGGGAAGGGCGTGACCGTGCAGACCACACTACAGGGTCAATACTCCCCGGCAGGCAAACACCGGGGACCCGAATACGGGGAACGCTGAGGTCGCAAATACCCTCAGTGAAAATAAAAAACTGGAGTTATGAATGAACAACATCACGAAGAAAACCCTGATTGCTGCCAGCGTCTTTGCAGCGATGAGTGCGTTCACAGCGAACAGCGTTATGGCAGCCACGGTACCTGCTGGGGTTGAACTGGCCGCGAAGCAGGAGCTGGTTAAAGGAAACGGTAGCGAAATCCA
This sequence comes from Pantoea sp. SJZ147, assembly GCF_007828605.1. Lineage (NCBI taxonomy): Bacteria > Pseudomonadati > Pseudomonadota > Gammaproteobacteria > Enterobacterales > Erwiniaceae > Pantoea > Pantoea sp. SJZ147. The sequence goes on from NZ_VIVB01000004.1 coordinate 304,246, forward strand.
GTCACTGGACCCGCATAAAATTGAAGGCGTGCCAGAGTCTAACGTCAGCCGTGACCTGTTAGAAGGTCTGGTGATTAGTGATACGGATGGCCACCCAATCCCGGGCGTAGCGGAAAGCTGGGACAATAAAGATTTTAAGGTCTGGACCTTCCATCTGCGTAAAAATGCCAAATGGTCGAATGGTGAGCCGGTAACGGCACAAGACTTCGTCTACAGCTGGCAGCGTCTGGCAGATCCCAAAACTGCCTCACCTTACGCCAGCTATCTGCAATATGGTCACCTGGCAAATATCGATGACATCATTGCCGGTAAGAAAAAACCGTCTGAGCTGGGTGTAAAAGCGATTGATGACCATACGCTGGAAGTCACTCTGAGCGAGCCCGTTCCTTATTTCTATAAATTACTCATTCACCCGTCTATGTCGCCCGTTAATAAAGCGGCACTGGAGAAATTCGGTGATAAATGGACCCAACCTGAAAACTGGGTAGGGAATGGTGCTTTCAAACTTGAATCACACGTGATCAACGAACGTATTACCGTTGTGCGCAACCCTGAATACTGGGATAACGCCCATACCGTGCTGAATAAAGTGACCTTCCTGCCCATCTCTTCTGAAGTCAGCGACGTTAACCGCTACTTCTCCGATAACGGCAGCGATATGACCTATAACAACCTGCCGATTGAGCTGTTTAAGAAACTTCAGCGTGATAACGGTAAAGAACTGCATGTCGATCCGTATCTGTGCACTTACTATTATGAAATTAACAACCAGAAAGCGCCATTTACCGATCCGCGCGTGCGTGCTGCCCTGAAACTGGGTATTGATCGTGACATCATCGTAGATAAGGTATTGGCTCAGGGCCAGAAACCGGCATACAGCTACACGCCGCCGGCAACCGATGGTATCGAATTACTGCCGCCAGACTGGTTTAAGTGGTCACAGGATAAACGTAATGCTGAAGCGAAAAAATTGCTGGCTGAAGCGGGTTATACGCCAGAAAAACCATTGACCTTTAGTTTGCTGTATAACACGTCTGATCTGCATAAAAAGCTGGCTATCGCTGCCTCTTCAATCTGGGCGAAAAACCTGGGCGTGAAAGTGAAGCTGGAAAACCAGGAGTGGAAAACTTTCCTGGATACGCGTCATCAGGGCAACTTTGACGTGGCCCGTGCTGGCTGGTGTGCCGATTACAACGAACCAACGTCATTCCTGAACACCATGCTGTCAGACAGCAGTAACAACACGGCGCACTATAAGAGCCCTGCGTTCGACAAGCTAATGAAAGACGCACTGGCCACGGGTGACGACAAGGCACGCGCGGCTGATTATCAGAAAGCCGAGCAGCAGCTGGATAAAGATTCGGTTATCGTTCCGCTTTACTACTACGTCAATACCCGACTGGTAAAACCTTATGTTGGGGGTTATACCGGCAAGGACCCGTTGGATAACGTAGCAGACAGAAACCTGTATATCATCAAGCACTAACAGAACATATACCAAGAACAGCGGCGGCGCGTCGCGCGCCGCCTGTACTTTTTTTAATGCAATGTGAAGCACCAGCCTGGTAGGTACGGCAATGTTAAAATTCATCCTGCGTCGATTGCTTGAAGCAATTCCGACGCTTTTCGTTCTGATTACCATCTCCTTCTTTATGATGCGCCTAGCACCCGGCAGTCCTTTTACCAGCGAGCGCACGCTCTCGCCAGAGGTCATGGCAAATATTGAGGCGAAATATCACCTCAACGATCCTATCGGCAAGCAATATGTTGATTATCTTATTCAACTGGCGCATGGCGATTTTGGTCCCTCGTTTAAATACAAAGATTATTCGGTGAACTACCTGGTCGGTCATGCGTTTCCGGTTTCTGCCAAGCTAGGTCTTGCCGCCTTTATTCTGGCGGTGGTGCTGGGGGTAACGGCCGGCGTAATCGCGGCGCTGAAACAAAACAGCCTGTGGGATTATGTTGTGATGGGGGTGGCAATGACCGGCGTGGTGATACCCAGTTTCGTGGTCGCACCGCTATTGGTTCTGGTTTTCGCTATCACGCTTAAGTGGCTCCCCGGCGGGGGCTGGAACGGCGGACAATGGAACTACATGCTGCTGCCGATGGTGGCGCTCTCACTCGCCTATATCGCCAGTATCGCGCGTATTACCCGCGGCTCGATGATTGAAGTTATGCACTCCAACTTTATTCGTACCGCGCGTGCGAAAGGTTTGCCGTTGCGTCGTATCGTATTACGTCATGCACTGAAGCCTGCGCTGTTGCCAGTGATTTCTTATATGGGGCCGGCCTTTGTCGGCATCATCACCGGCTCTATGGTCATTGAGTCCATCTACGGGTTGCCGGGCATTGGTCAGCTGTTCGTGAACGGTGCGCTGAACCGTGATTACTCACTGGTGCTGAGCCTGACCATTCTGGTGGGGTTATTAACCATTCTGTTTAACGCGATTGTCGATGTGCTGTACGCCGTAATCGACCCGAAAATCCGCTACTGATTCTGGAGTTCGCCATGATGTTAAGTAAGAAAAATAGCGAAGCTCTTGATGCATTCAGTGAAAAACTGGAAGTCGAAGGGCGTAGCCTGTGGCAGGATGCCCGACGTCGTTTTATCCATAACCGTGCCGCGTTAATTAGCCTGATGGTGCTGATGCTCATCACGCTGTTTGTGATTTTCGCGCCTATGCTGTCACAGTTCTCCTATTTCGATACAGACTGGGGAATGATGTCATCACCGCCGGATACGACCTCTGGTCACTGGTTCGGCACTGACTCATCAGGGCGCGATTTATTGGTGCGCGTCGCCATTGGGGGGCGTATTTCCCTGATGGTCGGGATTGCCGCCGCCCTGATCGCCGTCATCGTCGGCACCCTGTACGGTTCAATCGCCGGTTACCTCGGGGGGAAAACGGATTCCGTGATGATGCGTATTCTGGAAATCCTTAACTCCTTCCCGTTCATGTTCTTCGTTATCCTGCTGGTGACCTTCTTTGGCCGCAATATCCTGCTTATTTTTGCCGCTATCGGTATGGTTTCCTGGCTGGACATGGCGCGTATCGTGCGTGGTCAGACCTTAAGCCTGAAACGTAAAGAGTTTATCGAAGCCGCGCATGTCGGTGGCGTTTCCACCTGGAAAATTGTGACGCGCCATATCGTCCCTAACGTACTGGGTGTGGTGGTGGTTTACGCTTCGCTGCTGGTACCCAGTATGATTCTGTTTGAATCTTTCCTGAGCTTCCTGGGGCTGGGAACCCAGGAGCCCTTGAGTAGCTGGGGCGCATTGCTTAGCGATGGTGCTAACTCCATGGAAGTCTCGCCGTGGCTGTTACTGTTCCCGGCGGTTTTCCTGGTTGTCACCTTGTTCTGTTTCAACTTTATTGGCGATGGCCTGCGTGATGCCCTCGACCCCAAAGATCGTTAAGGAGTTTCCCGATGACTATTCATGAATTTCAGCCTTCTCAGGCTGCACGCACGGGAAGCGAACTGCTGCTTGATGTCAAAGATTTACGCGTCACTTTTGGCACCCACGATGGTGACGTGACGGCGGTTAACGATCTCAACTTTTCACTGCGCGCGGGGGAAACCTTAGGCATTGTGGGCGAGTCGGGCTCAGGCAAATCCCAAACCGCGTTTGCGCTGATGGGGCTGCTGGCCAGCAATGGTCGTATCGGCGGATCGGCGTTGTTTAACGGTAAGGAGATCCTTAACCTGCCTGAAAAACAGCTGAACAGACTGCGTGCCGAGCAAATCGCCATGATCTTTCAGGACCCCATGACCTCACTGAACCCCTATATGCGGGTTGGCGAGCAGTTAATGGAAGTGCTGAAGCTGCATAAAGGCATGAGCAGCGCCCAGGCATTTGAAGAGTCGATAAAAATGCTGGATGCGGTAAAAATGCCGGAAGCGCGTAAACGCATGAAAATGTATCCCCATGAGTTTTCAGGCGGGATGCGCCAGCGTGTAATGATTGCGATGGCGTTGATGTGTCGTCCTAAGCTGCTGATTGCCGATGAACCCACGACCGCACTGGACGTGACGGTTCAGGCGCAGATTATGACATTGCTGAATGAACTCAAGCGCGAGTTCAATACGGCGATCATCATGATTACCCACGATCTGGGTGTGGTCGCGGGGATCTGCGACAAAGTGCTGGTGATGTATGCTGGACGCACGATGGAATATGGCCGTGCGCGCGATGTCTTTTATCAGCCAGCCCATCCTTACTCTATTGGCCTCCTGAACGCCGTCCCAAGGCTGGATGCAGAAGGGGAAAGCCTGACGACTATTCCCGGGAATCCGCCTAACCTGCTGCGTTTGCCGCAGGGCTGTCCGTTCCAGCCGCGCTGTCCTCATGCCATGGATATCTGTTCTAAAGCACCGCCGCTGTTACCTTTTGCAGAAGGGCGTTTACGCGCCTGCTTTAAGCCGGTGGAGGAACTCGTATGAGCAGCCTGGCAGAGAAAAAAGTCTTACTTGAAATCGCCGATCTGAAAGTCCATTTTGATATCAAAGATGGCAAGCAGTGGTTCTGGCAGCCGCCAAAAACCCTTAAGGCCGTCGATGGGGTCAGCCTGCGCCTGTATGAGGGCGAAACGCTGGGCGTTGTCGGTGAATCAGGTTGCGGCAAGTCTACGCTGGCGCGTGCCATTATTGGCCTGGTTAAGGCCACAGAGGGCCGCGTATCCTGGCTGGGACGCAACCTGCTGGGACAGAGCCAGGAAGAGTGGCGCAAGGCGCGTAGCGATATCCAGATGATTTTTCAGGACCCGCTGGCCTCGTTAAACCCACGTATGACCATCGGCGATATCATCGCAGAGCCGTTACGCACTTATCACCCGGAGCTGTCGCGCCAGGATATCAAAGATCGCGTCAAGACCATGATGATGAAGGTCGGGCTCCTGCCTAACCTGATCAACCGTTATCCTCACGAGTTCTCTGGCGGGCAGTGCCAGCGTATTGGCATCGCGCGCGCCTTGATACTTGAGCCTAAGCTGATCATTTGCGATGAGCCGGTGTCGGCGCTGGACGTCTCTATCCAGGCGCAGGTGGTTAACCTGCTACAGCAACTGCAGCGTGAAATGGGGCTGTCGCTGATCTTTATCGCCCATGACCTGGCGGTGGTGAAACATATCTCCGATCGCGTATTGGTGATGTATCTGGGACATGCCGTTGAGCTGGGCACTTACGATGAGGTGTACACCAATCCGCAGCATCCTTACACCAAAGCGCTGATGTCGGCGGTGCCGATCCCCGATCCGGATCTGGAGAAAAATAAGCAGATTCAGCTTCTGGAAGGGGAATTACCGTCCCCGATTAATCCGCCCTCTGGATGCGTCTTCCGTACGCGTTGCCCGATTGCCGGCCCGGAGTGTGCGAAGACCCGACCGCTGCTTGAAGGCAGTTTCCGTCACGCGGTGTCCTGCCTGAAGGTGGACCCGCTATAAAGCAAAACGCCGGGCATTTGCCCGGCGTTTATTTGCCATCTGTCAGCTATTCACGCCATAAAATATGGCACAGCTTGTGATCTTTTTCGCGACACAGCAGTACGCGCGCGAAGACATCCGTAATTGGCTCGCCGTCCGCTTCACCCAGACCGATCACCACTTCTGAGAAAAAGTCAGGATTCAAATCAAAATCCACATGATCCTGCCAGTCATCTGACGGATCGAACAGCTCTGCGCCACCGCGCTCTTCAAACTGCAGATTGAACAGAATGATATCGGCAGGATCAAGATTGTCGCCTGCCAGTTCAAGAAAAATGTCATAGGCCTGTTCCAGCGTTTCGTCTTCTGTCAGGCGGTTGTTTAGATCCATTCTCAGTCCCGTTTATCTAAGGGCAGTTCGTAATTTCGCTCGTTTTACAGTAAAGGACTAAAGAAGTAAAACAGTCGTTCGACAATCCGCTGCCACCAGGCACGTTTTGCCCAGCGTTTAGCGTCAAGCAGGCGCGAACGGGCAATATAGTCGTCCTGCACACAGGCCAGATCGCTGCCAAATCCGGCATCATCCACGGCAAGGGTAATTTCAAAGTTCAGCCACAAACTACGCATATCCAGATTGACGGTGCCGACCAGGCTCAACTGACCGTCCACCAGCACGCTTTTGGTATGCAGCAGGCCATCTTCAAACTGATAGATCTTCACGCCAGCCTCAAGTAGCTCGCCAAAAAATGAGCGGCTTGCCCAGCCGACCAGCAGAGAATCATTATGAAGGGGCACCACAAGACTCACGTTGACTCCGCGTAACGCCGCCGTGCAGATAGCATGAAGCAGGTCATCACTCGGCACCAGATAGGGCGTGGTCATGATTAACTGCTCACGTGCTGAATAAACTGCCGTAAGCAGCGCCTGGTGAATCAAGTCTTCCGGAAAACCAGGGCCGGAAGCGATAACCTGCACGGTGTGGCCACTTTCCTGCTCAAACGGCATGATATTGCGGTCGGGCGGCGGCGGCAGAATACGTTTACCGGTTTCAATCTCCCAGTCACAGCTATAGACAATCCCCATCGCCGTCGATACCGGACCTTCCATTCGGGCCATCAGATCAACCCACTGACCCACGCCAGCCTCTTGTTTAAAGAAGCGCGGATCAACCAGATTCATGCTGCCCGTGTAGGCAATATAGTTATCAATCAGCACCATTTTACGATGCTGACGTAAATCCATGCGGCGCAGGAATACACGCAGCAGGCTGACCTGGAGCGCCTCCACAACGTCGATGCCTGCGTTACGCATCATGCCCACCCACGGGCTTCTGAAAAACGCAACGCTCCCCGCAGAGTCAAGCATGAGCCGGCAGTGAACGCCACGGCGTGATGCGGCCATTAACGACTCGGCCACTTCGTCCGCCAGACCGCCCGGATTCCAGATATAGAACACCATCTCGACGTTATGACGCGCCAGCTGGATATCGCGAATTAACGCCTTCATCACGTCATCAGAACTGGTCAGTAGCTGTAGCTGATTACCTTTTACGCCCGCAATGCCCTGGCGGTTATTGCACAATTGAAATAAAGCGCGCGCAACGTCGCTGTAATCCGTTGCAAAAATTTCGGTGCGCTTTTTTAAATCATTCAGCCAGCGGGCGGTGGACGGCCACATGGTACGCGCCCGTTCAGCACGGCGTTTCCCCAAATGCAGTTCACCAAAGGATAAATAAGCAATGATGCCCACCAGCGGCAGAATAAAGATAATCAGCAGCCATGCCATGGCTGAGGTCACGGCCCGTCGCTTCATCAGGATGCGCAGCGTGATGCCGGCGATCAGCAACCAGTAACCAAACAACAACAACCAGCTGATAAGCGTGTAAAACGTGGTCATTAAGTGGACATCCTGTTCGCGCTTGAGTTTGAGAAGTTTACGTGGAGATGCAGGGGAGCGAAACCCTTAATAATAACGGCTTTTCGATGAAAGATCCGATTTGGCATTGGCTCAGAGATCTTTATAATGCCTGCGCGTGAGTTTGGTGTCAGAGAGGACGTAATGAGAAAAAGCAGAAACGAAGTTGCCCGCTGGAGAATGTTGCGTCAGGTACAGCGCCGACGTTCGCGCTGGCTGGAAGGGCAGTCACGTCGCTATAAACGTATTCACGGGATTCGCCATCAACTGGCGCAGCAGCAACGTCGCTCGATTCTGTTTATCACGCAAAATCTGTAATCATTCAGCCGCGTTGAGCGGCTGATAAATCTACTGCCCGGTCATCAATAATTTTACGTTGATCAACTGTACCGCGGCGGCCAGAACAATCAGCATCACAATCAGGTGTTTTTTACTACGCCAGCCGTGTTTGTGCCACAGACAGAGCGCCGCCCCGACTAACAGCGTGATGACCAGTAACAGGGTCAAAATGATCGCTTGCATAAAACATCATCTCGAAAAAAAGCTTCAGAGCGGCTGCCCGGAAGCTTTTTTGCATGGGAGTCGAATCAGAAAACGCGCTTGAAGGGCTTCACACTGACTTGCTTATAAACGCCTGCGGCGATATAGGGATCGTCTGCCGCCCAGGCCTGCGCCGTTTCCAGTGACGGGAATTCAGCGACCACGGTAGAGCCCGTAAACCCAGCAACGCCAGGATCGTTACTGTCCACCGCAGGCATAGGCCCGGCAACGATTAACCGACCTTCTTCATGTAACAACTTCAGACGTGCCAGGTGAGCGGGGCGCACGGCGTTGCGTTTTTCCAGAGAATCGGCGTTATCTTCAGCATAAATGACGTAAAGCAATTGGGCGCTCCCATTAACTCTTAAATTTTGCAACACGGTAAGTGATAGTTAAGTAGAGTGCAAACGAAACCTTGCGTCAATGACCTACGCAGCATATTGGGCTAAATAGGCTTTTTTAGCCGCATCATAAGGAGGTTATTGAAACTGATTGCTATTTGCATTTAAAATCGGGGCTTCATTTCATTACTGCGATTGTTATGACCACGCTGACTATGCCCTTACCTAAACGCTCGCCTGTTGCTATGATCTTGTCTGTTGCGCTGCACGGTGCAGTCATTGGCGGGATTCTCTATGCGTCTTTTCATCAGACCATTGAGTTGCCCAAGGCATCACAGCCGATTAGCGTGACCATGGTTGCACCGGACGTTCAGCCTGAACCTGCAGTCGCTCAACCCGAGCCGCAACCGGAACCCCAGCCAGAACCGGAGCCCGTGCCGGAGCCTCAACCCGCACCAGAGCCGCCGAAGCCCGTGCCCGTGCCGATCCCCAAACCGCAACCTAAACCTAAGCCGAAACCTAAGCCAGAGCCCAGGCACGAACAGCCAAAACGCGAAGTTAAACCGCGTCAGGACGTGAAGCCGCAGGCGAACCCGTTTAAGCAGGATGCGCCTGCAACGCAAAGTAAACCCACAACGGCCCCGAAAAGTACGCCGTCGGCAGCACCGACGCAGAGCGTATCCACCGGGCCTAAAGCGCTTAATATCAGTAAGCCGTCTTATCCGCCTCGGGCTGCGGCATTACGTATCGAAGGACGCGTCAGGGTGAAATTTGACGTGGATAGCGATGGTCGGGTCGATAATATCGACATTCTTTCTGCTGAGCCGCGTAACATGTTTGAGCGCACCGTTAAACAGGCTATGCGGACGTGGCGTTATCAAAGTGGTAAGCCGGGCAGCGGTTTGACGATGAATATTGTGTTCAAAATTAATGGCGGGGCCAGCATCGAGTGACGCCGGGGGCGAAAGTGATGCAGCGGTGAGCGATCTACACGTGACAAGCGCTCACCGCGAACGGGCTGTTAGCGGGATTGTAGATGCATCGTTTAATCAGGAAGGGAATGACTGATTATCCCGTCCTGCGGGCAGTTGGCGAGGCTGTCCTTCGTTATCGACAGCGACATAAATAAACACTGCTTCGGTGGCACAGTAGGTCTGCCCAATCGGTTCAGAAGAGACTTTCTTAATCCACACCTGAACGTTGATCGTCATCGAACTGTTGCCGGTTCGAATACATTGCGCATAGCAACTGACGACATCGCCCACCGCGACGGGTTTTAAAAACGTCATGCCATCGACGCGAACGGTAACAACACGGCCTTCGGCAATCTCTTTAGCCTGAATCGCGCCACCCATATCCATTTGTGACATTAACCAGCCACCAAAGATATCGCCGTTGGCATTGGTATCCGCTGGCATGGCCAGGGTGCGCATCACCATTTCGCCCTGGGGCAATTTATGTTTATCGTCCATTGCTCTGGTTTCTTATGTCATCGTAAGAGAAACGCTGCCCGCTAACACGGGCAACAGGATTATTTTTGTTCTTGTTGCGGCATCTTACGCCAGATATAGACGCCGCTCAGGAGCGTGAAAAGCAGCGTAAGGCCGGTCAGTCCAAACACTTTAAAGTTAACCCAGAATGACTGGGGTAACCAAAATGCAACATATATGTTCGCCAGACCACAAATCAAGAAGAACAGTGCCCAGGCAATGTTGAGTTTACGCCAGACGTGCTCAGGCAGCTCCAGCTCTTTACCCAGCATGGTCTGAATTAACGGCTGCTGCATAAACCACTGGCTAAACAGTAACGCCAGCGCAAACAGGGTGTAAATAACCGTGACTTTCCATTTGATAAACTCATCATTATGGAAAACCAGCGTCAGGGTGCCGAATACCGCCACCAGAACGAAGGTAAAGATGGTCATTTTTTCGAGCTTGCGATACAGCACCCAGCTCGCCACCAGTGCCAGACCGGTTGCGACAATCAGTGCGCCCGACGCCACGAAAATGTCGTACAACTTGTAAAAAATAAAGAAAACAACAAGGGGAAGAAAGTCGAGTAGCTGCTTCATAGTCATTCCAGTTAAGGCTGCCTTTCCAGCCAGTGCGCCGGGCGGCGCACGGACAATCAACGTAACAGCATATAAAGCCGGTACAAATAAATCACTAACAGAGTGGAAACCAGGTTACCTATAGCGGTGAAAATGACCGTTGAAACGTTTATAGGTAATACCGTCAATGAGGTAAAGAAAAACATTACGGCAAGCTTCGCCAGTAACCACAGGATAATGGCAGGGGCAATCAGCTTCACGTTTTTCCATGCCATCCGCATGCTGGCGCGCATCGAGGCGATAACACCGAGTTTTTCACTGGCCAGAATAATCGGCGACAGTGATAGCACAATAGTCAGCAATACGCCGGGCACCACCAACACCATAAAACCCAGCTGCGCCACTAAGGTGACTAAAAAAGTCAGCAGCAGTAACTTCGGCAGCAAGGGCGCGGCAGCGCCTATCGCACGCAGTGCACTGACACGCTGGCCTGAAGAGACTAACGGAATCAGGCAGAGCATACCGCCTAACAGCAGCGTATTCCCCACCAGGCCCGCGAACGTCCCGGCTGCAGAGGCGCGGAGCAGCACCTGTTGCTGTTCGGGTGTCATACTCTGCACCAGGTCAAACAGCGACGTACTGCTTATCTCGCCTTGTTGCAAGATCGCCATTTGATCTTCACCGGGCGTTAAAACATGCAACAGCATGACCGTCACAAACGCGGTCAACAGCGACATTAACACCAGGGTGAACAATTGATGACGAAAAAAATTTCCAGTGTCACGGTATAACGAGCTTGCCGTGATAGACATGTACTCTCCTTGAAAGAACCGGGTTAATTAACCCGGCGATTGTACATGTTCTGGGGGCTCGCTGGCACCCGCAACCGGATAACTTTCTGTCATAACAGGTAAAGATGGGTGAAAAAGTGCGGGGAGGCCATACCGTGCTCTGGCCCGATCGCAACCTTCATTCCAGACACCCTGTTCCCCGGACATGTCAAACTCACGACAGGGTGAGGGCCGGTTCTCATAAATACCGCAGGAAACGCAGCCGCCAATATCGCCTTTAAGGGCGACGCAGCGCGGTGAGCGATCGTTCGTTCCGCGCATATTCCGCATCAACAGACTCAACGGCTCGGTGAGTTCTGTGGGCACCAGACCGCCGGCATCATCGGCTTCAGCCCAGTAAAAAGAGACACGAAAGTGGGCACAGCAGGCACCACAGCTAATACAAGGATTGATATTTTCGCTCATTTGATCGCCCGCCACCTCTAAGGCATCGAACCAAAATAGTCAGGAAAGAAGAGCAAAGTAATGCGGCGATATTATTTCGGCAAGAGATATTTAGCCTGCAGCAGCAGGTGTAAAATTGACTTGAATCAATTCATTGTTTTTTAAATCATTTTTCTAAGTTGATTTAGATGCATTTACCAAAGAATCGCGCTAAATCTGTGCGGGCAAAAATAATTCAGTGCAGGCATTTAATTTCTCACAGGAGTGAACATGAAACTGGCTAAATGCGCCATGCTGCTGGCGCTTGCGTTACCGCAATTTGCGCTGGCCCATCAGGCTGGCGATTTCTTTGTGCGTGCAGGGAGTGCTACCGTTCGCCCCACCGAAGGTTCGGACAATGTGCTGGGAATGGGGTCCTTTAGCGCCAGCAATGACACCCAGCTGGGCCTAACCTTTACCTATATGGCTACTGACAATATTGGCGTCGAGCTTCTGGCCGCCACGCCGTTTCGTCATAAAGTGGGGCTTGGCCCAACCGGCACCCTGGCGACGGTAAGACAGCTGCCGCCTACGTTGATGGCACAGTACTACTTTTTTGACAGCCAGAGTAAGGTCCGTCCCTATGTCGGCGTGGGGGTGAACTACACCACCTTTTATGATGCGGATTTTAACCAGACCGGACGTGATGCGGGCTTAAGCGATCTGAGTCTGAAAAATTCGTGGGGCGTAGCCGGTCAGGTCGGGCTGGATTATCAGATCAACCGTGACTGGATGCTGAACGCGTCTCTGTGGTACATGGATATTGATACTGACGTGAAATTCAAAGCCGGCGATCAGCAGCAGAACATCCATATGCGCGTTGATCCCTGGGTATTCTTCTTCGGGGCAGGTTACCGCTTCTGATAAAAAAAGGGCCACTGAAAAGTGGCCCTTCGTGTGATGGATACGGCGTTATTTAATTTGCATGTTATTGACGACGGATCTTACGCCGGCCACGCTGCGGGTAACCTGTACTGCATGGTTAGCCATCTGCGGCGAGCTGACAAAACCGCTGAGCTGCACTTTACCCTTAAAGGTTTCAACGTTAATTTCAGTCGATTTCAGCGACTCATCTTTTAACAGTTCTGCTTTCACTTTGGTCGTGATGACAGTGTCATCAATATAACCGCCGGTGCCTTCTTTAGTTGGCGTTGGCGCACAGGCGCTCAGTGTTAATGCAACAACAGCCGCGACCATGGCACTTGCCAGCACTTTAAACCATTTCATTGCTTCTCTCCCTGTCACAAATTGGATGCGACGTTACCATAACGGCGCCTGTTAATTGTGGTGCAGGAAATCCGAAATTAGCAAACCGGTAATGAAAAAAAACAGGGAAATCATGCCTTACCGGACGGTAAGGCATGAAGGCGATTAGCGGGTAGCGGCTTTCAGGTTACCAATGAAGGTTTTCAGGGCATCCAGCATCACCTCGGGTTCGGCCTGATGCTGCTCAATAATTTTGACCACAGCCGAGCCGGAAATCGCACCGGCAGTCCCCGCCGCGAGCGATTCTTTGACCTGTGAGGGTTCGGAAATCCCAAAGCCCTGTAGCGGTGGCGCGGCGTGATATTCACGTAGCTTTGCAATCAGGTGATCCAGCGGCAGGCTGGCCCGCTTCTCAGTCCCGGTGACGCCGGCACGGGATAACAGATAGGTATAACCGCGCCCGTGAGAGGCAATCTCACGTAGCAGCTCATCGCTGGCGTTAGGTGGGCAAATGAAAATTGGCGCAATGCCATGTCGCATCGCAGCCTGGCGGAACGGCGCTGATTCTTCCACAGGCACATCTGCCACAAGCACTGAGTCAACTCCAGCCTGGGCACAACGCGCATAGAACTCATCAATACCGTTGCTGAATACAAGGTTGGCATACATCAGTAAGCCAATCGGTAATTCAGGATATTTATGACGTATAGCTGCCAGCATTTCAAAGCACTGTGCCGTCGTGGTACCGGCCGCAAATGCCCGTAGCGTGGCGCTTTGGATGGTTGGCCCATCCGCTAACGGATCGGAAAAAGGAATGCCCAGTTCAAGCGCGTCAGCCCCACCTTCTACCAGCGCATCAATAATCCGTAATGACAGCGCGGGTGAAGGATCGCCCAGCGTGACGAAGGGCACCAGTGCGCCTTCTTTCTTCGCCGCCAGACGCGTAAACAGTTGATCATAACGTTCCATCAGATTTCTCCCTGCGCAGTCAGAATATCGTGAACGGTGAAGATATCTTTATCCCCGCGACCGGAAAGGTTCACCACAATCAGTTGCTCTTTTTCCGGTTCTGCCTCAATCATCTTCAGGGCATACGCCAGGGCATGAGCCGACTCCAGCGCAGGAATGATGCCTTCGGCGCGGCACAGCTTTTTAAAGGCAGCAAGCGCTTCATTGTCGGTGACTGACACATAGTCGGCCCGACCAATGCTGTTGAGATGGGCGTGCTGTGGGCCAACAGAAGGGAAGTCAAGCCCGGCTGAAATTGAGTACGACTCCTCAATCTGCCCCTCGTCGGTCTGCATCATCGGTGATTTCATACCGAAATAAATGCCGACGCGGCCATGCTTCAGTGGCGCACCGTGTTCACCCGTTTCAATACCGTGTCCCGCAGGCTCAACGCCAATCAGCTTGACACCTTCTTCGTCAATAAAGTCGGCAAACATACCGATGGCGTTGGAACCGCCGCCAACACAGGCGATAATCGCATCCGGTAGGCGACCTTCCTTTTCCAGAATCTGTTTTTTGGTCTCTTCACCAATCATGCGCTGAAATTCGCGCACAATCGTCGGGAAGGGGTGCGGGCCGGCAGCGGTGCCCAGCATATAGTGCGAGGTTTCATAGCTGCCTGACCAGTCACGTAGCGCTTCATTACAGGCATCTTTCAGCGTGGCTGAACCACTGTGTACCGGAATCACTTCGGCACCCATCAGGCGCATACGGAAGACGTTCGGCGACTGACGCTCCACGTCTTTAGCACCCATATAGATACGGCATTTCATGCCCAGTAACGCACAGGCGAGCGCAGAGGCAACGCCATGTTGACCTGCACCGGTTTCGGCGATGATCTCATTCTTGCCCATGCGTTTCGCCAGCAGTGCCTGACCTAAAACCTGGTTAGTCTTGTGCGCACCGCCGTGCAGCAGATCTTCGCGTTTCAGATACAGGCGGGTTTTTGTCCCTTTTGCCAGGTTGCTGCACAGGGTTAACGCCGTGGGACGGCCCGCATAGTTTTTCAGCAGGTCGGTAAATTCAGCCTGAAATTCAGGATCTTTCTGCGCGCTAACAAAGGCTTCTTCTAACTGTTTTAGCGCTGGCATCAAAATTTGCGGCACATACATGCCGCCGAAGTCGCCAAAATAGGGATTGAGTAAGGTCATGTTTTGCTATCCTTTTTTGTGGCCCGCCACAACACGGGCCCGGTCAATCAGTAGGCGCGAAGCGTCCGGAATACGGCGGCAATTTTGCTGGCGTCTTTAATACCTGGCTCGCTTTCCACACCCGAATTGAAGTCCAGTCCTGCACATCCAAGCTGCGCGGCTTCCACGCAGTTATCGGCACTCAGGCCGCCCGCCAGCATGACATTCTTGAGGTCCTGGCCCTGAAGCAGTGACCAGTCAAACGTCTGGCCCGAGCCGCCGTTGCCATTATCAAAGACATAACGATCCACATGGGGCCAGTTACGCTCAGGCAGGGCATGTTGGATACTCAGCGCTTTCCAGATTTGTACCTGTTCAGGCAAGGCCTGATAAAGCGCAGATACATAGGCGGGGTCTTCATCACCGTGTAACTGCACGGCGCTGAGCTGTAGCGCAGTGACTTTAGTGACAATGTCACTTATTGCTGCATTGCGGAACACACCGACATACTTCAACGGCGCGCCTGCGATGACCGCCCGCGCTTTATCGGTATCAACCTGACGCGGCGAACCCTCGACAAAGATTAACCCACCAAAAAGGGCGCCCGCATCACAGGCGGCGCAGGCATCTTCAGGACGGGTCAAACCACAGACTTTGTTGCTGCCCAGGGTGACACGACGCACTGCCGCATGAAGATCGTCTTCTTCCATTAATGCAGAGCCAATAAGGAAACCATTGGCGAAATGACTTAATTCACGGACATCACGATAGTTGTTAATGCCTGACTCGCTGATGACGGTGATGCCCTGGCCCAGACGCGGTGCCAGTTCGCGTGTCCGATTCAGATCAATCGACAGGTCACGTAAATCGCGGTTATTAATGCCCACCACTTTCGCTTCCAACGCAATGGCGCGTTCCAGCTCCTGTTCGTTACTGACTTCGGTCAGCACGCCCATCTGTAGACTGTGCGCAACCGCAGCAAGCTGACGATACTGCTCGTCATCCACCACTGACAGCATCAGCAGGATGGCATCGGCCTGATAGTAACGTGCCAGATAGATTTGATAAGGATCGATAATAAAGTCTTTGCACAGCACAGGCTGCGTTATGGCCGCACTGACGACAGGTAAAAAGGCGAAGTCACCCTGAAAATATTTCTCATCGGTCAACACGGAAACCGCAGATGCATAGTGGCGATAAACCCCGGCTATCATCTCGGGATCAAAATCATCACGAATCAGCCCTTTGGATGGAGAGGCTTTTTTGCATTCCAGAATAAAGGCAGTGCGGGTGCCCTGCAGTGCGTCATAAAAACTACGGTTGGAAAGCGTAATGCGCTGCTGGAAACTCTCCAGGGGTTGCTGCTGCTTACGTGCCTCAACCCAAATGGCTTTGTCTTTCACGATTTTATCTAACACTGTACCCTGCATGATTATCCTCTTGATGCCAGAGCCACCACGCGCTCATAGGCCTGACCACTACGGATGGCATTGAGCGCACGCTGTGCATTTTCACGGAGATCTTCATTACCAAACACTTTGAGCAGCATCGCCACATTTACGGCAACCGCCTCCTCATGGGCCTGCTCGCCATTACCCTGGAGTAAACGTGTAAGAATGTCACGGTTTTCTTCCGGCGTGCCGCCTGCCAGAGCCTCTTTAGGATGGAAGCCAAAGCCGAAATCTTCCGGGCCGAGCTGATAGCGGGTAATCTCACCTTCACGCAACTCAGCCACATGGGTGACATCGTGTAGCGCCACCTCATCCATTCCGCCACCATGCACGACCGCTGCGCGCTGGTAGCCCAGCACTTTCAGGGTTTGCGCAATGGGCAGCACCAGTTCAGGGCTGTAAACCCCAATCACGGCCAGCGGCGGGCGGGCAGGATTAATCAGCGGCCCGAGCACGTTAAATACCGTGCGGGTTTTCAACTGCTGGCGCACCGGCATGGCATGGCGAAAACCCGTGTGGTACTGCGGTGCAAACAGGAAACAGACATTCAGATCGTCCAGCGCTTTACGTGCCAGCTCGGCAGGCATATCCAGATTGATACCGAACGCAGCCAGCAGGTCAGACGATCCTGATTTGCTTGATACGCTGCGGTTGCCGTGTTTCGCGACTTTCAGCCCGCAGGTTGCTGCGACAAAGGCGCTGGCGGTCGAGATGTTAATGCTGTTACTGCCATCGCCGCCGGTGCCAACAATATCGGCAAAGGCGTAATCCGGGCGTGGAAAGGGTTTGGCATCTTCCAGTAAGGCACTGGCAGCTCCGGCGATTTCTTCGGGGTTTTCGCCACGCACCTTCATAGCAATCAGAACCGCTGCCAGTTGAGTCGGTTCAAGCTGACCAGTAATAATGGCGCTGAACAGTTGATGACTCTCGTGTTGAGTCAGGATCTGCGACTGGTAAAGTTTTTCCAGAATCGTATTCATACTTTTCTCCCTGTTACTTCGCCAGCGCCCAGGCCAGTGTCTGTTCAAGCAGACGCGCGCCCTGAGTGGTTAAAATGGATTCGGGATGGAACTGGAATCCGCACACACGATCTTTTTCGTGGCGGACCGCCATGACCATGCCGTTGTAACTGGCATTCACCGTTAATTCGTCCGGCGTGTTACTGCCAACCAGCGAATGATAACGGGCAACGGGAAGGGGATTGCTGAGCCCGGCAAACATCGCTTCACCATCGTGACGAATGGCAGAGGCTTTGCCATGCAGAATTTCGCCGGCCTGACCGACATGACCGCCATAGGTTTCCACAATCGCCTGATGACCCAGGCAAATGCCGATAATCGGCAGCTTTCCGCGCATCGCGCGCAGCAGCTCTGGCATACAGCCCGCCTCTTTTGGCGCGCCGGGCCCCGGGGACAGCATCAGCACCGGATTATTCATGCTTTGCAGTCGATCGATCAACAGCGATGTCGGCATGTTATTACGGTACACCACCACGTTGTGCCCGAAGGTACGAAGCTGATCGACCAGGTTGTAGGTAAATGAGTCGATGTTATCCAGCAGCAGGATGTCAGCCATCAGAAAATCTCCTTGCAGTGGTGAGCAGTGGCAATCGCGCGCAATACGGCGCGGGCTTTGTTACGGCTTTCATCTGCTTCAGCCTGAGGGTCCGAATCCAGCACCACACCGGCTCCGGCCTGCACGGTGGCTACGCCATCTTCTACATAGGCTGAGCGGATTACGATGCAGGTATCTAAATCACCGTTGGCGGTGAAATAGCCCACAGCGCCACCGTAGATCCCGCGTCGTGTGCCCTCTGCGTCTGCAATCAGCTGCATCGCCCGGACTTTAGGCGCACCGCTCAGGGTGCCCATATTCATGCAGGCGCGATAGGCATGTAGCACGTCCAGGTCATCGCGCAGCGTGCCCACAACCCGCGAGACCAGATGCATTACAAAGGAATAGCGGTCAACTTTCGTCAGGTCGGCAACATAACGACTTCCGGGACGGCAGATACGGGCTAAATCATTGCGCGCCAGATCGACGAGCATCAGGTGCTCGGCCAGTTCTTTGTGGTCCGTGCGCATTTCTAACTCGATACGGCTGTCGAGATCGCGATCCAGCGAACCGTCAGCGTGCCGACCGCGTGGTCGGGTGCCGGCAATGGGGTAAATTTCAATCTGACGAGACGCAGCCTCGTACTTCAACGAGCTTTCGGGCGAGGCACCAAACAGTGAAAAATCCTGATCCTGCATAAAGAACATATACGGGCTTGGATTGCTGCGTTTCAGCGTGTCATAAGCGGCGAGCGCAGAGGGACAGGGCAGCGAAAAGCGGCGTGATGGCACAACCTGGAAGATTTCACCAATGCGAATGGCCTCCTGCATCTTACGCACTACCGCGCAATACTCTTCATCGCTCTGGCTGACGGTCAGCGTCATCGTTTCGACAGGCTGAACGGGCAGCGCCGGTGCAGGTTGTAACATCTGTCCATGCAACTGTTCAATGCGTCGTTGCAGACGTTGAAATTCGTGGGTAGAAGGCGAGAACAGGCTGGCCTGCAGACGTGCGCTGCGCGCCTGGTGATCCAGCACCAGCAGCGTTTCCGCCAGGTAAAAGCAGTAGTCGGGACAGCGTTGCTCACTGCTGAGTTCTGGTAAATCTTCAAAGCCTGCCACCAGATCGTAGGCAAACAGGCCGCCGACAAACACGGCTTCGCGCTCTTCGCTTGGGGAATTCACCAACTGTGGAATCAGACGCAGTGCGTCAAACACCGACAGGGCGCGTAAGCGTGAGTCTTCATCCTGCTGATCCTGCACAGGGGTAAATGTCAGAACACGCCCGTCAGGGCGAGGTTCATTGATGATTTCAGAGGGCAGAGCGTCATCCAGCAGCGGCAGCAGCGCACGGCCATTGTCAGACAGGGCCTGTAAAGTGACACGGTTTCCTAATGCGCTGATGCGCAGGGCGCTGTCAACAATCATCAGGCTTTTTAAGTTTTCTTTACTGTCGATATCTGCGGATTCAAGCAGCAGTGTCGCCGGGCGAGCGCCGCATAACTGATGAAAAACGGCGGCGGGATCTTCCCGATAGGGCGCGCTGCCGGTAATTAACTTCACTGTCGGTTTTGCATTAAGCATGATGATTTCTCTGAATATCGTCCAAAAAAAAGCCCGCTTGGAGGCGGGCTCAGGTATCTGCACAGTGTTTACGCAAGGTGTGCACGACAACGTCGCCCGTACTGGGAAACATTGCGCCACCAACCCATTAAAAGCGTAATTACAGTTTTCATGATCAAATACCCGTCTGCGGTGAACTTGTGTACTAGTTAACTGGTTCGTGACAAAAATGTCAATACACTTTTTCAGTGGCCGATAAAATCGTTATTATGCTGACCCGATCAGTAGCCAGCAGGAGTTGTTTTGAGCGATATCGCCCGTTTTCCGCTTTACGATCTTCATAGTCACACGCGGGCTTCCGATGGATTGTTGTCGCCGCAGGCACTGGTTGAGCGCGCAGTAGACATGCGCGTCGGGGTGCTGGCAATTACCGATCACGACACCGTCGCGGGTATCCCTGAGGCGCAGCAGGCCGTACTGAATCAGCAACTGCCCATAAAAATTTTAGCCGGTGTTGAGATTTCAACGCTGTGGGAAAACCATGAAATTCATATTGTCGGGTTAAACATCGACATCCAACATCCGGTGATGACCCAGTTCCTTGCGGGTCAGTATACGGCGCGACTGGAGCGCGCACAGCGCATTGCTGAACGGCTGGATAAAGCGCAGATCCCCGACGCGCTGGCAGGGGCGCAGCGCTTAGCCGAGGGGGGAATGATTACGCGCGGCCATTTTGCCCGCTATCTGGTCGATCTGGGCAAAGCGAATAACATGGCGCAGG
Organism: Pantoea sp. SJZ147; assembly: GCF_007828605.1. NCBI lineage: Bacteria > Pseudomonadati > Pseudomonadota > Gammaproteobacteria > Enterobacterales > Erwiniaceae > Pantoea > Pantoea sp. SJZ147. Next base: position 324,480 of record NZ_VIVB01000004.1, read on the forward strand.
TGTTTAAAAATTATCTGGCGCGGGGCAAAACCGGCTACGTCCCACCGCAATGGTGTACAATTAATCAAGCCATTGATGCGATTCACCATTCTGGTGGCTGTGCCGTGCTGGCACATCCGGGACGCTACGGATTGTCGGCAAAATGGCTAAAGCGCCTGATTGCCAGTTTTAGCGCTGCTGGCGGGGATGCGATCGAGGTCGCACAATGTCAGCAGGCACCCGCTGAGCGCACGCAGTTAGCGCAATATGCCAGAGATAACAATCTGGCTGCATCGCAAGGTTCTGATTTTCATCAACCCTGCCCGTGGATTGAACTGGGCCGCAAATTGTGGCTACCTGCGGCGGTAGAACCGGTCTGGGAACGTTTTCCCGCACTGGCACCCGCAGTGGAATGTACGGAAAGGGGATAAGAGGTTTCTATGAGTCAACTGTTTCATATTCATCCAGATAATCCACAACCGCGCCTGATTAACCAGGCCGTAGAGTACCTGAATAAAGGCGGCGTGATTGTTTACCCAACGGATTCCGGCTATGCCCTGGGTTGTCGGCTGGAAGAGAAAGGGGCGATGGAGCGAATTTGTCGCATTCGTCAGCTGGACGGTCATCATAATTTCACGCTGATGTGCCGTGATTTATCTGAACTGTCTGTTTATTCTCAGGTGGGTAACAGCGCTTTCCGTCTGCTTAAAAATAACACGCCGGGTAATTACACGTTTATTCTTAAGGCGACGAAAGAAGTGCCGCGTCGTTTGATGAATGAAAAGCGTAAAACGATTGGATTACGCGTACCGTCGAATCCGGTAGCACTTGCCCTGCTTGAGGTGCTGAACGAACCCATGATGTCGACGTCGTTAATTCTGCCGGGTAATGACTTCACGGAATCTGATCCGGAAGATATTCAACAGCGTATTGGCAAGCAGGTCGATCTGATTATCGACGGTGGCACGCTTGGACAGCAGCCCACCACCGTCATTGATCTCACCAGTGATGCACCTGAAGTCGTCCGTGAAGGTGTGGGAGATGTGAAACCTTTTCTGTAACCCACTCAGGTTTTACGGGTGACGGGAATCGTCGCCTGTAACCAGTTTTTAAACTGGCCGTAAGGGATATAAAGTGAAACATCTTTTAAAATCACTTTCCCGCTACGGCCATTTTTAATTGCATCTGAGTAACCTACGATAACCCCACCCAACGTATCGTCGCTGTTATAGACGCCGCCGCCGGACATGCCCTGGACGACTCCCGCATTAGAGGCCATCGCAATACACGGGCTTTTATTCCAGGTATTACGTATCGCCGTGCGCGCCAGATTTACCCCTTTAGACTCAACGGGCAGCGCCGAAATATAGCTGTATCCATACATTTTTACCGCATCGCCAATATCGGTGCTGCGGAATTGAGTTAGCGTATTTGGCGGATTCTTATGATAAATAATCGCGAGATCGCAATAAGGGTGATAAGACTTCACGCGCTGCACAGCGAATTTTGCCACGTGAGCGGCGGTCAGGCTGTAGTCGGGCGTTAAAGGAATGCTGGTGCCTAATGTACCTAAACCAAGAATGGTAGGGATGCCTGTCACGCTCATATCAACGTGCTGCATCGCCGTACGGCTGTACTCAGTATGGCCCACAGAACAACCGCTCAGAGCCAGCGTCAATAACGCTGCGCACACAAACTGTTTTTGCATAGTGGTGTCTTCAGGTGAGCATGTCAGTAAAATCCCTGGTAAAGATTCAAGACATGCAAATTAAAGCTCATCGTGAGCCATATTAACGCAAATATTCCTGATGCGCCGGTGTATATATATTTAATAACAACCAGTTAGCGGCTTTTTCATACAGCGCCGTTTGAAACGTTGCGTCGTCTGTATGCTTATTAGATTAGGGCTGCTAAAAAGGTCGTATAATGGTTATCGGCTGAGATTGCCGCCAGTCCATTTTTTTTAATGTAAATTTATTGTAATGAGAGAGCGAATATCGGCACAGCGGTCTGACCAAAAGTGAGTCGGTCAGATGGCATTATTTCGCACAGTATCCCGCAATAATTAAAATTGTACAACATATTTTTTCTTGTACAACTTTATTGTTGGTTACTCTATGAAATATCGAGTAAAGATGCGACGGAAAGAGGCGGTAAAGTGCGGTCAATGTGCAAAGCTCACCCTGCGGATGATTAAAAAAATAAATATTTGGCTTAAGTGTGGTTTTCTGTATTTTTAAATTAACTCAAATGACATTCCGCCTGTAAAAATAAACTTTTCTCACCACTATATTTGCGCTGCTTACGACACTTTTACTCGGCTTTTAATGTTTCGCGATAAACCTATAGCGTAGAAATCATTAAATACAAATCTTTTTAATGCGAATTCTCTAAGAAGGGTTAACGGCAACATTATCTAAAACTGCTGCCGGTGAAACATTAACTTGAATTAAGTAACAAAGCGTTACTTTTTGCTGTTGAGGCAATTTATCGGTCATCAGTGCGCCATTTCACCACAATAAGGCAGATAAAATTGATGAAACGTGAAGCTATAAAGCGTTTCCTGATGCTTTGTGCTTCACAACATGTCCTGTTGATGGCGAGGATAATCTCGATTCTTTAAGTACAGCGCGTTCATTATTATAATTATGCCTGCCGCTGATATCTGGCAGGGCCTGTTGCCAGACGAATGCGCGCCAGCGCTGCAGAAGGTGGATTCCATCAGGATAGCTGCCTGCCCGCGGTGCGTATCAGGGCAACGCCATAATACGGGTTACATTACGAGGGACATCCTGTATAATGGGGCCAACAGGAAAATATAACCCATTGATTTTTAAGGTTTAATTCCTAATCCATCCGACGCCTGGGAAGGCGACAATGAGGTAGCTCCATGAGCGAAAAGTTACAAAAAGTCTTAGCGCGCGCCGGTCACGGTTCGCGTCGTGAAATTGAAACGATGATCGCTGCCGGACGCGTTAGCGTTGACGGTAAGCTGGCCACGCTTGGCGATCGCATCGAAAACAGCAAAGCCCTGAAGATCCGTATTGACGGTCATTTGGTTTCTATTGCGGAATCTGCAACGGAAGTCTGCCGCGTACTGGCCTATTACAAACCTGAAGGTGAACTCTGCACACGCAGCGATCCGGAAGGGCGTCCAACGGTCTTTGATCGACTGCCACGGTTGCGCGGTTCGCGCTGGATTGCCGTGGGTCGTCTTGACGTCAATACCTGCGGGTTGATGCTGTTTACCACAGATGGCGAACTGGCTAACCGCCTGATGCATCCCAGCCGTGAAGTGGAACGCGAATATGCGGTGCGCGTATTTGGTCAGGTTGATGACGACAAAATTCGGCAGCTCAGCAAAGGCGTGCAGCTTGAAGATGGCCCCGCCGCATTCAAAACGCTGCGCTTTGCCGGTGGTGAAGGTATCAACCAGTGGTACAACGTGACGCTGACCGAAGGACGGAACCGTGAAGTTCGTCGCTTGTGGGAAGCCGTGGGCGTCCAGGTGAGCCGACTGATGCGTGTTCGTTATGGCGATATCACGTTGCCAAAAGGCATTCCACGCGGTGGCTGGATGGAGCTTGATCTGTCTGCGGTCAATTATCTGCGTAACATGGTGGGGATGGATGATGAAACCGTCACCAAACTGGCTGTCGAGAAAGACCGTCGCCGTACCAAGGCCAATCAGATCCGTCGGGCCGTGAAGCGCCACAGTCAGACCAGTGGCAGACCTGCCCGCCGTAATCCCGGCAGTAAGCGTAACGCAACCTGATATCGGTTTGCACGTCAGAACAGATTCATTAAAAAAGCCGCAACGATCATCGTTGCGGCTTTTGTGTTTTCTCACTGTTCAGGTGACAACGGCTTACCGGTGAAACAGCGGAAACGCACCGGTAATTAACCCACCGGCCATCAGCACCAGGCTGATTAAAATTCCCCACTTAATGGCAAAACGCTGGTGGTCACCGATATCCACCTTCGCCAGACCGACCAGAAGATAGACCGACGGAACCAGCGGGCTCAGTAAATGGAAAGGCTGACCCACAATGGAGGCCCGGGCAATTTCCTCTGCGGAAATACCGTAGCTGGCCGCCGTTTGGGCAATCACCGGCAGGATGCCAAAATAGAAGGCATCGTTAGACATAAAAAAGGTAAAAGGCAGACTGATTAAGGCGGTAAACACGGCGAGATAGGGGCCAAAACTGTGTGGAATAAAGGCCAACAGGCTTTTCGCCATGGCATCCACCATACCGGTTCCCGAAAGGATACCGGTAAAGATACCTGCAGCGAAAATCAGCGCCGTCACGGCCAGCACATTACTGGCATGGGAACCAATACGGGCCTTTTGTTCTTCCAGCGTTGGATAGTTCAGCATCACCGCAATCGCGAAGGCCAGCATAAACAGGATCTGAATGGGCATGGCACCAACAACCAACAGGACCAGCAGCACCGTAGTCAGAACAAAGTTTGGCCAGAACATTTTAGGCCGACGATTGGCTGCACACTCTTCAGCATCACCCAGCCCCAACTCAATATTATCCAGATGATGGTCGCTGATGCTCATCACGCCCAGGCGTTTACGCTCCTGCAAGCCAAACATGAAGGCCAGGCCCACAAGGGCAACACAGGCGATAAAAATGGCAGGCAACATCGGTATGAAAATGTCGAGCGCGTCAATTCGCAACGCGGCAGCGGCACGTGCCGTTGGTCCGCCCCAGGGAGAGAGATTCATGATGCCACTGGCAAGGTTAACCAGACAGGTCATCGCCAGCACATTCATGCCCAGCTTACGGTAGAGGGGAAGGAACGCGGCAATAGCAATCATATAGGTGGTTGAGCTGTCACCATCCAGTGAGACCAGCAGCGTCAGTACCGCCGTACCAACCAGCACCTTAAGCGGATCGCCCCGCACGATTTTAAGAATAAAACGCACCAGTGGATCAAACAGGCCAGCATCAATCATCAGGCCGAAATAGAGAATCGAGAAGGTGAGCATGACGCCTGTAGGTGCCAGGGTTTTCACCCCATCCAGCATCATGGCACCCAGCCCCTGGTAGAAACCACCCAGCAAAGCGAACAGGGTGGGAATAAGAATTAGCGCTATCAGCGCTGACATGCGTTTGGTCATGATCAGGTACATGAAACAAACAACCATCGTAAAGCCCAGTATGGTCAGCAAAATAACAGCCCTCTCATTGGCAAAAGTTATTCAATTGTTATCGAACAAGATAATAATTTATGGATTTACTTAGCGTGTTAATGGTTAACCTCTTGTTTTGATTAACCATGCACAAAGAGATGATATTAAAGCTAAATTTTTTTTATCATTTTTTTAACATGGAAGAGTGATCCCGATCGGTTTTTGCGGCCGTTCACCGGGCATTATGTGATTGTGATCAATGACTGATGTAAATCATGGCGGTCAATTTCAGGTAACGGAACTGGAAAGGGCGCGTGAAGTGTAATCGAAAATTTACGTTTATGGCCGACAGGTTGGGGTAAACAGGCGCGTCAGAGATCGCATTTTTGCCGAAACCGACCCAGCAGCGCGCTCGTGGCAAGCGGAATTCTGAGGTGCGACGGACGAGGGTTTAACGGTATTGGGCAAGAGGCTCATGTAACGATCGGGTGACAGGCTGACGATCAGGTTTACAGATTTATGCCGAAAAGATGCAGGTCAGACAGGCACCCCGTCCGACCGTTGCTGAATAGCATGTAATAAGATTACCAGTCTATTCCCTGCTGGGCCTGAATACCGGCGTCAAAAGCATGTTTCACTGGCCGCATTTCCGTGACGGTATCAGCCATATCCAGCAGGGTGCGATGGCATCCACGGCCGGTAATAATCACGCTTTGCTGAGCAGGGCGCTGTTTTAGGGCAGTGACCAGCTCGTCAAGGGGCAGATAATCCATACTGACCATGTAGGTGATTTCATCAAGAATCACCAGATCCAGGCTGCTATCACACAGCATGCGCTTCGCATGCTGCCAGACGGCAAGGCAGGCATCGGTATCGGTCTGGCGATTTTGTGTCTCCCAGGTAAAGCCGGTGGCCATCACCTGAAACGCAACACCGTGCTGTTCCAGCATGTTGCGCTCGCCATTCGGCCACTCACCCTTGATAAACTGGATGGCCGCGGCGCGCTTGCCATGTCCACAGGCGCGTAACGCGGTGCCAAAAGCGGCGGTGGTTTTGCCTTTGCCATTGCCGGTAAATACCATCAGGATACCTCTGACTTCACTGGCTGCGGCAATGCGGGCATCCACCTGTTCCTTTAAGCGTTGCTGACGTTGCTGGTGGCGTTCGTCCGTCATTATTCAGCTGCTCCAGGTTTTCTGCCCGGCTGAGCATCAAAGCTCATACCGGTTTTACGGCGACTGTCGTCACCCATTAAATAGAGGTAGAGCGGCATAATATCGGCAGGCGTTTTAAGTTTACTGGCATCTTCCTGCGGAAACGCACTGGCACGCATTTTTGTGCGCGTGCCGCCGGGATTGATACAGTTGACGCGTAACGCGTGGTTTTTATATTCATCTGCCAGCACCTGCATCATGCCTTCGGTCGCAAATTTTGATACCGCATAAGCGCCCCATCCCGCACGACCGGTTCGGCCCACGCTGGAGGTGGTGAAGACCAGCGATCCACTTTCTGATTTCAACAGCAGCGGTAGCAGGGCCTGGGTGAGGAAAAAGGTCGCATCGACGTTAATCTTCATGACCTGTTGCCAAACCTGCGGATCAAGGTCCGCCAGCGGCATGATTTCCCCTAAAATGCTGGCGTTATGTAATACGCCATCCAGATGCGAAAACTGTTGCGCCAGTTGCCCGGCCAGTTGATGGCACTGCTCTGGCGTTGCATCAGACAAATCAAATACCACCGCGTGCGCCGGGCGCTGATTTAACTGGCCAATCGCCTCTTTGGTGTGCTGCAGCTTTTCCGCGCTACGGCCCAGTAAGATGACTTCAGCCCCATAGCGAGCGTAGGTCAGGGCCGCTTCCCGGCCAATGCCGTCAGAAGCACCGGTGACAAGAATCAGGCGATTCGCGAGTAGATCATTTTTAGGTTGATAGTGCATGTTGGGAGCCTCCCGCAACGTGAGGGTTTCACGCTTTATGCCTCAATTCATGCCATGACGCAATTGGCAATAAGTACATTCTGTGCCAGGTGCTGGCATTTCAGGCGACGGGTCTGGATAAACCAGTTAAACTAACCGTTTGTCAGTAATCCTCTGTTTAATAAGGCGACACGATGGATCTTCTTTTGAGTTATGGACTGTTTTTAGCAAAAGCGGTGACGGTGGTGATTGCCATTGCAGCTATCGTAATGATTGTTGTTAACGCCGCACAGCGCAAACGTCATCAGAGTGGGCAACTCCGCCTGACGCGACTGGGTGATGACTACACCAAAATGAAAGAAGAGCTGCAGCTTGAGAAAATGAAACCTCAGGCTCAAAAGCTGTGGTTAAAAAACAATAAAAAGGCCGAAAAACAAAAGGCCAAAGCAGAGAAACGCGCAGCGAAGCAGGGCAACCAGGAAACCACTAAACCCACGCTTTACGTTCTGGACTTTAATGGCAGTATCGATGCCAGCGAAGTTAAGTCATTACGTGAAGAAGTGTCTGCGGTACTCGCCGTTGCTCAGCCGGGTGATGAAGTGCTAATACGGCTGGAAAGCCCGGGTGGCATGGTACACGGTTATGGTCTGGCGGCGTCGCAACTGCAACGCCTGCGGGATGCCGGCTTAAACCTCACCGCGGCCGTTGACAAAGTGGCCGCCAGCGGAGGATACATGATGGCTTGTGTTGCCAGCCAGATCGTTTCCGCCCCTTTTGCGGTCATCGGCTCGATTGGCGTCGTGGCGCAAATCCCCAACTTTAACCGTCTGCTTAAGCGTAACGACATTGATGTTGAGCTACATACGGCGGGTCAGTATAAACGCACTCTGACGCTGTTTGGTGAAAACACGGAAGAAGGGCGGGAAAAGTTCCAGCAGGATCTGAATGAAACGCATCTGCTGTTTAAGCAGTTCGTGCACGAAATGCGCCCGTCACTGGATATTGACAAGGTGGCAACCGGTGAGCACTGGTACGGACGCCAGGCCCTGACGCTGGGCCTGGTCGATCGTATCTCTACCAGTGACGACCTTATTATTCAGCATATGGATAAATTTACCGTGCTCGGGGTTAACTATGTGCGCCGCCGTTCAAGGATTGATCGCCTGACTCATAGCGCGGGGCATGTCCTGGAACGCTTAATGCTGAAGTGGTGGCAACGCGGTGACAAACCGCTGTTATAAGGGAAACCCGGCCAAGGCCTAATGCTGGTCACTTAAGGTGACCAGCCTTTTTTTTATCGGCATATTTCCGGGATCTTATTCGCAGCTCCCGCGGATAACTTCGTTCTCTTCGC